>CANOCV010000016.1 GCA_947564465.1 uncultured Roseburia sp. | reverse complement strand
ATACGCTTTTACTACATTGTAAATTTTCGAATTTGCGCGGCCTTTATCGGTTCCGACTTCCGACCATTTGCTTCTTATTGTATCCGCCGAATCATTGTAAATGTCAACTTTCTGTGGATTATGGTTATAAATTCCCCAAGAGCTGTCTCCGGTAACCTTATAAGCCCATGTTGTCCAATGCCACCCCTGCTGATTATAGGCTGACATCGTATTTTTCCACGCTTCTTCCTGATCAAAACATGTGAATTCACCTACGAATGTAGGAACTCCATAATTATGGTTTGCGATATCACTTACCTTGCCTGCCGTATAGGAAGCCTGGCCTGCTGCATCGGATATGTAATTCCATGGATAGTAATGATATTCATATGCCACATTCGTCCATCCGTATTTTGAAGGATTTGGAAGATTATCTGCATCCCAGCATGACTCCATAATAATAATATGATCAGAGTCTTTACTTCTTATTGTTTTATAAATTTCATGATAGAAATCCCATTGCAGGCTATATGTTGCCGCGGCCTTGATACCAGGCTCGTTTAAGATATCGTAAGCTGCAACCGCAGGATTGCCTTTGTAATGTTCTGCTACCTTAGCCCATAAATTTAAAGTTTTGTCTTTATTATCCTGATTGTACCATAGCTGTGTTCCGTCATTGATTTCTCCGGAATGATCCATACCGTTCTGTGAACCAAAGGCTCCGTGCATATCAAGTATTACATATATTCCTCTGGAGCTGCAATTACTGACAAACCAATCCAATCTGCTAAAAGCATCCGGTTTAAGATTTCCATTGTCGTCACAGAGATTCATGTATGTAAACGGAAGTCTTATAACGCTCATTCCCATTGAAGCGCAATTGTCAAAATCCTGTGTTGTCCAATAATTATCTTCATAAGTTGCTACTAACTGATCTCTTGTAGATGCACCGAATCTGTCTGCCAGTGTGTTCATCATTGTTTTCTGATCGGGCGCGTTTGTCGGGTTCATCCAGTCTTCCTGAACCAGCCAACCTCCGGCATTGGTTCCTCTCAAATATACTGTGTCCCCATTGCCATAAGCTTTTCTAATTGTTGTTCCGTTCGTTTTCAGAAAGTCAGATGATGTTAACGCAGACGCCGCTTTTACATTCTGCGGTCCGGATATTACTCCGGTAAACAGTAAGCTTGCAAACATCATGAGACTTAAGAACATGCTTAACACTTTTTTCATTGTCCGGCTTTTCCTTTTCATTTCTGCCTCCTTGTTGTACGGATGATCACATGGGATTCCGATGGACTTATTTGTCTGTTTCGTTGCGGTGAGTTTAACATCTTTTGTTTCGAATTTCAACCGCTCAAAAAATTTGAACATTTTTTTGCACCAAATTGTATAATTTTTACTCTTTGAGGAAGTTTTAACACAGTCTGTTGTTAAGTATTTGTTAAGTAGATTCTGGTAGAATAATGTCGAATAAACGAGAAGCGGCAGAAAGCGGGAAAACATGTGTTAGAAAGGAGGAATCCGGTTTTGCTTAAAGGGGAACCGGTAGCGTATGGCAGAATATTTATCACCAGGTGTTTATGTAGAAGAATTTGAGTCCGGCGGGAAACCAATGGAGGGCGTGGGTACAAGCACGGCGGGATTTGTCGGTCTTGCGGCGCGCGGCGCGATTGAGGGCGTTCCGCAGCTTGTGACAAATTTTGCTGATTTCAAGAGAAAGTACGGCGGTTATCTTTCGGAAAACGAGTTTGGAGAGTATCGTTTTTTGGCGTATGCCGTAGAGCATTTCTTTATAAACGGCGGCTCAAGGGCATTTATCGCGAGAGTAGCGCCGAATGATGCGAAATGTGCGGGCGGGGTGATACCGGCCGAAGCGCCGATACTTGAGATTTCCGCCAAAAATCCGGGAGTATGGGGAAACAACATTAATATTGTGATATCACCGTCCGGCAAGGCTAAGACACAGATCCTTGAGATTGTGGAAAATACGGATGGAAAGCAGTGCTCCCTAAAAAATGCGGCGGGTTTTTTGGCGGGGGATATTGTAATGTTTTCCGACGGGGAAAAAGTGAGCTATAACCGTGTTATAAAGTGTCAGGATAACGTTGCCGAATTTGCGGAGAAATTCGACGAGAGCGCGGTCGATACAGGGCTTCTTCCCCAAAAAGTAATTACAACGTGCGAGTTTACGATGGAAGTAAAAGTGGACGATCAGGTGGAAGTGTATGAGAATGTGTCGTTTAACATAGAAGCCTCCAGCTATATTGAAAAAAAGCTTGCGAAATCGGAGATCATTCAGGTAAAGTGTACGCCTCCGGCGGCGGAGGTGTTACAGCCGCCGTTTCTTTTGCTGGCGGGAGGAGACGGTGAAAAAGCGGTTCTCTCCGTGAATTTAAGCGGGGGGACAAACGGAGACGTAGGCTCGCTTAGCGCGGCGGAGTTTATCGGAGCGGATAACGGGGCGGGAAAGCGAAGCGGCATACAGGCGTTTCTGGATAATGACAATGTCTCGATTATGGCGGTTCCCGGGATTACGGATCCGAATGTACAGCTGATGTTAGTTGCGCACTGTGAAAATACGGCAAGCAGATTTGCCGTGCTGGACATTCCAAGGGATGCGAAAAAAATAGACGACGTGACGGCGCACAGGGATATTTTTGACTCCAATTACGCGGCGCTGTACCATCCGTGGCTCACCGTGTTCGATCCGCTGGACAAGCGCAATATAGCGATTCCGCCGTCAGGCTCCATCCTGGGTATTTATGCGAGAAGCGATAACACGAGGGGGGTACATAAGGCGCCGGCCAACGAAGTTGTGCGCGCCTGTGTCGGTCTGGACTGTCAGTTTAATAAGGGGGAGCAGGACATTTTAAATCCCAAAGGAGTAAACTTAATACGTTCGTTTCCCGGAATGGGAATACGTGTGTGGGGCGCAAGGACGGCCACCAGTAATCCGAGCTGGAAATATATTAATGTCCGCAGGCTTTTTATCTTTATTGAGGAGTCTATTAAGGCAAATACAAATTGGGCGGTGTTTGAGCCGAATGATGAGGTGCTGTGGGTACGCGTCAAGCGGACGATCGAAGTATTTCTGACAGGGATGTGGCGCGACGGTTCGCTTGCGGGAGTTTCGCCGGATGAAGCGTTCTTTGTAAATATCGGCCATGAGACGATGAGCCAGGATGATATCGACAATGGGCGTCTGATTTGTGTGATCGGTGTCGCACCTGTAAAACCGGCGGAATTTGTGATCTTCAGGATTTCCCAAAAGACAAGTGACGCGCAGTAGGAGAGGGGTGAGAAAAAATGGCGACATATCCATATGGAAGATTTCGGTATAAGGTTGAGATTGACGGAATTACGGCGGGAGGATTTTCGGAGGTTACGGGCTTTGACGCATCGATTGATGTTATGGAATACCGCGAGGGGGACATGGTTCAGACGCCGATGAAGATACCGGGGCTGAAAAAATACGGAAATATCACGCTCAAAAAAGGGCTCGCAGACTCCAGGGCACTCTACGACTGGCTGGATGCGGGAGTTACCGGGGAGGTGGAGCGAAAGACAATTACCATCACACTGCTTGACGCGACGGAGTCGGCGGTTGCCTCGTGGCGCGTGATCAATGCGTGGCCGGTAAAATATACGGGACCGGATTTCAATGCGACTTCTTCCGAGGTTGCGGTGGAGACGCTTGAGGTAGCTCATGAGGGGATGACCAGAGAATCATAAATCATAAGAGAGGAAAAAAGATATGGCTTTTCAGACAGAATATTCATTTGTGCTGCCGAGGGGATATTTAGATCGCAGCGGTGTATTGCACAAGGAGGGAATGATGCGTCTTGCCAATGCGGCGGATGAGATTTTGCCGTTAAAAGATCCGCGGGTGCAGCAGAATCCGGGGTATCTGACAGTGATTCTTCTGGCAAGAGTCGTTACAAATCTTGGTTCGCTTCCGACGGTGGATACCAGAGTGATTGAGAATCTCTATACGATGGATCTGGCATATTTACAGGATCTGTACCAGAAGATTAACGCCATGGACGTACCGGGGTACAAAGCGGTGTGCCCGCATTGCGGCGAAGAAATTGATGTTCCGATAAATTTTATGGAAGCCGGTCATTAGAAGTGTATCCGGCTGACAAAATCTATGAGGAGGCTGCGTTCATCGCGTATTATATGCATTGGAGCCACGACGACATTATGTCCATGAGCCATGTGGACAGGCTGCGCTGGTGTAAGGAGATCTCAAAGATCAACGGTGAGCTTAACAATGAGCCTAAGAACGTGTTTGAGGTGTAAGGAGGGAGGATATGGCGGGAATGAATCGACAGGGATATGTTTCGGATTTTCGTTTTCTTGTGCTTACGGGCAAAGACCTGATTACGGGTATGCTTCCGACCGTCGGCAATATTTGCTTCTCGAAGGTTTCGGGTATTGAGACCGCGATGGAACAGGAGGAGATTCCGGAAGGTGGGAAGAACGACGGCCCTCATATTTTATGCGCGCCCCATAAAAAGCATTCTCCGTTAATTTTAGAGCGGGGCGTGCTTCCGGCAGACTGCTGGATGAGAGGATTAAGGCCCGGGATGTCGCTTGGTACCTGGCTGCACATCATTCTTTTGGATGGGAACGGGAGGATGACAATGCGGCACTTTGGGATTTCCGACGGGATTGTTGCAAAGTGGGAAATATCCGGCTTGGATGCGATGAACAGCTCCATTCTGGTAGAAAAGTTAGAGATTGTACATGATGGAATTGTATACCGGTAAATCGATTTCTTTCGCGAAGCAAATCATAGACAGATACGAGAAATTTACAAGAAACAGGTTGAATGCGCCGGCATTAGTGCTGGCTAAAAAGGACGCGCCGATAAAGTCTTTCACTTTAAACAATTGGAATACAATCGGACAGGTAGTGTATAAACGCTTTCGGGAAGAGCTAAAGCATATGACCTTGCGGGAAGGCGGCAAAGATTCGGTCTATCACTATATCAGTACGATATTTGAGAATCGCGGAACACAGCCGGATAAGGCGAAAAAGGCGGAGCAAAAGCTGGTGCGCATTCTTGCGGATGACTTTTTTGAGCGGACCGAGACAGTAAGCCACATAAAAGAGCAGAGGGAAATCATAAAAGAGTTGAGGAGAAAGGAAGTTAACACCCCCCCGCCCCCAATAGACATAGATAAAGTAGCCGCCAAAGTCATGAAAAAAATGGAACAAGAGCTTCATCTGGAAAGGTTAAGAAGAGGAGGAAGATAAATGACAGAGAAAGCGATCATAGAAATCCTCGACGGGAGTGCCGCTCCTAAGAAAATAGAGGTCATGTTTAACCCAGCGTCCTACAATCTTTCTTACGGCGCTTCTTACAGCGAGAAGAAGATTGCGGGGCTTGACGGACCTGTCAGTCAGTATATTGCAGGTGAGAGCATGACGCTTGATATGACCTTATATTTTGATACATATATTCCGCCTACGGCGACGGAGGAGGAGAGCGGAACGAGCGTGGCGGAAAAGACAAAGCGGATATCTGATTTGCTGTTTATTGACGGTTCGCTGCACCGTCCGCCGACCGTTAAATTTCATTGGGGAGCTCTTCAGTTTAAAGGAATTGTGACAAGCGTAAAGGAGAGCTATACGATGTTTCTGGCGGACGGGACGCCTGTGCGCGCGCATGTCGATATTACCTTCAAATCTCTTCTGGATGCGGATACGGCAAAGCGGCAGGAGCCGTTTGAATCGCCCGATCGCACAAAGGTGCGCATAATTCATGAAAAGGAACAGCTTTGGAATTACGCCTGGCAGGAGTATGGAGATGTGGAGAAGTGGCGGACGATTGCGGCGGCAAATCATATTATGAATCCGCTTGAGATAGAGGCCGGGATGGAAATTACGCTGCCGGCGCTTTGAATGTAGGAAGGCGGTTAGAGGATGGCGACGGATTTTTTGACGGCGCAGTTTGAACAGGATGAGCTGCGGAAAAGATATAAAAATTATTTTGTTCCGAGTGCGAAGGTTTTGATCGGGGATTCGGGGGAGGATCTGGCGGAGAAATATCAGGTGAAAATTGAAAATATCAGAGTGTCCTTAAATTTAAAGGATGCCGCAAGCGCAACATTTCGCGTAATTAATGTCTATGATATAAAAAGCCGCAGTCTTGATTCTTCCGTAAAGGCCGCGCTTAGCCTGGGAACGGTGATAAAAATTTCAATGGGCTATGAATCGGACAGGGAGGAGGTTTTTTGCGGATTTATCTACGAGACGTCGGTGCAGTTTGAGGATATGCCCTCTATGCAGATTACGGCGATGGATGTGAAGCGGCTGATGATTGACAACTATCGGGAAAGTTATGTGTGGAGCGAGACAAAGTATTCGGAAATATTCAAAAATATTATGAAGGACTATGAAAAGCTGAAGCTGAAGCTGGAGGTAGACGACACCGAAGTACAGCTTGCAAACCCGATGATACAGAAGGGGAACGATCTTGCAATGGTAAGACAGCTATGTAAGCTGGCGAACCGGAAATTTATTGTCTGCGGCGGCGGGGCGTATTTTACCAAAAAGAATACGCAGGAGGCAATTACAACGCTGCTGTGGGGACAGGAGCTGATATCTTTTCAGCAGAGTGTAAGCTATGTGGACGCAGTAATCGAGGTGTGGGGAAATTTAAAGGGAAGCGCTGAAAAAAGCGTGGAGCGTCGGAACGTGACATCGGAAGGATCAATGAATCATGTGCGGCAGAAGGGAACCACGAATATCATCACTCTTACGGATATCGGAACGGTCGATGAGTTAAAGACAAGAGCGGATCACGAGGAGGAGACGCTAAAGGAGCGGATACAGTCAGGAAGCGGTTCCTGTGTGGGAACGCCAATGCTGATTCCCGGGCGTTATGTGGAAATCAAGGGACTGGAATCGGATATCAACGGGAAATATTATTTGAAGTCCGTAAATCATTCGTTCGGAAGCGACGGGTTTGTCACTGATTTTTCGATTGGAGGGAAAGAATGAGTCTGTATGAGGAGCTTCTTGATACCGGGGAGACAAAGGAAGAACAGACCGAAACCATGGCGGGAATCGTTCTGGGTGAGGTTGTGGAGAACTGGGACAGTGAGCATCCGGGCATGGTAAAGGTTCAGGTTTTGCTTGGGGCGGCGGAAAATAACGATATCGGCTGGGTTCCGGTGGCCGCTTCCTATGCGGGCAATGCATATGGCGCCTATTTGCTGCCGGAAATCGGTTCTCAGGTGGTGCTTGCATTCTACTTAGGGCAGATGAAAAGTCCGTATGTGATTGGCTGTCTGTGGAATCAGACAAATGTTCTGCCGGCGGATGCGGCGAATGAGAACAATACGGTGAAAACGCTTATCACCAGGGGCGGAAACAGGATTACAATTTCCGATGAAGAGGGGAAAGAGCGGATTACAGTGAAGACAAAGGGGGAGCTTGAGGCCGATTTTGATGATGAGAGCAGCAGAATTTCTCTTTCGGATAAGGACGGGGAGAATACGCTGTGCCTGGATGCGAAGGAAGGCATACTGACACTTGCCGCCAAGAAGAAAGCCGTATTTAAGGTGGGCGGAAAGGAGTGGCTTACGCTTGACGGAAATTCTTCAAAGCTCACGGTAAAAGCGGATAATATCGGCGTAGAGGCGGGGCAGAAATTAGAGCTGAAGGGACAGAATACAAAGCTTTCGGGAAGCAGTACAAAAATTGACGGACAGAATGTTAAGCTGGAGGCGCAGGCGTCTCTCGGCTTAAAGGGCTCGGCGTCCCTAAAGGCGGAGAGCAGCGGGATTATGGAGCTGAAGGGTTCCATGATGAAATTAAATTAAGGTGGGATAGAGGTGGAAGAAAAAGGAGCGGCTCCGTTTCTTGGTTGCGGGTGGAGGTTTCCGCCAAAGACGGATCCGGTGACGGGGCGGGTAGAGCTTTCCCGCGGAGAAGAAGATATTGCGGAGGCGGTTAAGATTATTTTATTTACCGGAGTCGGGGAGCGCGCAATGCGCCCCGAATTTGGATGCGGTATCAGACGGTATGCTTTTTCGGATATGACTGCGATTGATATCAGAAGTATGGAGCAGGAGATTTTGGAGGCATTGATTCGGTTTGAACCAAGGATTACAAAGATTGAGGTGAAGGTCTTAAAAAAGCAGGCGCGGGACGGGATACTGGAAATCCGTATTGACTATGTCGTCCGCACAACGAATAATCCGTACAATCTTGTATTTCCTTACTATCTTGACGAAGGAAGATGATTATGGGCGCAGATGAAATAGAACGGTGGACAAAAGAAAATGTGGTTAAAACGATAGAAAATCTGGCGAAATCCTATACTCCGGAGTGGAAATTCGACCCGTCAAATCCCGACGCGGGGACTGCGCTTGCGTTGATTTTTGCAGATATGTTCTATGGAACCGTAAAGCGTTATCAGGGCATCCGAGAGAAGCTTCACAGAGACTTTTTCGTGCGGACGGGACAAAAGCTGCTGTGCGCCGTCCCGGCGGAAGGATATGTAACCTTTGGCCTTTCCACGCGTGAGTTTGGCGGCAGCTATGTACAAAAGGGGACCTCCGTAAAAGCCGCTCCCGATGCAGAGGGCAAAGAGGCAGTTTATGAGACGGCCGAGGCGCTTTATGTCACGCCGGCAGAAATTACTTCTCTCATTTATATGGATGGTCAGGAGGACTATATAGAAAAAAAGGATTTGACCAAACCGTTTCATCCGTTTCTGCCGGAGGGAGAAAACGGACAGGAGCATGCGCTTTATCTTAGAGAGGATGAGGTTCTTGAAGCGGCGGGAACGGCAGAGATTCGGCTTAGGTTAAAGCAGCCTGATTTGGCGGATGAAAAGGGCTGGATTTTAGACAGGGAGGAAATTTCCGTCGCCTATGCGGGGACGGCGGGATTTGAGGAGTTTTGTAGCCGCCGTATAGAGGGAGACTGTCTGATCTTAAAGGCGGCGAAGGGCGCCGGCGCGGCAAAGGAGACAAAGCTTTTCGGGAAAACGGGATACTGGCTTAGAATCCGCGCAAGAAAGCCGTGGAAGAGGGAACCGTTTTGGGTAAAAGACATTCGCCTTTCTGCGGGGCGCGAAGATATAGAGCCGGATTTTATTCAAAACGGAATGGGCGAGCAGAAAAATGATAATTTTCTGCCGTTTGGAGAGCGTCCTGCGCTGTTTGAGGAGTGCTATTTTGCTTCACGGGAGACCCTGGGGAAAACAGGAGCAAGGATTCGGCTTACATTTTCGTTGGATTATGAGAGACTCCCGTTTGACAATCACATTCACGTAGAACCAAAGAGGAAGATTATAATGAAGCGCGACGATTTTCTGCCTGACCCGGAATATGACATCACGATAGAGCAGGTCGTATGGGAGTATTATAACGGCATTGGCTGGAGCAGGCTTCCTCTGGGGGAGGACAGTCAAAGTCTGTTTAACGGAAAATCTCATGGAGAGCGGATAAAGCTGGAATTTGAGTGCCCGAAGGACGCGGCCCTTTTGGAGTGGCAGTGTGCGCCCACCCGGTATATCAGAGTGAGGGTGCTTCGGATGGATAATCTTTTTAAACTGAAGGGCGCGTATATTACGCCGGTGCTCCATAATGTGCGGTTTCATTATGTTTATGACGGGGAGGAAAGATACCCTCAAAATGTGATAGCGCACAATCAGAACAGCCGGAGGGAGTATCCTGTCCGTGAGCTGAAAAATGAAGAAGTCCGCTGGGAAATATTTTACGGGCCCAAGCAAAAATACCGCAGGCTGTACATTGGATTTGACCGCCCGCTTTCGGAGGGGCCGGTAAAGCTTTTTATCAGGATGAAGGAGGAGATAGAGGAGGAGCTTCCCGGTTTGACGTTTGAATATTACGGCAAAAAGGGTTTTGCGCCTCTGACAGTCTATGATGAGACAAAGGGACTTAGAAAAAGCGGCTGCATGACGTTCTTGGGAAAGGAGAATTTTTCGGCGTCGCCTGTCTGCGGAGAGAGCGCCTATTGGATTCGTGTTACCGACAAGCGGGATTTGTATCGCGAGCGAAAAAAAACGCAAAAAAATCCTGAAATTGAGCGAATGGATCTGAATACGGTGCGCATAAAGGCGGTGGAGAGCTATCCGGACGAATGGTTTCACATAAAGGACGGTGAGAAAAACAAGGCCTGCCGTCTTTTGCGCGGCAATATCTATGATCTTTGCGTGTGGGTTTTAGAGGGAGGCGATTGGGAAAAGTGGGAGGAGACCGAAGATTTTTTGCAGTCGAAGGAGACGGACAGACATTATGTTCTCGATAAAAATCGGGGGATTGTGTATTTTTCGGACGGAAAGAGAGGGAGAATCCCGCCCGGCGGAGAGAAAGAAACGATTCGTATTGCTTATCGCTGCGGCGGTGGAGAGCGGGGAAATCAACCGCCGGGCGCGATAGAAAGCGTTGGAAGCGCCATAGGATTTGTCAGCCGCGTGACAAATCCTATGCCTGTCTGCGGAGGATGCGGCAGGGAAAGCGTTTTGCAGGCGGTACGCCGCGGAGAGGAGACAATGCGGCATGCAGGCCGTGCGGTAACCGCGAGCGATTATGAGGCTATTGCGCGCGAGGCGTCGCGTCTTGTACAGAAGGTAAAATGTTACGGCGGATACAATGCGCAGGGAAAATACGAGCCCGGAAAAATTACACTGGTGGTTCTTCATAAGGATTTTCACTATGGCAGAATGTATTTTGAGAAGGTTAGGGAGGACATCATGGCCTATCTTTTAGAGCGTATGCAGGGAAGTCTGGCGGCGCGAGGGGGAATTGAAGTGACGGAACCGCAGCTTCTGTCCGTAGATTGTTATGTGAGGGTTGTTGCGGAGGATTTGGATCATATTTTTGAGATGCAGGAGGAGATCAGGAAACGTCTTGCGGAGTTTTTAGATCCGGTCACGGGAAATTATCATAAAAAGGGATGGGAGATCGGGATAATTCCGAATGAGGCCCAAATTCTGAATGCCCTAAACGGAATAGAAGGGATTCGTCTGGTCAGGGAGATTAGGACGACAATGTCTCCCGTTCAAAAGGGCGTCTTGGATTCGCGGCTGCGTTTTGCGCTGCCGCTTGGCGGAAGATGCACCGTTGTGGTGGAGGCGAACGGGGATGGGAGGGCATGGGATGATTGAGCAGATTACGCTTGACGACGAGACATACTCGGAAATTACACAGAGAGCCGTAGGGCAGATTCAGGAATTGTGTGCGGAGTGGACGGATTATAACGGACATGATCCCGGGATTACAATGCTTGAAATGCTTGCATGGCTGAAGGAGATGCAGCAGTTTCATCTGGACCAGATCGGAGAGGCACATGAGCGAAAGTATCAAAAACTGTTGGGGATTAAGCCGCGCGGGAGGATCCCGGCAGAGACCGAGGTTCGGATAGAGAATCTAAAAGAGCAGACATATTTTTTGGCGGGCAGCCGTTTTTTTGCGGAAGATGTCTGTTTCGAGAGCGTGGAGGCGGGCTGCATAGGAGGCGTTTGCGTCGTAGAGCTGGTCAGTGAGAGGGCGGGGAAAGAGAAACAGGTGTGGCGCCCGGGGGAGGGGAGGAGAGAAACAGGTATGCGCTTTTGGGCTTTTGGAGAGCGGCCGAAGCCGGGAGACAGGCTGCGTATCGGTTTTGACGCTCCGTTAGCGCCCGGAAAGGAGCATAGGCTTTTTTTTCGTTTTTACAGGGAGACGCGGATCAAGCGCAATCCGATTAAAGAAGGCTTTATTCCGCTGGCGGAGTACAGGCTGTCGTATCATGGCAGGACGGGATACAGGGAGGCGCATACGCTTCTCGATACGACGCATCAGATGCTTGAGGACGGGTTTTTGTCTTTTTCCATAGAGGAGGAGATGGAAGGGGACGGATGTTATTGGCTGGATATTGAGCTTGTAAGAAGTGATTATGATATTCCGCCGGTAATTGAAAGTATCAGCGCCTCCTGTTTAAAGGTCAGACAGACCCGTACATATATTGCGTATTATGAGACGGAGATCGCGGAGGGAAGGGCGCTGCTGCCGGATACCTATCTGGCGCATGAGGGGGAGTGTGAGCTTTTTATCCGGGAAGAGGGCGGGTTTTATCGGTATGCGGGCCCCGTGGTCAAATCGCGGGAGGAGGCGGGAGAAAGCGTTTCCTTTCCGGGGGATGATTCCGGACGGGCATTGTGCCTGATTCTTGCGTACGAAGCGGAATATAAGGACAGGGTACTGCTTGCCGTGGGATCCGGGATGCCGTATCAGAAGTATCCGGTGAGGATTAGGGATTTATGCGGCAAAAGCATTGCGGTTTTGGCGGAGACAAAATCGGGAAGCGGGCATTTTGTGTTTTGGGAAGCCTGTGAGGATTTTGACGCATCAACGCCTATGGATAGACATTTTCATTTCGAGGAGGAGACGGGAGTGATCTCGTTCGGGGATTGTGTGCACGGGCTGGCGCCGGAGGGAAAGATTTATCTGGTACATGCCCGGGCGACCCTGGGAGCTGCGGGAAACGTTACGGCGGGGAGCATCTGTGGCGCGCCGAAGGGGATTGTCGTTACAAATGACAGGGATGCGTCGGGCGGCGCGGATGCGGAAACGCTCCGGCAGCGTCGGGAGAGATTTCGGATGCGCTTACAGGAGAGAAGGCGGGCCGTGACGTGTGAGGATTTTGAGTATCTGGCGAAACGGACGCCGGGGCTTCTGATTGAAAATGTCAGAGCGGTTTGCGGGGGGCGAAGGACCGGAGGCGTATGGGAGGAGACGGTGTCCGTTGTAGTTAAGCCGTATTCTAAGGAGGAAAGACCCGTTTTGGGAGAAGCGCGCCGGAAAAACATTCAAAATGCACTGGAGGCGGCGCGGATGATCGGGACAAAAGTAAAGGTTTTATCTCCTGTGTATATAGGCGTGACGATTTTTGTGAAGGTGACGGTAAGCATTCATGTAAATGCGGCAAAAACGGAGATTGAACGTCTGCTGAAGGAATTTTTTGAGAAAATCGAGGCGGATTTTGGGAGTGTTATTGCATACAGCAGTATTTACGGGATCATAGATGTGCTGGATTGGGTGTCGGAAATACAATCGCTTAGCATAGACGCGCAGGGGAACAATATCCGGCGCGGCAGAAACGGGGATATTCTTCTTCCGGCAAACGGGCTGGCGTATCTCTTGGAATGCATTGTCTGTTGATTCGGCAGGAAAAAGGGATAAAGATGGAAAGAGCGGCACAAAAACACAGAAAATATTTTGTTGTGAATATGGAATATGAAGCAGAGGGTGTGTATTATACCAAGGTTCTTGACAGCAAAGAGCCGGGTATGGTCTGGCACAGGCTTCTGACGGACGGGGGAATATCCGGGGAAATATCTCGGACGGTGGAGGTCTGCGCTTCGGACGTTTCATGCGCAGAAAGCGGCGGAGAGTTAGAAGGACATTGCCAGGCAGAATTTGACAATCCAGGGGATGTCCTGCTTTTTGGAGTGAAGGGACGATACCTGTGGCTTAAGATTACAGTAAAAAGGAAAACAGGCGTAAAACCTGTGGCAGAGAGAATCCTGATTTACTTTCCGAAGCATACGTGGCTTACATATCTCCCTGAAATTTATGGGGACGACCAGAGCAGTGCATCCTTTTTGGAGCGTTATCTTGGAATTTTTCAGTCTCTGTATGAGGATATGACGGAGAGGATTGAAAAAATTCCCTCTCTGTTAGAGCCGTCGGCCGAAAACCGGGACATGTTATATGAGCTGGCGGACTGGTTTGCGATTGAGGGGAGGACGCTATGGGATGACAGTCAGCTTTTGTATCTGGTAAGAAATGCCTGGCGTATCCGCATGAGAAGGGGAACGGCGGAGTGCTTAAGGGAGCTGGTAAAGCTGTATATCGGGAAGGAACCGTATATTGTGGAATATCATCAGATTAAGCCGTATTTCGACGGGGAAAGGCGCGAGAGGCTGTTAAAGAAGCTTTACTGCTCTAACGGTCAGGAGTTTGCGGTGCTGATTGACGATGAGAGCGCCGGGGAGAAAAATCGTTTTTTAGGGTTAAAGCAGGTTGTGGATATGGCAAAGCCGGCGCACATGGAAAGCCGGATTATCGTGTTAAAGCCATACATTTTTTTGGATCAGCATTCCTACCTCGGGATAAACAGCGTGCTGGGACGGTATCGGTTATGTTGTCTGGACGGACTGTGCGCCATACCGTTTTCCGTGATTGAGGGAGAGGAGAAAGGATGAAAAAATGAAAAATTTAAATTATTTTCCTTATGAGAGAAATAATTATTTTTACGGAAAGCTATTGAGCGTGGATGATTTTGAGTCGGAGCAGAAGTACATGAATGACAAGCGGAGGCTGATCAACCGTTTTATGCACGGCTGCGGCGTGGTATGCGGGTTAAACGTGGTGCCGGTCGGTGATGATACGATTTCATTAGAGGCCGGTCTGGCGCTTGATTTTGCCGGAAGAGAGATCGTTGTGGACAAGCCGGTGCTGAAAAAGCTGACCGGTATCGAGGGGTTTTTAGACGATACGGAGGAAAACGAAAGCGGCAGCTATCAGTATCTTTGCATTGAGTATTCCGAATATGAAAGGGAGCCTGTCTATGGCGTTACGGGACTTGGCAGCGTAAACGGGGAAGCCTGCTATAATAAAACGGCTGAGGGGTACCGGATCTATCTTACGAGCCAGGAGCCGCAGGAGAATAGCGGGAGCGATTCCTATTATGAAAAGTCTAAAACGATTTACTGGGGATACGGGATACGCATTACGCAGGTTTTTCCGCGGTACGTGCACAGCGGAAGCGAGTTTGAATTTCGGCTTGTCGTGGAAAATATGGGGCAGAAGCTGCCGATTTCTTTCGGCTACGAACTGGTATTTGATTGTCTTTCCAGAGATAAGAAGCGGTGGATGAAGCTTGTGTTTGACGAAAAGGAATGGGAGCGGGCAAGACGCTATGAGGTTCCGGTCGTAGTCAGGGCGGCGGATGTGAGCGAGGTGAGCGGAGTCGCGGCCTTAAAGGAGGGTAGCTTTTGGCTGAAGGTGGGAGATTACATTATGGAAACCGAGGAGCTGTCCGTACAGAGTACGGTGGAAATTGTGACGGAAAATGTAAGTAAAATCATCAGTAAACGGTATTTTGAGGGAGCAATGCAGGAGATTATCAATCAGACTTACCACCAGAGCATTTACCTTGCAAAAATTAATCTGATTCAGGCGGCAAATGAAGTTGTAATTGAGGATGTGGAGCCGATGCCGTTTGGACAGTATATTTACAGTGACGTTCTCTCTACAATTCGGGAGAGGGCCGCCGAGGAAGAGCAGAAAATGATAAAGAGACGCCTGTCAGATCTGCGTGACGGCAAAAGCGAAGATGAGCAGGAAAAGAAGGAGGAGCCCTCTTTGGGGACGTTTGTTTCGGGGGGGACTGTGACCATAGAGCTTGGCATCGGCGGCGCGGCGGGGAAAAAGTTTTATTCCAAACCCATTGTGCACGGACTGGGACCGGGAAACGTGACTGTTATGGCAGGGATTGAACATGAGGAAGACAGCGTGTTCTACGGTGCAGGAGGCATATTTGAGAGAGAAGGCCTTGTCAGGGGAGAGACGGCGGTCCGCATCAATGTGAGTGAGGGAACCTTTGTCGTCGGTGTAAGGCTTGCGGAGGCGACAAAGGCAGAAAAGATAAATATACGTTGGACGGCTTTTTGTGACGGTTCCAAAAAGAGGGACGCTCATCAGGAGAGAGAATTGTTTATCAAACCGGATATGGTTTATCTCTCACTGCATGAAGATTTTTATTTTGAGGCGGTTGTCAGCGGAGTGAGCGATAAGCGGATTCTGTGGTCTCTGCGGGAGGCAGTGGGGGGAGATATTGACGAGAATGGGATGTATACGGCGCCAAATACGCCCGGCGTATATGAGATCGTGGCGAGGAGCGCGGCGGATAATAAGCTGACGGCATCGGCGTTCGCTGTTGTCCGGGATATTCACAAAACGGAGTAAAGAGTGCGGGGGGAAGCAGATGGTAATACGGACAATCGGTGAGACGTACCGTGTGATTTGTACCTTGAAAGGAAGCAGGGATATTCGGGCATACCTTTGTATCCGCGACAAACAGGATGACGGGGAAAAGTTTCTTCTTATGGAGCCAAAAGAGAGGGAACTGTCTGGCAAAATGCTCTTATATTTTATGGAGCTGTCAAAAAGCGGCAGAGTGGAGGGACTTATAGAGTGCTTTGCGAAAAACGGCGTTGTGTGGGTTGTGTTTCGCTATTTTGAGGGCTGTATGCTGACAGAAAAACTAAAGACCGGGCTTCTTTTTTCGGAGCGGCTGGATATTGGAAGAGAATTGATGATGCAGATTTTTGCGCAGAATCTTCCGGTATATCTGCAGTACGAGGCGTCTATACCGGATAATATTACAGTGAGTACGCAGCATGGCGTTAAGGTCAATTTCCTGCTGTTTCATCCATATGAAATGGATAATGATTTATTTCCTGCCGTACAGCGAAACGCAGCGGCCTGTATGGAGGCATTGTTTGGAAACGAATTGAAGGCAAAGCTTCAAAAGGAGCTTAGCGGTTTTGTGGGAAAATTAAGGGGAGGGGAGTTTTCGGGGGATGCGGACGTTTTTCGAGCCTATCTTAGGATGGAAGAGGCTCTGCGGGAAGCATATGATAGGGGGGAGCTTCAGAAGAATGGATATTTTACCAGCCTGCGCCGAAGCGTGGCAGGAGGATTAAAATATATTTTTTGTTTTCTTTATTATGTTCTTATCACAGGCCTTTTGGCGGTCCTTATCTATGTATGCGTAGGGCAGAGTTATGTGCCGGAGGGATGCGAGCCGTTTTGTTATATTGGTACGCTTGCGATAAAAGGCTATGCGTTGGAGCCTGAACATAAGGAGCCGGAAACAGAGCGGGATACCGAAGTTCTGCCGGATATACGGCAGACGGAGGATGACGGGAGTAAGCCCGGGGAGCAAGAGACGGAAGATTCCGGCGAACACGAGACGCCGGAGGAGACGCAGAGGGCGGATCCGGCGGAGATGGGGTGATTTTAGACATGAGACGGAAAAAGGCAAGAAAAGCCGTCCTGGTGAAAGGTTATGCCGCGGTTGGAAGTTATCTGATTTCCAAGAAATTTTTATATCTGATGCCGGTTCTTTTTCTTTTGGGCGCGATTTTGTTTGTCTGTCTGGGAAAGCCGTGGGTCGTGGCATCGTTTTTTGCGAAGACGATGGAGGTTAATTCGCCCGAAATGTATGGATATAACGGCAGGGTAAAGCTTTTGGCGCCGGGGAGTGAGCAGGTGATCTTTGAGGGAAGTCTTGAGGACGGCAGAATCAACGGCCAAGGTACTTTATTCGATTATGACGGAAATCTGCTTTATCGGGGAGAATTTTTGATGGAGATGTATTCGGGAGCCGGGGAGCTTTATTATCCCGATGGCAATATGATGTATAAGGGAGAATTTGACATGAATCAGTATCAGGGGCATGGTTGTATCTATTACAGAAACGGTGCGCTTGCCTATGAGGGGGATTTTATTGCGGGGCAAAAATCGGGAGAGGGGACGCTTTGGGATGAGAGCGGAGAGGTGATTTGCCAGGGGGTGTTCGAAAGCGATAAGTTTGTGGAGGGGAGCGGAAAAGTATATGGGAAGAGAGGACTGCACTATGAGGGCGGCATTGCGGATGGAAAATATTTTGGGGAGGGAAGGCTGTACGAGGATATCAGCGGTATCCTGATTTATAAGGGAGAATTTCGCGACGGACGCTATGACGGGACGGGAACTCTTTATATGGGCCGGGACAATGTCGTCTATGAGGGCGGTTTTTCGGAGGGAAAAAGAAGCGGGGAGGGAAAGGCATATCAGGACGGAGCGCTGATCTATGAAGGGAATTTTGCGGATGATGTGTACGAGGGGGAAGGAAAGCTGTTTGACCCCAAAACCGGAAATCTGATTTACGCAGGCGCCTTTGCGGCAGGATTAAGGTCGGGGGAGGGAACCGTCTACGATCCGATTACGAAATTCCCGATTTATGAAGGCGGGTTCAGACTGGACAAATATGACGGGGAGGGGAAGCTTTACGGAAAGAGGGGGGAGCTGTTGTATCAGGGAGAATTTCTTCTTGATTTGAAGAACGGGGACGGGGTCACTTATGACGGTGCAACCGGAGCCGTTTTGGAGGAGGGGACTTATCGGGACGGTATTTTGGTGAGAGAGGAAAAGAAAGAAAAAGAAGGGGACGAAGAAGAGAAAGTAAGTGAGGAGGCGACGGAGCGGTGAGATATACGGGGATAGCGGAAGCGGGGGAAGCGCTTGTGGGAATATTAAGGCGGTATATGGTGCCGGAAATGTTCAAAAGTCCGGAGCAGATTGGTCTTTGCCATCCTGCCGGAAGGGGGGACTGCCGTGTCGGCGTCTGGCTTTATGATATCAGGGAGTGCGAGGAGCTTAGAAGCCATTCTATGATAAGCATTGACAGCGTCAGAGAGAGGTATGCGCCCAGCTATGTAAATCTGTTCTATATGATTACTCCTTATGCGGGCGGCGATATCCGTTATCAGGCAAAGGAGGAGCAGGGGATTCTCGGAAGAGTCATTCAGATTTTAAACGATCATGTCGTGCCGGAAGAGCTTGTGGAAGGTGAGGGGAAGGCGGGCTGTTCGCTTGCGCTTTTAAACCTGCCGATGGAGGAAAAGCTGCGGATTTTCAACGTGCCGAATATGGAGTACAGGACGTCTCTTTTCTATGAGATGGGCCCGATTGAAATTGAGTCCGAGAGAACGAAACATGTTTCAAGGGTTGTAGATCTGCGCTTTGGCGTAGAGGAAAGAAAACGGGGCAGAAGATGAGAGAGGGAATACATATCAGGATACAGCTCGTGATTCTGCCGTTGGATGCGTTTACGGGTAAGGCTATCTTGCAGGAGGATTTTTCTGTTCTTGTGGAGGGGGCCGCAAAACCTTTCGTAAAGCCGGAGGGCTATCGTGTTTTTTCACAGATAAACGGAAGATTTGCCGTAGTACGGCTTTGGGGCCGTTTTTATCAGAGGACGAAGATAAAAATTGATCTTTTGTCCTTGAAGCCCAATAATCCGGTTCAAAAATGCTATGTACTGCCGGAACGGGCGTATCCGTTTCCGCCGGGTACGGCATATATGGAGGGCAGGCTTGGAAGTCATTCCGTATTGCTGGCCGCGGCATTGTCCGGCATAGGCAGCTTCAGGCTGCGTGCGGACTGCGGTGAGGGGGATACGGGCCTTACGGTTTATCAGGATGAGCCGGAGGATCTTGCGGGAAGGACGTTTTTTTTGACGGATAAAAACAGAAGCAGGTTTGACTGGGTAGAGCTTGTCTCCTACGCCCATGGCAGTTATTATTTGAAAAAGCCGCTCGCCCATGCGTACAGAACAATAGAGGCAAAGCTGTATCCCGCAGTGCGCTATGCCGCGGAGGAGAGCGGAGAAGCATGTTTTATCCCGCTGCGCGCAAGAGAGGATACGTTGGCGGTGCGCTGTCGCTTTCGGGATGAGCAGGGAGAGAGGGATTTTGAAGTTTCGTTAAGAGCGGGGGAGACTTTGTATCACGATTTTTAAAAAGGAGGCAAATATATGGCATTGTGTGCAGGGCTTGGCGCCATGTGCGTCTGCAGCTTTGGGGCGGCGCCGTCGACGCTCGTGATTACGCCGGAAAACAGGGTGGTTTTGGGAGGGAAGCCGATGGCGACAATTATGGATTATATCCCGATGAAAAACATTATGCCGTTTGGTATGTGTTCCTCTATGGCAAATCCGCAGGTGGCGGCAGCTACGGCGGCGGCAATGGGGGCTCTGACGCCGATGCCCTGTGTACCGGTGATTCCCGCGCCCTGGGCGCCGGGTTCGCCGACGGTTCTTGTGGCGAATAAACCGGCATTGAATCAGAGTTGTAAGGCGATGTGTATATGGGGCGGTTCCGTCTCAATTACAAATCCGGGGAATATGAGCGTGCTGGTGCCATAGAGCGTTCGGCGGCAGATTTGAAGGAGGGCAAATGATGAAAATCGGACTTCGGGCAAAATTTGGTTTTCTGTTTCTCGTATTTGGCTGTGCCCTGCTTGGGGCGATGTGGGTGATGATCTATCGGTTTGCCGGTGAGATGTTTGCCGAGAGCTATGCGGATTCCATCGGGAAAATTCTTGATGTGACGGAATACAGCCTGAATCTGACGGCTGAGGAAGTGCACCGGTACGGAAAATCAAAGGGAGCGGACGAGCGTTATTATGCAAGTCTGGAGCGGATGAAAAAAATCCGTGAGGCGTCGGAATGTCTCTATCTTTATATTATCTATCCGACAGGGGAGCAGACGGCGGTCTGGCTTTTTGACGCGTCAGAAGACGGTGAGGAGCTGGGAGCCGACGTTGCAGATTATGATGCGCCGGAGTCGGCGGTTGTCAGGGAAGTATATCTCTCGGGGGAGGCAAACAAGATGCTTGATCTTACAGACACGGATGACGGAACGGTAGTGTCCATATACAGCCCCATGAAGGATGAAATGGGGAATACGATTGCCGTGATGGGCGCAGATGTGCGGATGGATGATATGATGGAGCTTATGGTGGACAGCCTTTGGAATATTACGATACAGGCCATGATATTGACGGTGTTTGGCGTGCTTTTTCTTATGTTATTTGTTCAGCTTGGCGTCATTCGCTCTATCCGGAAACTGAAGCTTGGAGTGCAGCGGATGGCGGACGGAGATTTCGGAGTGCAGGTTTCCCTCAGGCGAAAAGATGAGCTTGGACAAATTACGGATGCGTTTAACAGAATGTCCGATAAGATACGGGGACATGTGAATGAGATGGAGAGATTGAATGACGCATACCGCAAGTTTATACCGCCGGAAACCTTTGAGATTCTGCATAAGGAAAGCATCGCAGAAATCAGATTGGGGGATCAGGCGCAGACAAAGCTTGTGGTATTGGCAATGGAGCCGCAGGATTTTCGGAAGAAAATTCACATGATGTCTTCAAAGGAAACCTTCTGCTATATCAATAGTCTCTTGGATATGCTTGTCCCGGCCGTTTTTGTGGAAGGGGGAACGATAGAGCGTTTTGAGAAGGCGGGCGTCCGTTCGTTTTACAGAAGCCATGCGGAGTCCGCGTTAAAATCTGCGGTGCATGCCTGTGAGGAGGCGGGAGAAGAGCGGATTTGCGCGGGAATTGCGCAGGGGACGGTTATGGTCGGAATTGCGGGGGGAGAGGAGCGGATGGATATTATCAGCATTTCCGACCAGATGAAAATCGCCGAATTTCTTATGGAAATAGCGCCGAAATATCATGCGTCTATTTTAATCAGCCGAAGTGCAGCCATGCAGATAGAGGATTTGGAGCAAAATTATCACTGTCGTTTTATGGGATACATAAAGCTTTTAGCGTCGGAAAAGTTAGAGGGAGTGTATGAGGTCTTTGACGGCGTGGCGGCGCAGGAGCGCAGATTTAAACAGATTACAAGGGAGCGGTTTGAGGAAGGAGTCCGTTTTTTCGGAGGAGGAAATTACAGGGAGGCGCGAGCCGCCTTTATCGAGGTGTTAAAACAGTACCGCGGGGATGATGCCGCCAGGGTGTATCTCTATCTTTGCAGCAGATATTTGCAGGAGGGCCAGGGAGACGCCTGGATTGAGGCGTTATAGGATTTGGGGGTATTTATGCGATTTCTTGAAATTGTGATCTATAAGGTGATTCTTAAGACGTGCATTTATATAGAAGAAACAGGGAGAAGAAACAGTCTTGAGCGTTTTCCGTTTCTTCGTATGCTGACGGAGCGGTTGAACGAGGAGGCGCTTGAGAGAGAGGCGGGTGACGGTACGGCGCAGACGGTGTGCTACCGGAGGCTTACCGCGGAGCTTTTGGAGGGAGATAAGGTGCTTATCACAGCGCTCGATTTGATTCTTGCGGCCATGCATGTGCCGGAGTTTGGGGCATATCTGAATTACTTTACCGGAAATCATGTGACACTCCAGCTTGCGTTTGAATTGGAGGGTGTCTTTTATCCGGATTTTGAGGCGGTTTTCGGCAGGTTAAAGCAGCTTGAAAAAATATGCCGTGTGGCTAAAAAAAATATGCAGCTTTCGTTTTGGGAGCTGGAAGGAGATAACGCGTTGTATGCTTATCTGACCGGAGCCGATAAGCCGCCGCTTCCCGCGGGGGTGGAGTATTTCGGATGGGATGATGAGCTGCATGAGATGTTTATCCGCGGGGAGCTGGCACGGGAGGGTGCGAGGTGTCTGCAGACGAACGGTATCTGGCAAATCTCCGGTGCAGGGGGGAGGATTTTTCTTGCAAAACATACGGCAAAGCTTTTAAAAAAGAATATGCTTGTTGCGAAGCTTTCGAATAAGATGGAATTTTCTAAGAAAAGCATATCGGATTTTTTCACGGAGCTTGCCCGCGGAGCCTTTTTGTGGGATACGGTCGTATGTATCAGCGGAATCACAGAAGATTTGCCGGGAGAGTGGAAAGCGGCGGATTTTTTAGGGTTGGCGGCGGATCCCTTTTTGAAAGCGCATATTCCTCTTATTTTATGTACGGACGGAGGCGTTGAATTTTCCGGGGAGGAAAAGGTATATATTTTACACAGCAGACTGGAAGAGACAACCAGGGAGGAGCGGGAGGCCGTCTTTTGCGGATTTGGGCGCCTTTACGGCCTGAATCTGGATTGCGTGCATTATTCTGTCCGTTTTCCCCTAACTGCAAGCGAGATTGCCAGGGCCGTAAATGTCTGGCGTAAGGAGGGCGGGGGGAGATTGGAGGAAAC
Organism: uncultured Roseburia sp.; assembly: GCA_947564465.1. Lineage (GTDB taxonomy): Bacteria > Bacillota > Clostridia > Lachnospirales > Lachnospiraceae > Roseburia_C. Next base: position 32,839 of record CANOCV010000016.1, on the reverse strand, counting down.
ATGTTTTTCGCGTATTTGCTGTGACATACTGCGTCAGGGGCGGACGGATATTTACGGGGAGGTGCTGTATCCCACGGTAGGATTTTCGGATTTAAAGCTGCCGGATAATATGCGGGAGGTTTTGGGGCAGATATGTACCGGCGTGGACAAGGGGCATACGGTCTTTGAGAAGTGGAACCTAAAGCATCAGTATCCCTACGGAAGGGCGGTGACGGTGCTGCTTGCGGGCGCGCCCGGCACAGGAAAAACAATGACTGCGCATGTGCTTGCAAAGGAGCTTGAGATACCGCTCTATCAGGTGGATTTGTCCGCCGTTATGGATAAATATATCGGCGAGACGGAAAAGCATTTAGAGCGTGTGTTCGCATTTGCCCAGAAGACAAATACGCTTTTGTTTTTTGACGAGGCGGATTCTCTGTTTGGAAAGCGGGGGGAGGTCACGGAGGGAAGAGACCGCTACGCAAATATGGAGGTATCCTATATTTTACAGCGAATCGAACGTTTTGAGGGCGTCGTCATCCTTGCGACCAACTTTTACGGAAACATTGATAAAGCGTTTTTGCGGAGAATGAAGTATGTTTTAAAATATCAGATGCCGGACGCGGCGGTTCGCCGCGGTATATGGGAGAGTTGTCTGCCAAAGGAGATCCCGGCGGACAATCTGGACGTTGATTATCTGGCAGGGCAGTTTGATTTTACCGGAGGAATGATTAAAAATGTGGTTTTAAATGCCTGTGTGACGGCGCTGTATGAGAGGAAGTCGCTTGATATGCGCCATGTGCTTCGGGCAGTTTCGGCTGAATATGAAAAAATGGAACAGAGTGTGAGCGCAGATATCTGGGGGGAGTACGGGTATCTGATGGATTTCTGAAAAGGGAAAGGAGATGCCATGGGGGAAGCGGACAGAATGGAAAAACCAAAGGAAAAGAGAGAAACTTTTCTGGATGCCGTAAAGCGGGACGCCGAAGAACGTTCCGGCGTTTCGTTAGAGGATATGAGTGTTTATTATGGTTCGTCAGAGCCGGAACGGTTTGGGGCGCTTGCGTATACGCAGGGAAATGAGATTTATATGGCGCCGGGGCAGGAGAGGCATATCGGACATGAAATCTGGCATGCCGTTCAGCAGAAGCAGGGGCGAGTTGAGGCGGAGGATTATGGCGGGATAGCGGCAAATTTCGATGAGAATCTGGAGCGGGAAGCGGAGGAGTTTGACAGAAGATGGAACGGGAGGCAGGGAGAGTTTGAGGACGGGACGTCGGAAGAGGGAACGGTGCAGACGGAGGATGAACCGATTCAATACCTGCTGGACGAGAGCAGGGCAGTCCTAAATCCGGAGGGGAATGAAAGACGATTTACATATTTCAATCCGCTCATGTCACATCATGCGCCGCCGGCAAGCCTGCGGGCAAGTACAATACTGCGCGCACAACTCAACGGAACGGACTTGCGAAGTACGTGGTCGTATGACGGAGAACATGCGGAAGGGTATTTGTGTGAATTTCTTACGAATATTGAGAATGCGCTGAGCGAGGGGGACAGAGAAAGCTTAGGAACTGAGCAAGAACGGCAGGTGTATGATATGTTGGCCGCTGACCCACGAAGAGAATTGAGCATTATGTTGTCCTCAAGTCCCTGTACCAGCAATCCGGCGCTTGGGAAAACGAAAAATGGAGGGGGAGAAGGATGTCTTGAACGGCTGGGACAACTCGCTCAATATGGATATACAATACATATTGTAGCAAATAACTGGTATAAACGTTGCGATAACCATGCGGGCTATCCGAAAGGGGTTACTATAGAGATACAAAGAACATCGCAGGAAGAGACGCCGGGTGGTTTTAGCGGGGAACTGTATCAGAAGTTTAGAGACTATGGAGGAAACACAAGGCAGTTTTAGGCGGAGAGTTTGTGCTATAAAAATATGATACCTTTTTTAAAAATAATACACTTACACTTTGTTGTACATTTTCTATAATGAAGACATACTTTGGATAAACAATATGGTAAAATTGTGATTTGAAGTAAAAAATATTGCATATGGAGAGGTAATTTTAACAAGGAGGAAGTGTATGAGGAGGAAAATTTCTAAAACTGTCATATCTTTTTTATTGGCAGCGGGGATGGCGTTATCTCCTTTGGCGCCGGCATTTGACGGTGTGGAGGATGTGTATGCGCAGGATCGAACGGTTACCGTGGGGGCGGGAAGCTATTCGACAGAAGTAAGGGGGACATGGTCGTATGTCGCCGACGGGCAGACAGTCACTATGACGAATGCGTCTTTACTGGAGAAATTGCCATATCCGGGTTCGGCGTATCGTCACACGACCGAGAATTACACGGGCCCGGTTGACACGTCGGATTGGGCGACGTCATTTTTGTGGGATTTAACAGGGCAGGAGCCGTATTCGCATTCGGTATTCGCGATTCCGTTTGCGTATAAGGCAAGCAGAGACGGGATGATGATTACGAATCCGTCAACGATTGCGGATAATACGAATGGCGCGTATTCAATGTTTATGCCCGAGGATGCTTCGTTGACGGATTTTGTAATTCAGCCGGAGTTTGCAACGAGCGACGCAAAGGTAGATAAGATTACGGACTGGACCTATGACGTGGTTATGCAGAATTCGTCCGATGCATCGCAGTATATGAAAACTACGATGGTGCAGGGAAGCCCGTTTGCATACTTCCAGTTTGAGAATTCTAACAAAGCGACGATTGTCAGAAAGAGAAACGGGCTGTCGTCATCGGTGGCGTATTATAATGGAGACAGCGTTTCCGATTCAAACATTCTTATTTTGCGCGTCTATGACAATGCGGATGGCGTGATCGGCTATGAGGATTATGATTACTATGCAATCTATGCGCCGGAGGGAACTACATTTACGGTGAACAACGACGGGGCAGGTATTGGGAGTATAGAGGCAAGTTTTCCGGCGGGCAGGTCGTATTTTACATTTGCAATATTGTGCTCGACATACGGAGTGGATGACGATGAGGCGAAATCTGTCTGCAATCTTTTCAGACCGTATGCGTACAATTTTGTGACGGACACGAAAGCGGAGTATAGCTATGATGAAAAGACGAGCATAGTGTCCACGACGTATTCATACAGTGTGGAGAAAAAAGCGGAATCAGGTGCGGACGGAACGCTGATGGGAATCCTTCCGCATCAGTATAAGAACATGCAGGGCGGGAATTTCCTTGACCATACATACCGCACGATTCGCGGGACAATGAAGCTGATGGCCGGGAGCTCTTTTACGACGAAGCTTACATACAGCGGCTTTATTCCTTACATGCCGGATGTGGCAGACGGGGATATGGCGGGGCTTCAGAATTATGTTACACAGTATATGACGAACTATTCGAACGACCTGCTTCAGATGGGGAACGGATCCGGAGATACCTACTGGACAGGCAAGGCTCTAAATCGTGTCGGGAATGTGCTTGCGGCGGCGGAAACCTGTAATGACACGGCGAGTGCGGATAAGCTGTATGCCGCGTTGAAGACAGAGTTGGAGGATTGGTTTACGACAAACGATACCGAGACGGATAAGTATTTTTACTATGATTCCGGTATCGGTTCGCTGTTTGGCTTTCCGCAGAGCTTTAATTCGGTCGACCAGATGAATGACCATCATTTCCATTATGGTTATTATATTTATGCGGCGGCACAGATTGCGCTGCGTGATCCCCAATGGGGATCCGACAGTCAGTACGGGGGAATCGTCAAAGAAATCATCGGAGATATTGCCTGCAATGACAGGAATAGTACTAAATATCCGTATCTTCGCAATTTTGCTCCGTATGAGGGACATTCCTGGGCATCCGGGCATCAGGCATTCGCAGACGGGAACAATCATGAGTCAAGCTCCGAGGCATTGAATGCATGGGCCGGAATTATTATGTTCGGTGAGGCAACCGGAAATAAGGAGCTTCGGGATCTTGGAATTTATCTCTATACGACGGAGATTTCGGCGGTAAATAATTATTGGTTTGACGTAGAGAAGAATGTTTTGGATGACAGATACCGTTACGGTGTGGATACTTTGGACAATCTCGATAAGAACAGTGCAAAGGTTGTCAGAAATCAGGCGTCTATGGTTTGGGGCGGCAAGTATGTATACGGTACATGGTGGACGGCGGAGCCGCTCCAGGTGCAGGGAATCAATCTGCTTCCGATGAATCCGGCGTCATTCTATCTTGCCGGCGACCAGGATTATATTAAGGAGAATCTTGAACTGGCCCTTTATCATGAGGAAAATTATACCGGACCGGATAAAATGGCCGATCCGAGCGATCGGTGGAATGATATTTGGAGTGAATATGAGGCGCTTGCCGATCCGGACTATGCGCTCTCTTATTGGGATACTACGGCGGCCGAAGAGGGTGGAGAGTCCAGAGCGCATACATACCACTATATCATGTCGCTGAAAAATTACGGGACGCCGGATACGTCCATATCGTCGGATACGGCGTTAAGCACGGTGTTTGACAAGGATGGAATCAAGACATACGCGGTATTTAATGCGGAGGATACGTCAAAGACGGTGACATTCAGTGACGGCATTCAGATTGTAGCTGCGCCGCATAAGCTCACCACAGTAGATTCTGCCAATATGCAGGGTGTGGCGCGCTATACGGTTGAGTATTATAAGGAGAAATTAGACGGCAGCGGATACGATTTGACGACGGAGACAAAGCAGGGTATGGCCGGCGCAAGAGTGACGGCGGATATCAAGGTAATGGATGGATTTTCTTATGACAGAGCCAATTCGGGGAATGTAACGGAAGGGCTTCTCACAGAGGGACAAACGCTTACCCTGAAGCTGTATTATCGAAGAAATACCTATACCTTACAGTATGATCTGGAGGGCGGAGAGCTTTCGAAGGAGAATCCGTCGGAGTATAAATACGGACAGTCGTTTGAATTTGAAATTCCGACGAAGAGCGGATATGTATTTAACGGCTGGTATACAGATGAAGCTTACAAAAATAAAATTACAGGAATCACCGCGACGACGACAGGGAACTTGATTCTTCGCGCAAAGTTTACGGACGCGAGCGGATATGAAGTGGAATCCGGGAAAAAAGTGGAATGCGGCGGCGACGAACTTATTTTTTCAGTCTCGGGCGTAGATAATATACAGACCGCGCTTGTATTTTTTAAGGCATTCGATACAAAGGAAGAAGCGGAGAAAATTACTGCAGAGGCAGGCGACGGCGGATTGCCGGGGAATGCCCTTGCGGATGACGGCACGGGTACTTGGATTTATAAATGTGCAGTCACCGATGAGATGAAAGGAAAATATATTGCATTCCGTTATAACGTCATTTCAAACGGAGTGGGAGTGCTCTCAAAATGGGGCGTATATGAGGTTCCGACTGAGGTTTCCGCGGAGGTCGTATATAAGACGGAGCATTATAAAGAAGATGCATCCGGCAACTATGTGTTGGCGGATACTGTGACGGCCAAGGCGCAGCCGGATACAAGCGTGACGGCAAACGAAAAAATATATACAGGATATACGCTGGATGAAAGCCATGCAGATACGGTAAAGAGCGGAACGGTGGAGAACTCGGGAACATTGGTTTTGAAGCTTTACTATAAAAGGAATACTTATGAGATTCTCTATCAGTTGAACGGGGGAACAAACAATGAATCGAACCCGGCATCCTATCGGTATGGGGACAGCATTGCACTAAGCGATCCGGTGCGTGAGGGGTATGCTTTTGGCGGTTGGTATACGGCAGAGGACTTTGCGGAAGGAACAAGAGTTACCGGGATTTTGGCAACTGCCGCAGAAAATTATGTTTTGTTCGCAAAATGGTCTGATTCTGAGCCGAAGGAACCGGCAGATTATACAATAAAATATTATAAGCAAAATACCGCAGGGACCGGGTATGAATTGGCGGACATGGAGAAAAAGAGCGCTGTCGTTGGAACAGACGTGACAGCGCCTGTAAAAGCATATACAGGATTTACCTACAATGGTTCGGCAGAAGGAAATAAGCCGTTCGGAGCTGTGACGGCAGACGGCGCTTTGGAGCTTGCACTTTATTATGACAGAAATACATATACGATTTCCTATGTGCTGGAGGGCGGAACTAACAGCTCCGATAATAAGGAGGAATATGTATACGGAGTGGGTGCGTCTCTGGCTGATCCTGTAAAAGCGGGCTATACGTTTCTCGGCTGGTATGAGGATGAAGCGCATACAAAGAGAGTGACGGAAGTTTCAACGTCGGCGGAAGGTGCAAAGACATTATACGCAGCGTGGAGAAGCGCAAGCACACCGGTTGTTACCCACAGTATTACATATATAATGAACGGCGGAGAGAATTCTGCCGCTAACCCGAATACTTACGAGGAGGGTGTGGGACTCGTTTTGTCAGATCCGGAATATGAAGGCCATACATTTCTCGGCTGGTATTTGTCTCCGGAATTTGAGGAGAGCACAAAAATTACGGAGATTTCGGCAGCAGCCATAGAAGATTATATTATATATGCAAGGTGGGAAGCAGACGGTGGTGACACCGTGGTTACCCATAGAATTACATATATATTATTTGATGGATTGAAATTATCTGAAACCTTTGAGGAGGGACGGAAAACGACGCTTTTGGAAACGCCGGTGTATGAGGGGCATACATTCCTGGGCTGGTATTTATCTCCGGAGTTTACGGAGGGGACAGAAATTTCCTTTATTCAGGAAGATCAGACGGCAGATTTGACTGTGTACGCAAAGTGGATGGAGAATAAGACGGAAGCAGAGATATATAAGATCAGCTATGTGTTAAACGGAGGAACGAACCACTCATCCAACCCTTCGTCCTATACGCAGGGGACAGGCGCCGCGCTTTATGCTCCGTCCAGAAACGGATATGTATTTGACGGATGGTATGCCGACAGCAGGTTTGCCGGTGAAAGGATGCCGGCCGTGAGCGCCGCGGCATCGGGGGATATTACGCTGTATGCAAAGTGGAAGCAAAATCAGCAAACGCCGGTGGTAATTAACCTTGTGAAGAGTGCAGTGACGCTGAAGCCGGGCAAGAGTATAAGCAATATAAGCTCTATTACAGGAAACACGGGGACGGTTTCTTATCGCAGCAGTGACCAAAAGGTTGCTACGGTAAATGCTTCGGGCGTGGTAAAGGCAATTGGCGCAGGAAAGACAACGATTACGGTGTCCGCGGGCGGAGTCAGCAAATCCTTTGTGGTAAAGGTTTCGCCGAAGAAAATGAAGAAGCCGGCGGTGAGCCGTAAGAGCGGTACCAGTATAAAAATTAAATGGAAGAAGACTGCGGGTGCAGACGGTTATCAGGTAGCAGTCAGAGTCGGAAAGAAAGGCAAATTCAAAATAAAGAACATCAAAGGGGGTAAAAAAACAAGTTATACAAGATCGAAATTAAAGGGGGGAAGCACCTGCTATGTGAAAGTCAGGGCTTATAAAAAAATTGACGGTCAAACAGTAGTGGGAGATTACTCTGCGGTAAGGAAATATAAATTGAAATAACAGTTGACGCGGGGAATGTTCCAAGATTGGATAAACCGTTACTGCAATTCATGTAATGGAAGAAGGAGAGACATATGTATTTGAAAAAACTAAGAACAAGAATTGTAGCTTGTGTTTGCATGACAGCGGTAGTAGGAACCTCGGTTCCGATGACCGGTCTTGTAAAAGCGGCAAGCTATGACGATCCAAGTGTAAATGTAATGCTTGATAATGGAGGTTATAAAACGGAATTATTTGGTGTCGGGACCTCGGACTGGGGTAAGTCATGGCAGGACCGTAAAGATACGCTGCCGCCGGCAACAACATATCTGACGGATAATTACAGGGAGACAGTCGGTACGGTTCCGACCAGCGACTGGGCGAGCTCGGTAGTTTTTGATAAGTATTCGGAGTCTTTGTATGCGCATCCGCTGGCGTATCGGGCGGCAAGCAACGGAATGCAGATGGCTTCACCGGCCGTAGTTGATACAACTTCTTATGTAGACGGTGAGCCTTCGGTGGAAAGCCTGTTGTCTGACGATACCGTAGAGCTTGTGGTCGGCGCCGACGGGTTCAGCGCTGTGGATGCAAGAGTGGATAAGACGACGGACTGGACTTATGAGATTGTGATGGCCAATGCGGCGGGAACGAGTTCTATGCGCTCGACGTTAGCGAAAGGTACGCCGTACGCATACTATACCTTTGACAATATGTCCCCTACAATTTCATTGGGGGCGGGAGCGACAGATTTGGCAATCTACAAAAACGGTTCCAATATTTTGGGTATCAGCCTTAAGAATAACAAGGATGGAAAGACGCATTACTATGGTGTATATGCGCCTTCAGGAACGACATGGACGAATGCCGGAGGCAAGCTGACAGCGAATTTTCCGTCAGGAAAGTCCTATCTTTCTTTGGCAATCCTGCCGGATAATTCAGAGGAAGCATTTGCGCTCTATGAGAAGTATGCGTTTAACTTTATCACGGATACGAAGGTAGAGTGGGAGTACCATGAAAATGCTTCCAAGGTATATACACGCTACAACGTAATTACAAAGAACATGGAAACCGGAGCAGAGGGCGGAGACACGATTATTGCACTGTACCCGCATCAGTGGCGTTATCTGATGGACGGGACTCCTACGAAGTATACATATAATACGATTCGTGGCACGATGAAAACCGTCGAGGGAAGCAGCTATATCACAGAGATGACCTTTAACGGAATGTTGACGGGTCTTCCGATTACAAAGGATGAGACAGAAAAAGGAAATATAACGGATCAGCTGGGGTATCTGTGGGATTACCGTAAAAATAAGGGTGATCCAAAATGGATTGTAAATCTGGAGGGTCAGTATGGAGGATACGACACGTATTGGGTCGGAAAGAATCTAAACACTTTGACAGAAGCAATCTTTTTAGCCGATCAGCTTTCCGACGACGAGACGGTAGCCGGGTGGCGGGATGATATGGTAACAGGAGTTGCCGAATATCTTCAGTTTTGGTTTAATCCGGGAGATCTGTATGTCAGCGGCGATTTCGTAGACGATTATTTCTATTACCATAAAGATTACGGAACACTGATTGGATATCCGGCGTCTTATACATCCGACAAGGAAGTCAATGACCATCATTTCCATTACGGATACTGGATTAAAGCGGCGGCGGCGGTCGCAATGAATAATCCGGATTGGGCAAAAGAGTGGGGCGGCATGGTTTATGAGATGATCAGCGATATCGCCAATACAAACCGCGACGGCAGCAGCTACAATGAGAACAGTCCGGCGAAATACCCGTTCCTTCGTAACTTTGACGTTTATGAGGGACATTCCTGGGCGTCCGGCGTTGCGAATTACGAATATGATGAGAATGGAAACCTGATTGATACCAAAGGAGGCTTGGCTGGCGGAAATAATCAGGAGTCAAGCTCCGAGGCAGTCAATGCCTGGGCATCCTTAGTTCTGTGGGGAGAGGCTGTCGGAGATAAGAGAATCCGAGATCTGGGCGTTTATCTGTATACGACAGAGGTTGCGGCAGTAGAAGAGTATTATTATGACGTGCATGATGAAGTGTTTACGGATGCATATGAGAATAAAGACAATTATAATCTTCAGACGGTTACCAGATTGTTCGGCGGACGCTACGATCATACGGCATGGTGGACAGAGAACTCCATTGAGGTAACCACGATTACCATGCTTCCGCTTTCAGGCGCAACTTTCTATATGGGGCGTTATAAGGACAAGGTGAAGGCGGTTGTGGACAGCATCAGTGAGAACAGCAACCAGTGGAAGCATTTCGTTGAGACAAAGGATCAGAGCTGTACTAATTTTGGAAAAACGGATATGCTTACGGATCCTAAGACAAACCAGGATGTTATAGCGATGTTCTATGCCTATTATGATGCGGATGCGGCGATGGAGATGTGGGACAGCTCAGACGGCGGCAAGGTGGAAAACGGAGAGTCCAGGGCGCATACCATGGCGTATATCACCAGTCTGAAGGAGTATGGAACGCAGAACTTTGATATTACGGGAAGCTCACCGTTTTCACTTGTGCTTGAAAAGAACGGTCAGAAAACATATATTGCAGAGAACCATACGAATGAAGCTCAGCGTGTCTACTTCTCGGATGGTACTTATATCGATGTTCCTGCAAATTCAACCTATGAGGGAGACAAGACGGGCGACGGAGAGAACCCGAACGTAGATGACAGTGAGATTCTTGGCGCGAAGAAGAAATTTAATCTTGAAGTATACTGTGAGAAGCTTGAGGGCAGCGGTTATGACATGACCAGCCGCACCGTAAACGTGAGATCCGAGGAGAATACATATACATATAAACCGGCGGAGTTAAGCGGATTCACCTTTGATTCGGAAAATTCCGGCAATGTATTGACAGTGGATGTGACAGAGGGAACAATCGAAACCGTAAAAGTATATTACAAACGTAATTCATACACAATCAGCTACACATTAAATGAGGGAACCGTAAGCGGTACAAATCCGACAAGCTATCGATACGGACAGACACTGGCATTGACGGCGCCGACACGGGAGGGATATGAGTTCAAGGGCTGGTATACGAGCGCGGATTTTGCAGGCTCGCCTTTGAGCGGAATTACAGCAACCACTTCCGGCAACCTTCATCTTTATGCGAAATTCTTAAAAGAAGGTGCGGTGACAGGCATAAGTCTTGATACGACAAGTGCGAATCTGAAGGTGGGAGATACCCTTAGTTTAACAGCAGTGGTTGAGCCGGCAAATGCCAAGGATAAGACTGTGACATGGAACAGCTCAAATACGGCTGCGGCAACCGTTTCCGAGGCAGGTCTTGTGACGGCTGCGGCAGAAGGCAGGACGGTAATCACTGTAAAGACAACCGACGGAGAGTTTGTAGCTCAGTGCGATATTTTTGTATCCGCCGCAGCGACCGGACCTGTTTATGTACGTGGAGATAAGGGCGTTGAGATTGACAAGGACGGAAAGCTTGTATTTTATGTGGCCAATACGGATAAGACAGGGGTCGTAGTACATTACAATATCTTTGATACGAAGGAAGCGGCAGATGCGGTAACTGGCGTAGCAGTCGGCGGTATGCCGGGATATTCTATGGGCGAGAAAACCAGCGAAGGCGCTTATGAGTACAAGGTGGACAAGCCGGATTCGACAAAGTATCTTGCATATGCGTTTAATAACGGAATCCTGGAGTTTCCGATTGTAATTGCGATAAGCGACATTCCGTCGGCCGACGGATCGGTCAGCGAGCCGTCAACAGCGGGCTTTACGGTAAACCATTACGTGCAGAATGAGCAGGGAGAATATACGCTGCGCACCTCGTTAAAGAGGACCGGACTGGTGGATGAGGAGATTACTGAGATTCCGGTAGAGTATACAGGATATAGATTCAATTCAGAGAAAAGTACAGTCAGCGGAAAGGTGGCAGGAAACGGCAGTCTGGTACTTAATTTCTACTATGACTTAGTGGATGACAGAGAAACGGTATCCTACACCATTAAATATTATGTGCAGAACAGAGAGCAGAATGGATACGAGTTGTATGATGAGGAAACCAAAACGGCTAAGGTGGGCGATACGGTAACGTCAGAACCTCTTGTACGTGCAGGAATTAAGTTTAACGCATCCCGCAGCGAAACAAGCGGGGAGGTGACAGCGGACGGTAAGCTGGAGCTGATACATTATTATGACAGAGAGACCTATAGCATCACTTACGAATTGAATGGCGGTACGGATAATCCTTCTTCCAACAGACTGACATATGTATACGGTGTCGGGCTTCCTTCTCTGGATGGACCGAAGAAAGAGGGCTACATTTTTGGCGGATGGTATGCAAACGCTGAATTAAGCGGCGCTCAGGTGACTCAGATAGCACGAGACAGGACGGGAGATATTACCTTATATGCAAAATGGGTGGAGTTGTCCGGTGATGAGAAGACAGCATATTATACGGTTTTGTATTATGAGCAAAATACGCAGAAGAACGGTTACCGATTAGCGGACAGAGAAGTAAAGGAAGGCATAGTCGGCGAGACGGTATCCGCCGGGGCAGCAGAGCGCAACGGATTTACGCTGAACGCTTCTGCGGTCGGCAGCAAGGTGAGCGGAACGGTGACAGAAGACAATACGATGGAGCTTGCGCTTTATTACGACAGAAATACATATAATATAACATATGAGCTGGACGGGGGAACAAATAATTCTTTAAACAGTGCGACGTATTTGTATGGACTGGCGATGTATCTTGAGGATCCGAGCAAAGAAGGTTATATTTTTGCAGGATGGTATGAGGATGAGGCACATACGACAAGAATCCGTTCGATCTATCCGGGACTGTACGGAGATATTACCGTATATGCTGCATGGGAAGCGGAAGGAAATCCGGGAGCAGTCAGACATGCGATTACATATGTGGTCAACGGCGGTGTCCGTCCGAGCAGTCTTGTCAATTATTACGAGGAGGGCGTCGGAAGAGTTCTGGGTGAGCCAACCTATGAGGGCCGTGAATTCCTTGGCTGGTACACAACGGAGACTTTTGAGGAAGGAACAATGATTACCGAAATTCCTTCAACTGCGACAGGAGATTATGTTCTGTTTGCAAAGTGGTCTGATCCGACTTCGGAAGTTGTTATGCATACTGTGACATATGTTGTGTATGGAGAGGTTGTATGGAACGGAAGCTTTGAGGAAGGAAAAGAGATGCGCTTAGCGCAGCCAAGCCGTGAGGGCTATACCTTCCTTGGCTGGTATACAACGCCTACGTACATTGAGGGAACCGGAATCAGCCGAATCCTGGCTACGCAGACAGAGGATATCACGGTTTACGCAAGATGGGTGAGAGATGACGGACCGGTAAATTACACCGTAACCTTTGACAGTGCCGGAGGAACGCCGGTGGCAGCTCAGACGGTGGCAGAGGGAAGTGCAGCGGTACAGCCGGCGGCGCCTACGAGAACAGGATTTGTATTTAAGGGATGGAATCTCGGCAATGCGGCATATAACTTCGCATCGCCTGTAAACGGCAATATTACGCTGGTAGCGCAGTGGCAAGCAGTATCAACACCGGTAGTACCGAATGTGAAGGTGACGGGAATCAAAATCAGCGGAATTTCCAAGAAGATTGCAGCCGGCAAGAAGATTCAGCTGACTGCGGCTGTAACGCCGACGAATGCGACGAATCCTTCCGTAACATGGTCCGTTAAGGCCGATAAGAACGCGAAATATGTAACGGTCGATGCAAAGACCGGTCTTGTTACGACAAAGAAAGCAGGAAAGAATAAGACCGTGACAATTATCGCGACAGCGAATGACGGAAGCGGTATAAAGGCGGAATATAAGATTAAGCTTATGCAAAAGGCCGTGAAGAAGATCACGCTGAAGGCTTCCGCAACCACGGTGAAAGCCGGCAAGAAGGTAAAGATCAAGGCGACCGTTACTCCGAAGGCATCGGCGAAGAAGATTAATAAGACGCTGAAATGGGAGAGCAGCAATACGAAGTACGCGACAGTGACGTCAAAGGGCGTGGTAAAGACGAAGAAAGCAGGAAAGAAAAAGACAGTGAAGATTACGGCGCGTGCCACAGACGGAACAAACAAGAAAAAGACAATAAAAATAAAGATTAAGTAAAGATAAGAGAAACCGCTGTGAATATTTCACAGTGGTTTCTCTTGATTTAAAGGAAAAGATCAGCAGAATTTTAAAAAATTGAAACCTTAATAAAAAAAGTGAACTGATTTTAGACGAAAAATGAACTATAATTAAGGAAAATGTATGGATTATGCGTAAATTTTGCACGTGATCCGGGGGAGGAGTCTGTAAGTAAAGGAGGATGTATGGTGAGAAAGAAAAGAAGGGGAAGATTCAAAAAAGCGGTCGCGTTGCTCCTGACGGGTGTAATGCTCTGCGGAGAGGGGACTGCGTTTGGCTCACTGGGGGGTGAGCTTGGAACAGAAGAGGTTTCGGCAGCGGATGTTGAGGTTACCTCAATGAGTTACTATCCGGAGGCAGGTAACGGTCCGACAATTACGAAGGATATCGTAAGTGGTAAGGCATCATTTGGATTTGTAGCGCCGGAATTCAACGGTAAGAAATATACGGAGTTAAATGCTTCGCAGGTGTGGGATGATCTTACGGTTGAAGCCAAGGTGGACGGAACATGGGTGGATATTGATAAAAAGTATAATCCGGACAGTCCTTATGAGTGGAATGCCGACTGGGGCTTTGGCCTTGGCGAAAATTGGGACGGCTATGTATTCTGGTTTCAATTAGAAGAGAGCACGGATCTTCGTATTCGAAGCAAGTCACATCCGGATGTTTATTTGGAGTATCATCTTGTTGTAAACAGGCTCGAAAAACTTAAGATTACTTCTTTGAGCAGTACAGAGACAAATCAGACTGCCACGCCGACAGGGGAAACGTGGGTTCATTTTGTAAACTTGTCCGTAAACGGCAGTACGATTAAAAGCTTTGTGAACTATCAGCAGTATGAGGATGATCTTGAAATGCTGGTAGATAATAAGGACGGCAAGGGATTTGTGACGCTTTCTGCGAATCCGGATTCCGGATTCATATGGGGCACAGATTTTGGAATGTGGTATGACTATGAAGGCGGTATATGGTTTAAGGGAGTCGCAAGATCATTTACATTGCGTTTCCAGTCAAAGTCTAATTCTTCCGTTTACCTTGATTACGAAATGAATTATAAGGTGCCGGAAAGACCAAATTATACGTTGTCAACGAACGGATCGGACGCTGCGGTTGTGACGGAGCTCAACGCAATAAAGGACGACCATACGGCAAATGTAGGTATTGTTCTTCCTTATATCGGAGGAACGCGTCCGTATCAGACGGATCTCGAAAAATTCAGCTATCAGGTTCAGGTAGACGGAAAATGGGTAGATCTTGCAGTGCCGGCTGAAAGCGGTTTTGTTTATCAGGGAAACGGATACAGTAAATATTCCGACAAAACGCAGTGGGGATATTTTGTAGACTATGTCTACGGCTTATGGTTACAGCCGATAATTAAGGATACGGCAATCCGCGTCGGATATCCGGAAGATGGCGTGAAGGGCGGAGCTATTAATAATAACTGGATTGTATACAATATCAAGGGGGATCCGGATGGTATCATACCGGATGTCAAGGATATGGTAGATATTGATGTAGATATGTCGGACGAAGAACCGAAGGATAATGTAAAGGAGAGCGATATCACGGTTCCGGAAGGCTGGGAAATGATCTGGCACGACGAGTTTAACGGAACTTCTCTGGATACGTCGAAGTGGGCAAATCAGACAGGATATATTTTGGATCTGGATGATATTACGACAGCCGGCTGGGGTAATAACGAGGATGAGTGGTACTCTGATTCTACGAAGAATACTTCTGTTAAAAATGGTATGTTAAATCTTACTATGGTGCCGGAAGAGAAGACCTTTACCGCGAATGACGGACAGACAGCGACTGCAAAATATTCGTCCGGTAAGATTATTACACAGAATAAGTTTTCTGTAAAATACGGGCGTGTGGATTTCCGTGCTAAGCTTCCGGCAGGCCAGGGAATATGGCCGGCAATGTGGATGATGCCGAATGACGACGTCTATGGTACATGGTCGGCATCCGGTGAAATTGACGTTTTTGAAGGAAAAGGACGTTCACCGCAGGAGGCTTATGGAACGCTGCATTACGGCGGTGTGTCTCCTGGAAACAGAAATACGGGCGATTTTATCGATATGGTTGCCAACGGAAATAAGAAGTCCGATTATACGAACTGGCATGTATACAGCCTTGTATGGGAAGAGGGTAATCTTAAGATATATGCCGACGGAAAGTGCTATTTTAAATGTACAAATGAGACATTCTATTCTTCAAACGGAGGCGCGAATGCACCGTTTGACCAGCGGTTTTATCTGATTATCAACCTTGCGGCGGGCGGCTGGTTTGACGGCGGTGTGAAACCGAAAGATGATTTTGAGAGAGCGGATATGTACGTGGATTATGTCCGTGTATATCAGAAGAAGGTTGCAGAGGGTGAAGACGAGAAAAATGACGACGATAAGTGGGAAACTAACGGTAAGAATGACGGACTTTACGGTGATTACAAGGCGGCAAACGCATCGTCCTATACGGTCAATTATTATCTGCAGAATGTAGCGAGAAACGGCTATGATTTGAATGATACGAGAAAAGAATCGGGAAAAGCAGATGAGACAGTAAGCGTCAGCCCGATAGAGCGTACAGGGTTTACATTTAACGAGTCCCGCAGTAATACAAGCGGAAGGATAGCGGAGGACGGAAGTCTGGAGCTTAATATCTATTACGACAGAAATGTTTATAATGTAAGCTATGAATTAAATGGAGGTACAAACAATCCGACCAGCAACAGACAGACATATGTATACGGCGAAGGTCTGCCGGCATTGGGTTCACCAAGCAAGGACGGCTTTACATTTGACGGCTGGTATGAGGATGCGGAGTTTGGCGGCGCACAGGTGACACAGATTACAAGGAGCCGGACCGGTGACGTTACCTTATATGCAAAGTGGAAAGAGAATGACAGTGATGAAACAAGTGCCAATTATACCGTTTTGTATTATGAACAGAATACACAGAAAGACGGTTACAGACTTGCAGACCGGAGTGTAAAGACCGGCACGGTTGGAGACAGGGTGACGGCAGAGGCTATTGAGCGCGCAGGCTTTAGCTACAATGCTTCCGCGGTCGGCAGCAAAGCAAGCGGAACAGTAACAGAGGACAATATGTTGGAGCTTGCACTCTACTACGATAGGAATACATATAATATTACATATGAACTGGACGGAGGAACTAATAATTCTCAGAACAGCGCGACATATCTGTACGGATTGGCGATGTATCTTGAGGATCCGACCAAAGAAGGCAATATTTTTGCGGGTTGGTATGAGGATGAGGCGCATACGACAAGAATCCGCTCTATTTATCCGGGACTGTACGGAGATATTACGGTATATGCGGCATGGGAGCCGGAGGAGGTTCCGGGAGCAGTCAGGCATTCGATTACATACGTTGTCAACGGCGGTGTTCGTCCGAGCAGCCTTGTCAACTATTATGAGGAAGGTGTCGGAAGAGTTTTAGGCGAGCCGACTTATGAGGGCCGTGAGTTCCTTGGCTGGTATACCACGGAGACTTTTGAGGAAGGAACGAGGATTACCGAGATACCGGCAACTGCAACAGAAAACTATATTTTATTTGCAAAGTGGTCTGATCCGACAGAAGAAGTTATTATACACAACATTACGTATGTTCTATACGGAGAGAATGTGATGCAGGGAACCTTTGAGGAAGGAAAAGAGATGCGTCTGATGCAGCCAAGCCGTGACGGTTATACCTTCCTTGGCTGGTATACAACGCCGGACTACATTGCGGGAACAGGAATCAGTAGAATTCTGGCTACACAGACAGAGGATATTACGGTTTATGCAAGATGGTCAAAGGATGAGGAGCCGGATCCGACAAAATATACGGTATTCTTTGACAGTGCCGGAGGATCGGCGGTAGCGTCACAGACAGTCGAAGAAGGAAAGACAGCGACACAGCCGGCAGCGCCTACGAGAGCAGGCTATGTATTTAAGGGATGGAATCTCGGCAGTGCGGCATACAATTTTGCATCGCCTGTAACCGGTAATATTACGCTGGTAGCGCAGTGGCAAGCAGTATCAACACCGGTAGTACCGAACGTGAAGGTGACGGGAATCAAAATCAGCGGAATCTCTAAGAAGATTGCAGCCGGCAAGAAGGTTCAGCTGACTGCGGCTGTAACGCCGACGAATGCGACGAATCCTTCCGTAACATGGTCCGTTAAGGCCGGCAAGAATGCAAAATATGTGACGGTCGATGCCAAGACCGGTCTGGTAAGGACAAAGAAAGCAGGAAAGAATAAGACGGTAACGATTATCGCGACAGCGAACGACGGAAGCGGCGTAAAGGCGGAATACAAGATTAAGCTTATGCAAAAGGCCGTGAAGAAGATTACACTGAAGGCTTCCACAACCACAGTGAAGGCCGGGAAGAAGATAAAGATCAAGGCGACCGTTACTCCGAAGGCTTCGACGAAGAAGATTAATAAGACGCTGAAGTGGGAGAGCAGCAATACGAAGTATGCGACAGTGACGTCAAAGGGCGTGGTAAAGACGAAGAAGGCAGGAAAGAAAAAGACAGTGAAGATTACGGCGCGCGCCACAGACGGAACGAACAAGAAAAAGACAATAAAAATAAAGATTAAGTAAAGACAAGGGAACCGCTATGAACATGTGCATAGCGGTTCCTTTTTCTATCATAGGAAAGACCCTGTTACTGTGTCTGAGATTATTTTTGCGGACGGGTAATTTCTGACTCATACGGAGATAGCTCAAAGCGGATGAAATATCCCTGGTCGTGGTGACAGACAGGGCAGCTTTTTGGCGCCTCGGTTCCTTCAAAAATGTAGCCGCAGTTTAAACAGAACCAACCCGTTTTTACATCAGAGACAAAGAGTTTGTTCTTTTCTAAATACTCTGCAAATCGTCCGAAACGGTCGCCGTGTACTTTTTCTATCTCAGCGATCAGTCGGAAAGAGGATTCTACCTGTAAGAAGCCTTCTTCCTTTGCTTTGTCCGCAAAATTTTTGTAGACGTCATCATGCTCTTCGTATTCGTTATGCTGGGCCATTCGAAGGAGCTTAGAAATATCTTCGCTGATATCAATCGGATAGCCGCCGTCGATGTGAATGGTGTCGCCGGAAAGCTCACTTAAATGATTGTAGAATATTTCGGCATGCTCGCGCTCCTGATTTGCGGTATAGGTGAAAATTGCCTCAATGACCGGAAGCTTTTGTTTTTTTGCTTCCTGAGCGGCGAAGGTATAACGGTTTCTTGCCTGACTTTCTCCTGCAAACGCACGCATTAAGTTGTCTTTTGTCTCACTGTTTTTGAAATTTACAGACATAATGTTTTCCTCATTCTTTCTTTTTGGTAGTATGTGCAGAGTTTTGATTTTTATTCCCGCAAGCAATGAGCCAAGCAGCCGCGCTAAGTGCCCTGCGGATATTTGACCGCAACTATTTATCTGTCGTATCCCGAAATAAAATTACTTGACTTGTCGTAGTAAATATGTTACTTTATTACTACGATAGACGTAGTACGACAGACGTATGAATTAAATATGAGGAGGAATGCGTTTGATTGGGAGTGACGTAATTCGGGGATATAATGACACGATGATTTTGAGTCTTCTCTTAAGGGAACCTTCCTACGGATACGAAATATCCAGAAAGATCCGCAAATTATCGGAAGAAAAGTATGTAATAAAGGAGACGACGCTTTATTCGGCATTTACCAGGCTGGAAAAGAAAGGGTATGTAGAGTCGTTTTATGGAAATGAGACGAACGGAAAGCGTCGTACATATTACAAGATAACATCAAGAGGACAGGAATATTATCACGAGAAGTGCGAAGAGTGGAGGTTAACAAAAGAGGTCATTGAAAAGTTTATTTGGGAAGCGTAGAGCTTATTCTCAAGGAAAGGATATAGTTATGGATACAATCTTAAATTATTTAGATAATATGTTTATGAGTCTTCCGCGCACTGCTGAAGTAATGCGTGCAAAGGCGGAGCTTGCGGCTATGATGGAAGATAAATATCAAGAGCTTCTTGCTGAGGGAAAGAGTGACAATGAGGCGGTAGGGATTGTGATTTCAGAGTTTGGGAATTTGAGGGAGTTGGCAGAGGAGTTAGGAATCGGGGAAGTATACAGCAATGAGAGTCTTAAGGGCAAGGCGAAACTGATTGGCGCCGCCGAGGCAGAGCAATACCTGGATTTGAACAAGAATGCATCAAAGGGATTTGCAATCGGGACGATGCTGTGCGTATTTTCTCCGATTGTTTTGATGATACTTGCAGGCTTACAAGAGGGCGGATACGCGATTACAGATGCCGCATTAGTTTGCGGAGGAGTAGTTCCATTGCTTTGTATCGTTGCGGTTGCCGTCGGATTTTTTATTTATCATGGAGTTCGTGTGGAGAAATATGATTATATGAAAAAAGAGGTGATTACCATCAGCCCGGAGACTGAAAAGTATGTGCGTTCACGTTTGGCTGAGGTTGAAAGAATATTTTTGATGAAGCTTATTGTAGGCGTTGTCATGTGTATTTTGAGTGTTGTGCCTTTGCTTGTCGTAGGGGGAATGTTAAACGGCAGTAGTATGCATTGTTGTTTTATGGTGGCGGTTATGCTTGCAATCATTGGAGTCGCGGTATTTTTCATTGTCAGCGGGGCTGTTGAAAAGGAGGCTTTGCAAGTATTGCTTCAGGAAGGAGAATATACGCCAAGGAAAAAGGAGGAACAGAAAATCGGAAGTATCTATTGGCCTCTTGTTACTTGTATCTATTTGGCGTGGAGCTTTTTGTCAGGAGATTGGGGGATTACATGGCTGATCTGGCCGATTGCTGCGGTACTGTTTGCAGTGGTCACGTCAATATATAATTCCTATTCACGGCCTGGTGGACGCTCATAGCAATTATTCGGGGCGATATGAATAGTTTTGCTATCCAAAGTGAAAAATTAGAAAAAACACTTGACGAACGGATTAGGATTTGGTAAGATAAAAAAGTGCTCACGAAATGGCGACATAGCCAAGTGGTAAGGCACGGGTCTGCAACACCCTTATCACCAGTTCGAATCTGGTTGTCGCCTCTGGAATGGGATCCTCACAAACATTATGTTTGTGAGGATTTTTTTTGTTAAAAGTGGAAAACTTATAAAGAAATTTTGCGATATGCACTGGTAAAGGAAGAGGGATAATGGAACAGAAAAATGATGTTCAATATCGGAAGATGACACAGACGACGGTCAGCAGACTTGTATTGACAATGGCGGTTCCGACAATGATAGCGATGCTGGTCACAGCCGTTTATAACATGGTGGATACGTATTTTGTGTCTAAGCTTGGGACAAGCGCGTCCGGCGCAGTTGGTATTTTGTTTTCCATGATGGCTCTTATTCAGGCAGTTGGATTTACAATCGGAATGGGGGCAGGCGCCCAGATTTCGCGGCTGCTTGGCCGAAAGGAAACGGATATGGCCAATGAGGTGGCGTCGAGTGCCGTGATCAGCGGTTTTATTTTGGGTGGAATAATAGCCGTTTTGGGAGTTTGTTTTACGGAGCCGATTATCAGAATGCTTGGGGCGACCGAGACAATCCTTCCATATGCGAAAGAATATGGACGCTATATCTTTTTGGCTGCGCCGGTGATGATTACATGTTTTATCCTAAATAATCTGCTTCGCGCAGAGGGAAGGGCGAAGTATTCTATGTTCGGAATAATTTCCGGAGGGCTGTTGAATATTGCTTTGGATCCTCTGTTTTTGTTTGTGTTTCATATGGGGCTTTCGGGTGCGGCGATTGCCACTGCAATCAGCCAGTGCGTTGCCATGCTCTTTTTGTTTCTTCCGTATATTAGAAAAAAGACGGTTTTGTGCCTGTCTTTCAAACATATTTCACGAAGTGCAAACGTTTATGGGAGGATTATAAAATTCGGCACACCGTCATTGTTTCGTCAGGGATTTGCCAGTGTTGCTTCTGTTTTGTTAAATCGGAGCGCTGCGGGGCATGGCGATTCGGCAGTCGCGGCAATGTCTATCGTGGCGAAGGTATTTATGGTGCTGTTTTCCGTATTGATTGGATTCGGACAGGGGTATCAGCCGGTGGCGGGATATAATTACGGAGCCAAAATGTATTCGCGTGTCAGGGAAGCCTTTTGGTTTACCTTAAAAACGGCGACGGTGGGAATGGTCGTGTTCGCGCTTGCGGCTTACTTTTTTTCGTCAGATCTGGTGTCTGTTTTTTTAAGAAATGATGAACAAGTCATAAAGATCGGGACACAGGCGCTTCGTATGCAGAGTATTGCGATGCCGTTTATGGCGCTTGGGGTTGTCTGTAATATGACATTTCAGGCAATTGGCAGAAGTGTTGCCGCGACGTTTTTGACATCCATGCGCCAGGGAATATTTTTTGTTCCTCTTATTTTGATACTGCCGAAATTCTATGGGTTGATCGGGCTTGAGGCCGCGCAGCCGGCAGCGGATCTGATTACGTTTCTGTTTTGTATCCCGTATGCCGTTATTTTTCTTAAAGATATGAAGAAGGCAAAAAACGACCCTCAGACCAAAGTCTGAGGGTAAAAGTGTCTATTCCCGCGGGCAATGAGCCAAACAGCCGCGCTAAGCGCTCTGCCCCTTGCTACGGGGTATTTGACTTTAACACAATTTTTCGGAAATTCTTTTTTCCGCGTTTTAAAATAAATTCCTCGGCGGCTAGATCATCCTTGGTGTAGGATCGCCGAATGTCGGTCACTTTTTCGCCGTTTACGGTCACCCCGCCCTGTTCTACCGCGCGTCGTGCCTCGGAGCGGGAAGCCGTTAAGCCGGAGGCGACAAGGAGTCCTAGAATGTCAATGCAGTTATCGGTCATGTCTGCGCTTGTTATTTCGGCGGACGGCATATCGGCATGACTTCCTCCGCCTGCAAAGAGTGCACGTGCGCTTTCCTGTGCTTTTTTTGCTTCCTCTTCGCCGTGAACAAGGTTTGTCAGCTCGTAAGCAAGAATTTCCTTTGCCTGATTGAGCTGGCTGCCCTCCCAGGCATCCATTTCGTCGATCTGTTCCAGTGGTAAGAACGTTAGCATGCGCAGACACTTTAAGACGTCAGCGTCGGAAACATTTCTCCAGTATTGATAGAATTCAAACGGAGAGGTTTTATTCGGATCAAGCCAGACGGCGCCGGATTGAGTTTTGCCCATTTTTTTACCTTCCGAGTTCAGAAGCAGATTGATGGTCATAGCGTAAGCATCCTTGCCGAGCTTACGGCGAATTAATTCCGTACCGCCTAACATGTTGCTCCACTGGTCGTCGCCGCCGAACTGCATATTGCAGCCGTATTTCTGATATAAGGTGTAGAAATCGAAACTCTGCATAATCATGTAATTGAATTCTAAGAAGCTTAACCCTTTTTCCATGCGCTGCTTGTAGCATTCTGCGGTTAACATGCGGTTTACGGAGAAATGTGCGCCTACCTCGCGCAAAACGTCAATATAATTCAGATCCATCAGCCAGTCCGCATTATTTACCATAAGAGCTTTGTTATCCGAAAAATCAATAAAACGGC
Organism: uncultured Roseburia sp.; assembly: GCA_947564465.1. Classification (GTDB taxonomy): domain Bacteria; phylum Bacillota; class Clostridia; order Lachnospirales; family Lachnospiraceae; genus Roseburia_C. The sequence continues at coordinate 9,648 of CANOCV010000016.1, read as the reverse complement.
TCATCTGTTTTTTGAAGCAGTCACAGTTGTGCGCAATGGTTTCCTGCGTCATCATCTGACGCATGTCGGTGCGCCCGGAAGGATCGCCTACCATAGCGGTACCGCCGCCAATCAGTGCAATCGGCTGATTTCCTGCCATTTGAAGGCGCTTCATCAGGCATAATGCCATAAAGTGCCCTACGTGGAGACTGTCTGCCGTCGGGTCAAAGCCGATGTAGAAAGTGGCTTTGCCGTTGTTAATCAAGTCTTTGATTTCTTTTTCGTCTGTTACCTGTGCGATTAAGCCCCGGGCAACCAATTCGTCATATAAAGTCATAATATTTCTCCTTTTTCTGATTAGCTGTGATAAATAGAACAAAAAAACCCCGTCCTTAAAGGACGAGGTATAAACCCGTGTTACCACCTTCATTCACAGGCAATTCACATTGCCTGCCTTGACAGGTATCTCTTTCTATCGTCGAAATGTAATACCTATGCATACGATAACGGATGCAAACCCGTTGCAGCCTACTAAAAACTTGTTCGGTGCAAAGCTAAAGGATGTATTCATAAAAAGCTTCCCATGCACCTCTCAGCACCCGGTAACTCTCTGTCTGTTCCGCTTTTTACTACTTGTTCCTGTCACAGCCTTTTTCTATCGTCATTATAATTTGCCGTGGAATTTTTGTCAAGATTTTGTTGATTATAAGAAATCTTAAGAAACTCTTTATTGACTTTACTGTATTTGTGTACTATTTTAATAATACAATAAACTTATGGATTTTAAGAAATTACAATAATATTACAAAAAATGAAGATTTATAAAAAGCAGGCTCGTTATATTGAATAGAGCAGGCTGATAATACATATATATGCGGATACCAATAGAAAAGAGGAGGAGCTGCAATGAAGAAGATTACATTCACCGTACCTTGTTACAATTCGGCAGAATATATGGAGCGTTGTATTGATTCGCTGCTGCCCGCCGCATGGGATGCTGAAATTATTATTGTCGATGACGGTTCCACAGATGAGACGGCTGAGATTGCAGACCGTTATGCGGGGGAATATCCGGAGATTGTAAGAGTCATCCATAAAGAGAACGGTGGGCATGGTTCGGCAGTGAACGCGGGCCTTAAGGCAGCCACCGGAAAATATTTCAAGGTGGTGGATTCCGATGACTGGCTTGGAAAGGAAGCCTTAGAGGCGTTGATGGTTCGAATCAGTGACTGGGAATGGGAAGAGAAAGAAATTGATTTGATTATTTGTAATTACATATATGATCATTTGTATGAAAATAAGACGAAAATTGTTTCTTATAAGAATGTATTTCCGGAAGGGGAAATTTGTGACTGGAATGGTATCGGACATTTTCGTCCGTCTCAGTATCTCGTTATGCACGCTCTGTTGTATCGGACTGAAATTTTGCGGGAGAGCAATGTAGAGCTGCCGCTCCACACCTTTTACGTGGATAATATTTTTGCTTACCAGCCGCTTCCGTACGTGAAAAGCATCTGTTATTTGAATCTGGATTTGTACCATTATTTTCTTGGGCGGGATGATCAATCCGTGAACGAGAAGGTCTTGATGTCCAGAATTGACCAGCAGATTAAAGTCACCAAAATTGTTTCCAAGAGTGTGGATTTGGAGGCTGTGGAGGCTAAGTATCCGAAACTTGCAGGATATATGACGAGAAATGTGTCAATTATGATGGCGATCTCTTCAATTCATCTGCTTCTTATCGGGACGAAGGATGCTTTTTTAAAACGGAGAGAGCTGTGGTGTGGAATAAAGGCGGAGAATCCGAGGCTTTATCGGAAGCTGAAGTATAGAACCATAAGCGGCTTTACTTATCTGCCGGGGCGTGCGGGTGGTTTTCTTACAGTGTCCGGTTACCGCATGGCAAAGAAGATTTACCAGTTTCAGTAAAAGCCTGTTCAAAAGAACAAAGGAAAAGGGATGATAAAATGGAAAAATTGTATATTGGTCTGGTGGATACCCCCGGATTTTTTGCGGAAATCATACGAAGAGTGATTAAGCAGGATTACATTCATGTAGTGCTTGGATTGGATGAAAGGCTGAACGAGTGTTACAGTGTGGGGAGACGTTTTCCTTCCGTGCCGTTGATTGCCGGATTTGAGCGGGAGGAGAAGTCGAAAATTGTGCGGGCGTTTCCGACTGCCAGATACATGATTTACAGTATTGAATGTACAAAGGAACAGAAGGAGGGAATAAAAAGGGATCTGGAAGAATGTTATCGCAGCCGTTATCGGTATCATTACTGTGTGCTGGGGCTGCCGTTTATTTTGATGAATAAAGAATTTTACCAGGAGAGGCATTATACATGCTCCTCTTTTGTGGCAAGAATCCTGGAACGTCATGGAATGAAGCTGTTTTCGAAGCATTTTTCGCTGGTAACGCCAAGGGATTTCTATGAGCTTGAGAAAAAAGAGGTTCTTTATGAGGGGCGGCTGGCAGACATCTGTGAGGAAGGAAGCTATGGCATCTTTGAAACTGCATAAAGAGAAGAAAAATATCATAAGCGGGATATTTTTTGTTCTGCTTGCGGCGCTTACGTTTTATACTATTTTCCATGGAAATGATATGGAGGAGGTATTTCAGGCGATAAAAGAGGTCCGGCCGCTTTATCTGTCTGCCGCTGCGTTGCTCGGGCTGTTTTTTGTGGGTTCCGAGGGAGTCATGATCTGGTATCTGCTGCGTGCTTTGGATCGTATGGCAGGATTGCGGCAGTGTGTGAAATATTCTTTTATCGGTTTTTTCTTTTCGGCCATTACGCCTTCCGCTACGGGGGGACAGCCGATGCAGCTGTATTATATGAAAAAGGATAGGCTGAAAATGTCAGAAAGCACCGTGGTTTTAATGACGGTGGCGGTAATCTATAAGTTTGTTTTAGTCTTAATGGGAATAGGGATGCTGCTGTTTTTTTTCAGGGATCTTTCCGATTACCTGGGAGGCTATTTGTATCTGTATTTTCTTGGGCTGTTTTTGAATATAGTGGTAGTTGCGGTCCTGCTTTTGGTTATGGTCAGCCCGGGAGTGTTTGAAGGAATTGTGCTTCATGCAGAAAAGCTGTTGGTAAAACTGCATATTTTTAAATTTTCAAAAGGGCGTCTTGACGGATTAAAAGGGTTTGTCGCACGTTATCAGGAGACGGTACGTTTCTTTTTAAAAAATAAGCGAAAGATTGCGGCTGTTGTGGCGTTTACAGTGGCTCAGAGGTTGAGCGTATTTGTTCTGACCTATGTGATTTACCGTGGATTTTCACTTGATGAAACGAAAGCCCTGACGGTAGTTGTGCTTCAAGCCTCCGTCTATGTTGCGGTAGATATGCTGCCGCTGCCGGGAGCACAGGGAATTACGGAGCTTATGTACAGGAAGGTATTTTTTCATGTGTTTCCGGGAAATCTTTTGACTGCATCTATGTGCGTGACAAGGGGAATTAATTTTTATTTTTTGTTGATCGTGAGTATGATTGTGACACTGTGGTGCTATCTGCATGACAAAAGAAAAAAATGTATAATTTTGGAAGATGACGATCTGCCGCATAAAAGTTCACCGGCCTCCAAAGAATAGATTTGGATGACCATGATTCGGCCATCGGAAATCATGCAGGGAGGAACTATCATGAACGAGATATCAGAAAAAGAATTATCGGCGTTAAACGATTTGCTTTCCGACGAAGAGCTTTTGGTGAAAAAATTCAAGATGCTTGCGGAGCATGCGCAGGACGCAGAAATTAAAAGCAAATTCGAGGAAATTTCAAACAAGCATCAGTCACATTTTAATTCGTTATACGAGCAGCTGAGATAGGAGGCAGATTATGGAACAGTTATATACCGATAAAGAGGTTTTGGCGGATGCACTGTCCGCAGAGAAGACGGCCACCACGCATTACAATACGTTTGCGAATGAATGTGTTCATCAGAGTGTCAGAAGCGCAATTCTGCATTGTTTAGAGCAGGAGCATGCCATTCAGCAGGATGTATTTGAGGTAATGCATCAGAAAGGATTTTATCCGACACCGGCGGCGGAGGAGAAGAAGGTAGCTGAGGCAAAGCAGAAGTATGGACAGGCTATGAAGACATTTTAAGGGAGATTTTTTGTTTTGTTGTATTTGCGGCGGACGCTTTGCTGTCTGCCGCAGATTTTTTTATATCATAGGAAAGACCTTGCTGTTGTGAAGCGGGCAGTATGCAAAAGGCAGCAGATTTAACATAGACGTAACATAGATGTTACACATCCTTTCTTTTCTTTGCCGCATGTGACAAATAAAATGAACGTGTAGTCTGCATAGAAAGATTGTATGGAAGTGATTTTATTTGCAGAAAATAGTCATAGAATTTGTCATAGGCCGGAGTGTGGAAACGCACTCTAAAAGGAGGGGAAGATGGACATATTTGCGATTTTGACATTGATAGGCGGGTTGGCGCTTTTTTTGTACGGAATGAGCGTGATGGGAGCCGGTTTAGAGAAAATATCAGGAGGAAAATTGGAGCGGATTCTGGAGAGATTGACTTCGAATCCGCTAAAGGCCGTTTTGCTTGGTGCGGGCGTCACTGCCGTGATACAGTCGTCCTCGGCGACGACTGTGATGGTGGTTGGTTTTGTGAATTCCGGAATTATGAAGCTTTCTCAGGCGATAGGAATTATTATGGGTGCGAATGTCGGTACGACCATTACGTCCTGGCTGTTAAGCCTTACAGGAATTGAGGGCGACAGCCTGTTGATTAAGCTTTTAAAGCCTTCGTCGTTCTCTCCGGTGCTGGCATTGGTTGGGATTATCTTATTCATGTCCGGCAAAAACAGCAGAAAAAAGGATGTCGGGGAAATTTTTTTAGGATTTGCAGTGCTGATGTTTGGAATGGAATCCATGAGCGGCGCGGTAAAGCCGCTTGCGGATGTACCCGAATTTACAAATATTCTTACTATGTTTAGGAATCCTTTTTTGGGTATTTTGGCGGGAGCGATTTTAACGGCAATCATTCAGAGCTCCTCCGCATCTGTCGGTATTTTGCAGGCGCTTTCCGTGACGGGGGTATTTACCTATGGAGCAGTGATTCCGATTGTTATGGGACAGAATATCGGAACATGTGTAACGGCAATGCTTTCTTCTGTCGGCGCGTCTAAAAATGCAAAGAGAACCGCGTTTGTGCATCTGTATTTTAATATAATCGGAACGATTATATTTTTGCTGTGCTATTACCTGCTAGATGCCGTGTTCAGATTTAGTTTCGCAGACGATACCGTAGGAGCGGCCGGGATTGCAGTGATACACAGTATATTTAATATTTTTACTACGCTTGTGCTGCTTCCGGCGACGAAGCTGTTAGAGCGTCTGGCGTATTTGACGATTCCTGAAGCTTCAGACGAGGGAAATGCGGATGAGTTTCCGCTGTTGGATGATCGTTTTCTCGCAACCCCCTCATTTGCGATCGAACAATGTTATACGGTGGCAAGGCAGATGGCAAAGCTTTCCGGACAGTCTTTTTTAAGTGCAATGGAGCTTTTGAGCGGCTACTCTAAGAGCGCTGCAAAGCATGTTATCGAACTGGAGAATACGATTGACCGCTATGAAGACAGGCTGCGCGCGTACCTGACAAGATTGAACAGTGGGAATCTGGCATATGCGGACAGTCAGAATGTTTCCACGCTTCTGCATTGTATTACGGATTTGGAGCGTATTTCCGACCATGCGGTAAATGTGGTGGAAGCTGTCCAGGAAATGAAAAAGCGCGAGCTTTCATTTTCCAAGAAAGCCGTGGAGGAAATGACGGTTTTTGGAAATGCAGTTGCAGATATTCTTGACCGCGCCATAGGCGCATTTATTACGGGAGATGAGGCGCTGGCGCGAAGTGTGGAACCGCTTGAGGAAGTAATTGATGAGCTGGATAAGAGTGTAAAAAAGCGTCATGTCAAGCGTTTGCGAAAAGGAAAGTGCACCATTGAGCTGGGACTGGTGCTTTCTGATATTGCAACAAATTATGAGAGAGTTGCTGACCACTGTTCCAATATCGCCGTATATATGATACAGGTGCAGGATGGACAACTAGAGGAGCATGAGTACATCAATTCTCTCAGAGGGGACAACAGTGATGAATTTGAAATTCAGGTTGCGGGATTGGGACAAAAATATATGCTTCCGTAAGAATACAGATTTCAGGATGAAATAGAGAAAGAAAAAACAGAGATGCGCCGGCATCTCTGTTTTAGTTGAGAATATATTTGTTTAGTATGCTGCAAAGCCGTTTAACAGGGTATCGCGCTCTGCCTCATCATCATACCAGGTTACAGTCAGGGCCATCATACGGTCGCCTACTTTTCTTAAGTAGTATTCCTGATTGATGGTAATGCCGGACATATCAACGCTTCCTGTCAGCTTTGTGTATGTAGCGCCTGCAAGAGTAACCTCCTCCTGTGTATCGCCTAAGGTGACATCCATGCCGGATAATTCGGAAGCCTGTGTTTTGAAGGTGTCGATATATGTGGACAGTTTTGCGTTTGTCTTCTCTAATGTGATGTTTGCATTGGCTGTACCTGTATCGCTGGCAACCATCATTTCATAGACAACGGCGATTTCCGCATATTTCTTCTGGATTTCACTTAGGTCATCACCCATTGCGTCGAGTGTAAGGCCCATTAAGCTCTGCAGGGTCTCTTCATCTGAGAGTGTGTATCCCTCCGGTGTGGTATAACGGAATCCTAAAAATTCGGATTCATATCCGTTATCTGTAAATTTTCCAGGCGCATAGGTTTTGTCGCTGCCGCCGCCGCAGGCCGTTAAAAAGGTTGTCGCTGCAACAAGGACAAGAGCGAGTAATTTCTTTCTGATTTTCATTTCTTCATTTCTCCTTCTTTGTCAAAAAATGTTGATATCATTTGGTTCATCAAACAATATATCATAAGAAATGCAAGATATCAAGAAAATTATCCTGCTATCAGCAGATTTTCAAATATTTCGGAAGCATTCTCTCCTGACTCGAGCGTAAAGAAATCTTCCAGATAGAGATAATATATCTGTTTATCGGCTGTCTCCAGCATGAACCAGTGTTCGTTGTCCGTAGCCGGGAAACATACTTCTCCGTCGGAAGGCGTCAACGTGACGGTGTCTGAATCCCGGTCCTTTTCCGTGTATACCGTTACGTTTCTTAGAATGCGGTGGGTTTTATATTTCTCCGAAAGATCGGATTCGTCAATATAAAACCAGTCCTGCGGAACAAGCGTGAGCGTGCCGTCGCGTTCCATTTGAAAGGTTGCCGCCGCTTTGACGGTTTCCAAAAGATTTACCGCTATGTAAGTGTTGATAGTTCCGTCTCCGTTTATACGCAGTTTTGGGTTGCTGATGCAGGCGGGTACATTGCCAAGGAGCGTGAGTTTCCCGCCGTTATATCTGAAAAAGTAAGTCACCTGATAATCGTTGGCGCCATAGTCCGTGATTGCGATTTCCAGAAAATCGTCGCTGGTATCAAGGTCCATGATATAGTACTCTGCCTCTGCGCTGTAAGCGGCGCCCTCGGAGAGAAAGCAGTCCTCGGACTGCAGATATGAGGAAAAGTCTGTTCCGTTTATGGTGAAGGAAACGGAAACATATCCTGAATGATCGTCAAAGGAGCAGTCGAAGAAGACGGCGTCTATATCTTCATTCCCGTCTAAATTCGCCGTAAGGGCAGTTCCGATTGGGGCCGTCATTTCAAAAGGGCCGGTATACTGGTATTCGGGCTTCAGGTCGCTTAGCTGCTGGTAAGGGATTGTAAAGAAATAAGCGCCTGCTGCGTAAGGTCCTAAAATATCAATATTAGACACAAACGTAATGCCTGAATTTGTGAAATACCAGGTTTCATCCGTTAAAATATCGGAGTGTATAACATTTTGCAGTTCGTCTCCGCTGCATGTCAGGTTTTGATAACGCGGCAGCTCCAGCTGTGATAGAATGTAATCTTTGGCATTCTCCAACAGCGTTTCTTTATCCGTTGAGATATCGTCAAGACGCAACAGCTTTCCCGTTGTTACATCAAAATTCAGACCGTTGTAAAAGTAATTTTCGTGCGTGCCTCCAAGAAAACAATCGTTCCTGCACTGGAAGGAGAGAATGCGATTGTCACAGCGCTTTGTATCATAGGATTCCGAGAGATAGAAGGGGGAGAAGATATCCGCATCCTGTTCATAGCTGCTCTTGGCCTCCTTTGTGTAATCCTTTGAGGTATCAATGAAAAGTTTTTCCCGGTTGGAAAATTCGTCCATGATAGCGGTGGAAGCGCCGGCATTGTCGCGTATAGAGATAAGCGGCCTGGTATAATTGCTGTAAAGCAGATCGGTTTGCTCATCATCATTTTGATAGGTATTCGAGATATTGTCAAATGAGACGGTGACATCTTCGTTATCCTGCATCTGAGGCAGGGTATTTTCGGTATTTTGTATGGAATCCGTTTGTTCCGAGGAATTAAGTGCGTCGTTTGGGTTTGACGGGGGTGTGTCTGCGGTCAGGCTGCAGCCACTGAATAAAAAAGTAAGTGCACATAAAAGTGCGGCGCTTTTTTTCTTCATATGTGTTTCTCCTTTGACGTAGGTGTGATCAGGGCGTTTGTTCCCGTGAAATTTTCTTAATTATAACATATCTTCATACTGGAAAATTCTTAAGATTATCGAAAGGTTGGTGTAATTATTCAGTGCAGGACTTTGCGCTTGACGCAAAGTCAGTAACTGTGAAGCCGAAAGCGAAACGGTTACGTGTTTGTCGGCCAATTTTGCAAAATAAATTGCAAACAAATGTATAGGAGTATATAATCAGAAGTAAATTATAAATAACAGGTCTGGTGTTAGGAGGGTATTACAATGGAATTATGGAATAAGCTGGGGGAGACGATTGCGACTGCCGGCAGAGACGTTTCCCAGATGGCAAAGGATTTGTCAGGAACAGCCAAGTTAAATCTCGATATCAGGGCAAAGGAAGATTTCATCCAAAAGCAATATGCGGAGATTGGAAAAATGTACTACGATGCGCACAAGGATGATCCGGAGACGCCATATGAGCAGATTCTGACGATCAATGAGGCGTTTGCGGCGATTGCGCAGATGAAAAAGGAGCTTCTTGAGATAAAAGGGGCCAAACAATGTCCGAAGTGCGGGGCACAGATGGCGGAGGACGCGGGTTTTTGCAGCAGCTGCGGCGCGAAGCTGGATATTTTCGAGGAAGAATAGAATTGACAATTTTGCCAAAGCATGGTAGTTTTAGAGATATGAAAATGCGTTGAGAAAGAGAGTACGCTTACCGGAAATTTACAGAGAAGTTCCCGTGCTATATGGCAGGCTGAGAGGGAATAAGGGAAAGTAGGCGGAAGATGGCTTTTGAGCGGCAGGGCTGAATTGTCCGCAGGACAACTAGGTCATGACAGGTCCGCCTGTTACAGCGGCAGGTATTATTGCGTACGTTTACAAGGGTATGGCAGGGATACCGGGTGAGATCTATATTGTGAGATATGGATAAATTAGAAGTGGTAACACGGGTATTGCCCCGTCTTCTTAGGAGGACGGGGTTTTTTGTCATAGAGGATTCGGGTGTCAAAAGGTTGTGAAAAAAGTTTTTATTGGCAGTTTGCCAAATACATGCAAATGCTGCTCCAAACGTTCCGGGCAGAAGAATTTCTAAGCATT
>CANOCV010000015.1 GCA_947564465.1 uncultured Roseburia sp. | reverse complement strand
GAACGCTAGCTTCCCAAGCTGGAAAGGCGGGTTCGACTCCCGTTATCTGCTGTATCAAAACCGCCGGCATTTAACCGGCGGCCTTTTATAAAAGCTTGAACAAATTTTACAACATCTGTGCAATTTTCAGCCCTTTCTCTCTCCTCAAATCCACAATCATACTTCCGCACTGAATCGTCGGTCTTCCGATCTCCTGCCTGTTAATATAGATAATTGTCCCCTCCCGTCCGTCATTTAACCTGACCTGAGCGTTCATATAAGAATCTGCAACCCGCTGTAAAAATGTAATAATATATTGTGTATCATAGCGATAAAGACCCTCATCCTCAAAAATCTGGATCACCTCAAACGGCGACAGCGGTCCGCGGTACACACGCCTAGCCGTCATGGCGTCATAAATATCCGCAATCGCCACCAGCTTGGCATAATGATCAATCCTGTTGCCATTAAGCCCATAAGGATATCCCGTCCCGTCACATCTCTCATGATGCATCAGCGCCGAGTTGCAAATATGCTGGTCTATACCTTTAGCGCTTAAAATACGGTATCCTTCTATCGTATGATTCTTGATAATCGCATACTCTTCATCCGTAAGCGGCCCCGGCTTTTTTATAATTTCGCTTGGCATTTTCAGCTTGCCGATATCATGTAGTAATCCGCACATTGAGGCAAGCTCCACCTCCTGCTCGGTAAAGCCAAGCCATCTTGCCAAAATATTACAGATAAGCGCCACATTTACCGCATGCGTATATGTACAGTCGTCATATTTGCGCAGATTCCGCATCATCTCAAGAACATTCAGACTGTTCCCTGCCGAGGCAAGCTTCTGTACGCCCTCATACATGTGATCAATATCACCCTTAACATTTTTCTCTACAATATCATTTAAATCATTCCTAAAAGCTTCCACATCCGAATCGTACTGTTTCTGAAATTCATGAAATTCCTTTGTATCCACTACCCAGCTGTGTACCTCCGGTATCACGGCCGCCTCTGCCGGCACATCTTCTTCCACATACACGCACAGAACGGAATAGTACTGCAGTTTCGTTATAATATTATCCGTCAAGACAGCTCCCCTAGCGGCTATAAGCTGATTCCCTAAATTATAAATATCCTGCCCAAGTATCATCCCCGGTCGCAGCTCTTCTCTTCGCAAACTCTTCAAATTCTCCACCCACTTTTCGGTCTCCGGTGCATTCATCAGATTTCATTTTCTATTATACTCCTTTCCGGTCTATTTTTACAGATTTTTTTCAAAAAATCACCGTACATATCCCTCTTTTACAATATCCGCTATCTGCCCGGTAGGAATCGTAAATTCCACCACTCCCATACTTCCCGGAGCCACCTCATATTCATCAAACACAATGGTCAGCTTTCCCTGCTCATTTACATAAAAATTCGCCTCCGGGGAAATCTCCTCAAAATTCCATGCATCTATCTCATTGTCCAGCCAATAACAAATACTTTCATCCGCCCTCATCTGCCTGCGCATTTCATCCTTGATAATATCGGAAATTACTGTAACATAATCCGCCTTCTCCTCAAACAAATCCCCCAGTGTAACAATCTTTCCGCTTTCCTTGTCAACATGATATATCTTAATATAACTATTTGTACCAGCCATTGACACTTCTGTATTTATATAAATCGAAAATAATTTATCGTTGTCCGTCACAATCTTATAATCATTGGTAACGCTGTATTTTGCGCTGGCAGCCTCCGTCTCGGAAACGTTCCCCTGAAGATATTCCACTTCCTCCTCGTACTGGGCAATCACCATATCCGTATATTCCTGTATTTTCCGGTTCAGCTCTTTTGAAGTCTCACGGTCTATATCCTTCCCGCCGCCCTCAATGCCGATCGTCGGAATCCTGATGTCAGCCTGCACGTCGCCTTTCTTTCGCACATCCTGATATTCCCGAAAACTCACTACCTTTACCACTCTGCCAAGAAACGGTATCTTCTCAATTGCCAGGGCCACGTCTGTGTTCACATTCACCAAAATCACAAATGCCAGTACGGCTGTCGCTGTCAGGGCCAAAGTCCGCCACACAGCCATTTTAGAATAAATCTTCTTTTTCACCTTCGAGTTCGCCCTCTCAACGGAATCATTTACCCTGCCTTCCAATTCCTGCGGAACGGAAATCTTTTTATAAAATTTCTTCATTTCATTCATATCACGATATGTCTTCATCAGTTATCCCCTCCTTTTAAAATTCTCTGCTTCAATTTTTTCAGGCTTCGGTACAACGTTGTCTTCATTGTATTTGTATTCATGCCCAGCATCTTTGCCACTTCCTCTAAGGTAAATCCCTCGAAATAATACAGAATAATCATCAGGCGTTCTTCCCCTTTGAGTACCTTTAATGCATTTACAACATCATAAGGGGAGTCTGCCGACTCATAATAAATATCCCTGATCTCATCCACCGCAACCTCTCTTGTATATTTTTTCTTCCAATCAAGCGCTGTATTAATAACCACACGCCAGACCCATGTCTTGATATAAGTCTCCTTTTTTACTTTGTCCGCATGGCAAATACACTTATACACACTCTCCTGCACAATATCCATTGCATCCTGCTCATTTCTCACATAGGAATATGCAAGCCGGTACATATCCTGATAAGAGTCCAGTATTACAGCCTCCACCTTTTTTCTCAAATCCTGATATACCATTTTCCACCTCTTCTGTCTCTGTCACTCTATTCCATGAAGGAGGAGAAAATCTCTCCATACCGAAATATACTTTGCCTTCAAATGTACTCCGTCTGATGTAAACTCCGGATTTAATTTTCTTGTCCCCTCCAGATCAAACGTTTCATTTTCATCAAGCCAAAATATACTCTTATTGTCCGCCAGCGTCTTTATCTTTTCATTGCGGGCATCAATTTCCGTATTATTAATATATGTACCCTCACTGTCCTTCTTATCCGTCACATGCATAATACTTTCCACAAATAAAACGGCATCCGGCTGCAAAGCGCGTATTTCATCTACAACCGCCTTATATTGCTCATAAAAAGTATCTGCCGTCCCGCGGCCAAGCTCATTTATACCAAGCATAATATAGATTTTATCATACTTCTGCTGCTTTAAAGCATCCCGCACAGATATTTTTTCACCGCTGTTTTGATCCTGCGCAACCAAACTATCCATCACATCCCAAATTGTGAGGCCATATTCTACAAAAAATGTCGTCTCATCCCACCCTGCATACTCGTACAGCGTCGACGTCCTCGAATCCCCGATAAACAACGCGCCGTCCAGATAGCTCATATCCACCTGAACAAACTCCCGCTCCGATTCCTTCTCCGGCATAATCTGCTCCGATTCTGTATTCAGCCGATTCCCCTCCTCCGTATTCGGAGGAAGCATATGCTCTGCTTCTTTGCGCTCATCCAAAATTTCCGTTTCCGCCGCAATATTTTGCATCCCGGCCAATACCTCCGTTTGCTCTTCCCGTTTTACAAGTGTTCCGGCAGAACCAAGCGTATATCCCATTGTCGTAATGGTTCCCCAGAAAATGACAACGGAACATGCCATAATTATACAAAACGGATATTTTCTTCTCTTTTTCTTCATCAAGTGTGTCCTCCTTAAAAACGAAAATATAAAAACGGATTGCTTGCATTTCGTACCATTCCGAATACGGACATTCCAAACAGAATACTTAGCAATAAAATCATCCACATTTTCCGCTTATTTTTCTGATAAATTACGGATGGCAGCTTCATACATAAAATAATTGATACCACAAAAAAGACCCCGTATCTCTCACACGCATTTAACGCATCCTTTGTATTTACATAGACGGCCTCCCCTGTACCCAAAAAAGGAAACATTCTGCCAAAATATATTCCGATGTCTTTGAGACTGTCAATCGCAAAAATCATCCAGCTAAGCGGAATATAAAGGAGCATATAAATCCTCGATATAATCAAATGTTTATTTAATATTTTCTCCAATCCCATTTTTTCCAATACAATCAACGCCCAAATAGATACCCCCCATAAAATAAAATTCCATCCCTTCCCATGCCACATACCGGTAAACAGCCAGACAACGAAAAGATTTCGCATTACCTTCCCTGCTCCCACGCGGCTTCCCCCAAGAGGAATATACACATAGTCCCGAAACCACCTCCCCAGCGTGATATGCCACCTTCTCCAAAATTCACCGACCGTACGCGACAGATACGGCTTATCAAAATTCCGCGGAATCGCAAATCCCATCATTTTTCCAAGCCCGATCGCCATCAGGGAATACCCGTTAAAATCAAAGAAAATCTCCAGCGAATACGCTGCCGCCCCCAGCCACGCCATCGGTGTCGAAATGCTTTCAAATCCTGTGACATTTATTTCATGCCACAGCTTTCCCATCACGTCTGCAAGCAAAATTTTTGAGGAAAGCCCCAAAACAAAGGTCTTTAATCCATCCTCCAAATTCTCCATGCGATATTCCCGATGACAAATCTGTTTTATAATATCCGAATACAATATAATAGGTCCGGCTATCAGCTGCGGAAACAGACAGAGATATGTACCGATTTCTATTAAATTTCTCGCCGGTTTTATTTTCTTCCTGTATACATCAATTATATAAGAAGCAATCTGAAACGTATAAAAACTAATTCCCAGAGGAATCGTGTGCGACAGATACTTAAATCCCATCAAAATGCCAAAATCATAGACAAGCACAATGATAAGCAGCGCCCTTCCCGCGCTGCTCTCAAGCTTCCACAGCGCCCTTGAAATAAAGTAATTGAGCAGCAGAGTAAAAATCAGAAGGGGGAAATATTTTATCTCTCCCAAAGCATAAAAGATTAGACTCCCTATAAATAACGATATGTTTCGATAATTTTTAGGCGTACAATAATAGATCACCAAAAATACAGGCAAAAACAAGAATATAAATGATAAACTCGAAAACAGCATAACATTCTCCTCTTTCGTTTCTTTATACACGATTAGACGATTGAAGAATGGAAAAAGTTTCATGTTCTCTTTTATTTAAAGAATTCTTAATACTTTAGCAAAATCTGAACGAATATCATCACACAAAAAAAGGAAATCAAATTTTGAATCTTTCAACGCATGAGAAGCCACTCATTCTCTGATTCAAAATTTAATTTCCATTTATTTTTTACAAGATTATTCTACCGTGCAAGCACCTCTATAATCTCTCCGACATACATTGTATGCATATTGCCGTCCGCATACCACTGTTCCTTCAGCCCTTCACTGATAAACTGTTCATCCGTTATCCTTGTTGCAGACATCTTTTTACAAACTATCACAAGATTTCCCTCGTCTATATACGGCGTTTTATCCTGATAGTAATCCAAATGCATTCTGGCTCCGCCTATCTTATCTTCGTCCCTGCCGGATACAGCTCCCAGATATTTCAGAGCGCTCTTATATTTTTCATCCAAAAATGTCAGCGAAAACGATTCCTCACGGTCTATAAATTCCTTAGTATAACGTGTATCACGAACAAACGCAAAGACAACGTTCTTGCCCCAGAGTACGCCGACGCCGCCCCAGCTTGCGGTCATAGTATTCGCCTTCTCCTTATTCCCGGCTGTTATTAACATCCACTCTTTGCCAATCTTCTGAAACGGATTGAAATCCAGCATATCAATCGGATATGGTTGAAATGTATGCATAAAATTCCTCCTTTTTCAATATCATCTCATTACTTTTTTAATTATTATACCCTTATTCCCCCACATTGGCAACGCAAAATATTTTTTCGTTTTTCACATATACTATCCCGGAAGGGAGGCAGCATATGGCATCTTATATAGCACCTGAAATAAAGGAAAAATTCGAGACACTGTCCATTGATCTGAAAAATCTGATTCTTGAGAGAAACGTACGCCTAAATAATATGTATGATCTGATTCATGTATTGGAGGACATTGTTGCGGAGGGAGAAGCGCGGTAGCGCCTCTCCCTCCTATATTACATAATCACAGCTGATATCCGCCTGCCAGTCTATCAGATCCTGAAGCGTATATTTATCCACCACAGCATTTATCGCGTCATTCAGCTCCTGCCAGATGCGCAAGGTTACGCACTCCGACTGGCGCTCGCACTCATTAATCTCATCCTCAAGGCACGCCACAGGCGCAAGAGACCCTTCTACATAGCGTAGAATCATCCCTACCGTATAATCCTTCGGCTCTTTGACCAGGCGATACCCTCCCTGCGGACCGCGGATACTTTTCACGATGCCTGCCCGAACGAGTATCGAAATAATCTGTTCTAAATATTTCATTGATATATTTTGCCGCTCCGCTGTGTCTTTTAACCGAACCGGTTCCGCTGTGTCATTGATTGCTATATCAAGCAGCAAACGCACTGCGTAGCGCCCTTTTGTTGAAATTCTCATCTTATCACACCCCACCCTTCTTATATTCCTATCATAATATAACTTTCACTGTTTCGCAAGCATAATTCATAGTAATATACAGGGAAATGATAGTTATTGCCCACAGTGGCTTCCTGCATTCCGCTAAATTTAATATTCCTCCTCTTCCTCGTCCTCTGAAATATCTGATTTCGGCTTTGAAAGTCCCTCTATCGAAATCCCGTTCTTCTCGGCGTAATCCCACAGTGCCGCATGTATGCCCTCTTCCGCCAGAAGAGAGCAATGAACCTTTACCGGAGGAAGCCCGTCAAGCGCCTCCATAACAGCCTTATTTGTAACCTTAAGCGCTTCTTTTACCGTCTTTCCCTTAACCAGCTCCGTCGCCATACTGCTTGTCGCCACAGCGGCGCCGCAGCCAAAGGTTTTAAATTTACAGTCACGTATCACTTGATTCTCGTCAATATCAAGATAAATTCTCATGATATCCCCGCATTTCGCGTTTCCAACCGTTCCTACTCCGCTCGCATTCTCTATTTCACCCACGTTTCTGGGATGCTCAAAATGATCCATCACTTTCTCACTGTACATTGTTCCCCTCCTGTAATCTCTCTATATTTTTCGAACATGGAATCCGGCTCTGCCGGATTCTCCGCCTGCGGCAGGCCGTATATGCGGCATTTTTCCTTTCCGCCGCATGGCGATCCTGCCTGGAAGGCTTTTTCTATCATAGGAAAGTCATAGACTTTAACACTTCACATCAACAAGGTCTTTCCTATGCTAGAAAATCCTCGTATAGCGGCGACATACTCCGCAAATTCTCCACAATTTCCTTCAACGCCTCAACTGTCGTATCAAGCTCTTCTTTCGTCGTTTCCGCTCCCAGCGTCAGCCTGAGAGAACCATGTGCAATCTCATGCTCCAGACCGATTGCAAGCAGCACATGAGAAGGATCAAGCGAACCGGAGGTGCATGCCGAACCGGAAGACGCACAAATCCCCTGCATGTCCAGTTTTATCAAAAGAGACTCTCCTTCAATGAAACGAAAGCAAAAATTGACATTGTTCGGCAGGCGGAGCGATCTGTGCCCGTTCAGGCGGCTGAAAGGAATTTCTTTCTCAATTCGCGCAATTAAATAATCCCGCAGCAACGCCTCCCTCTTCGTCCGTTCCTCCATAGACTCCATAGAAAGCTCCACCGCTTTGGCAAAACCAACGATTCCTGTTACGTTTTCGGTTCCCGCGCGCCGCTTTCTCTCCTGCGCGCCGCCATGAATAAACGAACGTATTTTTACGCCCTTGCGAATATACAAAAACCCGATTCCCTTTGGTCCATTCAGCTTATGCGCGCTGGCGCTGAGCATGTCAATATTCAGCCTGTCCACATCAATCGGTATCTGCCCAAACGCCTGCACTGCGTCCGTATGAAACAACACCGAATGCTCATGCGCAATTTTTCCAATCTCCTCAATCGGCTCAATCGTCCCGATCTCATTATTGGCGAACATAATTGATATGAGAATCGTATCCGGACGGATCGCAGCCTTCAACTCCTGCGGCGAAATAAGCCCGTCTTCGTCCACATCCAGATACGTAACCTCATATCCCAACTTCTCTAAGTATTCACACGTATGCAAAACGGCATGATGCTCTATCTTTGACGTAATAATGTGGCGTCCCTTTTCCTTATATGCCTCGGCAGCGGCCTTCAATGCCCAGTTATCCGCCTCACTTCCTCCCGCCGTAAAATATATCTCTGAAGCATCCGCTCCAATAGATGCCGCAATCTTATCTCTTGCTTTTGTCACCGCCCCAAGACTTTTGTCTCCCAGACGGTAGATTGAAGATGCATTCCCGTAAAATTCAGTAAAATACGGAAGCATAGCTTGCACCACCTCAGGCGCAGTCCGCGTCGTCGCCGCGTTATCTAGATAAATAATGTGTTCCATAGGTGTCACCTCTTTTATATTCCTATTTAATTACTTGGTTTTTCCCCTTGATACTACCACCCTTTTCCTAGCATGTCAATATGTTTAAACTTCTTCCTCTGTCTGCAAGTGTCATTCATCAAATCATATACACAAAATATTTTGTGCATTTTTTATAAATAATTATAGATTTTGTGCATTTTATCATTTATAATAACAAGTAATAATTCTATTATTAAGGGTGATTTTATGAAGCTCAATCAGGGAATTATCTATACGAATGACAATTGTATCGGATGCAATCGGTGTATCTCCTGTTGCCCTGTAATGGGTGCGAATATCTCCGTCACAAAGGACGGCAGGAACCACATCTATGTGGACGACGAAAAATGCCTGCACTGCGGACGCTGTCTTGACACATGCCGTCATAATGCACGCGTATACAGGGATGATACGGATGCCTTCCTTGCGGACTTATCGCGCAACGAATCCATTTCACTCCTGGTTGCCCCATCATTTTTCGTCATATACGACGCCAAAGCGTATCAGATTTTAGGCTATTTGAAACATCTGGGAGTTCGCCTGATCTACGATGTAAGCTACGGCGCCGATATTGCTACATGGGCATATCTGTCCTACCTCACAGAGCACACGCTTAAGGGCGCGATTGCCCCGCCGTGCAGTGCTATTGTTAATTATATCCAAAAATACTCAAAAGTATTATTAGATAAAATAATTCCGGTGTACACGCCGCTTTTATGTCTTGCGGTATATTTGAAAAAATATCTGCATAACACGGATAAACTTGCCTTTTTAAGCCCGTGCATTGCCAAAAAGGATGAAATCTCTTCCCCGTCAAACAGTGGACTTGTACAATACAATGTCACATTTATGCACCTTCTTGAAGCCATAGGCGATACTGATATATCCGGCTTTCACGCTGACACGGAGCCGATTGGCTGCGGGCTTGGGCGCATCTACCCGACCCCGGGAGGGCTTGCCGAAAACATACGGCTTTTTACGGAACCGGAAAAGGTTATCCGCGACATTCACGGCGAGGAAAATGTCTATGAGTATTTTTCCCTGTTGGAACAAAGACTTTTGCAAAACCGGGAGCTTCCTTATCTGGTTGACTGCCTGAATTGCCGCCGCGGCTGTCTTTTAGGTCCGGCAACCGCTCCGCTTGGCCGTTTCAATGACGACGTATTTATTCGTCTACAGAAAAAAAGACTTCCCGACCCCACAATTGCAAGTGAGGACAACCCGTATCTTGCTCATCTTACAATAGAGGAGCGTAAAAAGCGGCTTTTCATGCGTTTTTCTTCCCTGGCGCTTTCCGATTTCATCTGCCGCTACGACGACAGCAAATATCAGTATCACAAAGAGCTTTTGAGCAAACCGGAAATCACACCGAAAATTGACGCTATTTTCCTTGCAATGCATAAAAAAACAGCCGAATCACGCACCATTGACTGTCACTCGTGCGGCTATGGCAGCTGCCTTGAAATGGCCGCCGCAATTGCAAACGGCTACAACAGAATCGAAAATTGCATTCATTTTGTCAAAGACGAGAATCTGCGCATTTCCACGATTGATGCGAGAACCGGCATTCCTAATTACAATGCATTTTTGAATTTTACGGAAAAGCTTATCCTATCAGGACAAATATGCAATTACACTGCTATCTGCTTTAACATTATGAATTTTAAATTTATCAATTATAAATACGGATTTAAGAGGGGAGATCTCGCTCTAAAGGAATATGCCATTTCCGTATTTGGCCTCACGAAGAGGGGAGAAATCGTAGCAATGATCGGAGGAGACGATTTTATCGGCATTTTCAAATCTTCACATCTTCCGGATGTTATAGACTCCCTGCAGTCTGTTCCTTTGTATACGCTTACAGATGATTTACAATCCGAAACCGTCTGTGTTTCAGCCCGCATCGCAGTCTACAAACCGGACGGGAGCGACACATCGCCGCAGATGCTTGTAGAAAAGCTTTCCTCCGCCTATAGCGCTATCAGCAAAAAGAATCGGCAATCTATCGTACATTACGACGATGCCCTGCGTGAACGGGCTCTCTGGGAGGACATGATGATGGATGCCATAGAGCCGGCGCTTGCCACGCACGAATTTGAGGTCTACTATCAACCAAAGGTCTGCATGGCAACAAGAAAACTGGTAGGCGCAGAAGCTCTGATTCGCTGGAACCGTGGCGGCGCACTTATCTCGCCGATGGATTTTATACCGGTTTGTGAAAAGATGGGATTTATCCAGAAACTGGACTTTTACATATTGGAAGAGGTATGTCGCACGCTTACCGAATGGATTGGCGCCGGAATTCCGACGGTTCCCATTTCTGTCAACTTTTCCAAGCAGCATTTTGTGGAGGACACGGTAGCCGACCGCATTAACCGTGTCGCCGATAAATGGAACATCCCAAAGGATCTGCTGGAAATTGAATTTACGGAGACCGCCTACCTAAACAGCAGTAACCATTTAAGCTCCAGTATTGACAAGCTGCATGCATACGGAATTTCCTCCTCTATGGATGATTTTGGAACCGGATATTCTTCTCTCAGTATGCTCCAGCACATGAGCTTTAACACACTCAAGCTTGACAAATCATTTCTCCATGAGGGCAACTTCAGAGAAGCGCGCAACCGAACTGTAATCGAAAACATTATCCGTATGGCAAAGCAGCTTAATATGTCTATTGTCTCTGAGGGAATTGAAACCGAAGAAGAACTGGAATATATGAAAGAATTAAACTGCGACATTGCGCAGGGTTATCTGTTTGATAAACCCCTGCCGCGCCGCGATTTTGAACAAAGGCTGTTTCAGGGCAAATATCCTGATTAATCATTGGGTCTCTGGTAGAAATTACCGGAGACCTGTTCCGTTTTCAGAACATTGATAAACGCTCTCGGATCCGTCCGCTTTACTTCTTTTATAATTTTTTTGATATCGTCTCCCGAGACAACGGAATAAACCATTGAACGCTCTTTCTCATTGTACAACCCTGTCCCGTGAAATAATGTCGCACTGTGGTTTGTCAGCTTACGAATATCCTCATAGATATCCTCCGCCTTCTCCGAAATTATAAACAACGTAATACGCTTATATCTCGGATTTACGATTTTTACAACCTGCGTGGAAGCAAATTGAAAAATAATAGAGTACAACGCCTTGTCCCAACCGAACAAAAATCCCGCTGCTACGAGCATCAGGGCGTTTCCGACCAGAATATAGTTCCATGCGTCTACCTGAAGCTTCTCCGATAATGCCACAGCGATAAAATCGGTTCCCCCGCTTGTCGCCCTCGCCAAAAGGCAGAGGCTGACAGAAAATCCCTGAATCAAACCGCCAAAAACACAGATTAAGAGCACGTCATTTGTAATCTCAATTCCCGGTATCATATCTGTAAGGATACTTGTCAGCACAATGACAAGACAGGAATATACCGTAAACCGCTTTCCGATAAATTTGTAGCTGATAATTGCCGGTACGATATTAAGAAGAAAGTTTATCAGCGAAAAAGGAAGTGCAATATTCCAAAATTGCACTGCAATTCTCTGCAGCAAAAGCGCCAAACCTGTAAAACCGCCCGGCACAAGCCCTCCGGCGTCCACAAAGCTGTTAATATTGACTGCCATAATAACGGATGCCGCAATCACCAAAAGCAGCCGCTTCATGTGCTCCGACACAGTCAATGGTCTCACTCTATCCATTTCACCCTCTCCTTCCTTCCTTTTCTGTCAACGGCAGGATGTGCTGACCGACTCAATTGCCACCGCACCGCCGCGCACAATCTCCACACGCCGGAATCTGCTCTTTAAAAGCGCAATCAGCTCATTGTTTCTCCGCTCCGTCAGCATACACTCAAGAAGCACACTGTCTATCCCGATATCGCTAACCTGTACGCTAAAAACCTGGGCAATCCGAAATATCTCGCTCTTGTCCTCCGGCGTACAATTCAAGATCTTTGCAAATAAAATTTCCTTCATATGAATCGGTACATTCGTCAGATCAATCACCTTGATGACTTCGACCATGCGATTGAGCTGCTTTTTAATCTGCTCAAACGTAATGTCGTCACTGGTCACACAGATTGTCATGCGGGACACCGACTCGTCCTCCGTGGTTCCAACCGTAAGGCTCTGCAAATTATAGGATTTGCCGGAAAACAAACCGGATACCTTTGCAAGTACGCCCACCTCATTTTCCACATATAGTGCAATCCATCTGTTCTTCATCCGCTCTTCCTCCTTTACATCGGTAGCGCCCCCTATTTTAATATCATCTGGCTCATTGCATTTCCGCCTTTTACCATGGGAAGCACAATCTCGTCTGTTGCAATCATAAATTCAATGATTGTCGGCGCATCCGTATTCTTCACAGCCGCTTCAAGCGCCGGCTTTATATCCTCCTGCCGTTTTACACGCATTCCGTATGCGCCATAGCTTTCGGCAAGCTTCACGAAATCCGGTGTATATTTCGGACAGCTCTCATTTGGTCCCTTACAGTCAGCTGCACAGCTTTTTCTCTTCCTGAGACATGTAAGCGCATAGCGCTTTCCGTAAAAAAGCTGCTGCATCTGCCGCACCATTCCAAGATAATAATTATTGAAAAGGCAGACAATGACAGGCAGTCCCTGTACAACCGCCGTTGCCATCTCCTGAATATTCATCTGCATACCGCCATCGCCGGAAATACAGACTACCGGCGTATCGGGATTGCCAATCTTTGCTCCGATTGCCGCCGGGAATCCGAATCCCATTGTCCCCAGCCCGCCGGAGGTAATAAACTGCTTCTTCTCCGTAATCTCCAAATACTGCGCCGCCCACATCTGATGCTGTCCGACATCCGTAACAAGAATCGCTTCCTCAAACGCTTCGTTCACTGCCTCCATAATCATCTGCGGCGTCATTCCCTTATCCCTGCGCATTTCCAGCGGATTTTCCCGATCCCACTCTGCAATTTCTTTCATCCAGCTCCCCGTTTTTTTCGGCTCCGCCCATTCCAAAAGCTTCTCCAATGCCAGGTTTGCATCCGCCACAATCGGAACATCCACAACAACATTTCTGGAGATGGCCGCGGTATCAATGTCAATGTGTACGATTTTGGCTTTGGGCGCGAACTCATTCAGATCACCGGTAATCCTGTCATTAAACCTTGTCCCGATAGAAAAGAGCACATCACACTCGCTGACCGCCATATTGGCGGCATATTTGCCGTGCATACCGCTGTTGCCAATATACAGCTCGTGATTCGCAGGAATCGCTCCCTTGCCCATGATTGTCGTCACAACCGGAACCTGCATCTTTTGCGCAAACGCCGTCAGCTTTTCATTGGCCCGCGCGATATTGATTCCTCCTCCTGCCAGTATCAGCGGTTTTTTGGCAGCCTTTAGGAGCTTATATGCCTTTTTCAGCTGTCCCACATGAACGCTTTCGTTCATCTTATATCCCCGGATACTTACACTCTGCGGATACTCTGCCGGTCCCGACTCAAGCTGAATGTCCTTCGGAAGATCTATTAAGACAGGACCCGGCTTTCCGGTCGCCGCAATATGAAACGCCATTTTGATGATTTTCCCCAGGTCCTTTCTGTCCCTTACGGTGACACCGTACTTCGTAACGCTTCTTGTCATGCCGACAATATCGACCTCCTGAAACGCATCGTTCCCGATTAACGGAAGCGGCACCTGCCCCGTAAAGCATACAAGCGGAATGTTGTCATAGTGGGCATCCGCCAGCCCCGTGATAATATTGGTGGCTCCCGGTCCGCTTGTCACAAGACAAACCCCGACCTTCCCGGTCGATTTTGCATACCCTTCCGCCTCATGGATCAAGCCCTGCTCATGTCGTGGAAGCACAATATCAATCTCATCCTGCTTATATAATTCGTCAAGGAGATCCGTAACCATCCCTCCCGGATATCCGAAAATCGTAGTTACGCCCTCCTCCTGCAACGCCTTTACAAATAATTTTCTTCCTGTAATATCCATATCTGTCTCCTATCCTATTAATCCCATCGTCTTCAATATAAATATCCATCCTGTCAGCGTAAATGCTGCAAACAAAGTTGTCATTACCACGATGCTTGCCGTCAATTCTCCGTCATTTTTCATATTCTTTGCCATAATATAGCAGCTCGGCGTCGTCGGCGCGGCAAGCATAATCAGGATTCCGATCAATTTTTCCCCGTCAAATCCAAGCCACACCGCAGCCGGTAAAAAAATCAACGGCTGTATTACCAGCTTTATGAACGACGCCGCTATCGTCGGTCTCATTTTGGCAAGCGCCTTTCCTCCCTCAAATCCCGCCCCAAGCGCTATAAGCGCCAGCGGCGTTGCAAGCTGTGCCACCTTGTCTATGGTAGATTCCACAATTACCGGATACGAAATCTCCATAAGAGCGCTGGCAAGTCCCAGTGCAATCGCGAGAATAATCGGGTTGCTTAATACTCCAAGAAATGCCTGCCTGATTTTTCCCGTATCGCGCCCTTCCGCCCTGTCGTCGGCCTCAAAGGTAAGCACAATTACGGAAAAAATATTGTAAAGAGGAACTGCCCCAATAATCATAAGCGGTCCCATCGCCGACGGTCCGTAAATATTATCAATAAACGCAAGCCCCATAACCGCCGCACTGCTTCTAAAGCTCGCCTGCACAAAGGCGCCCCGTATAGATCGGTCATTTAAAAACAGCTTTGCAGCGCCCCATATCAACCAGAAGCATACCGTGCTTGCAGCCGCACAGAACAAAACGTAGCGCAAATCAAAGATTTCCCGAATAGGAACGCCCGATATATCGCGAAACAGCATCACCGGAAGGGTCACTGCAAAATTGAACTTGTTTGCAACGGTGACAAAACTCTCATTCAGCATCCCGGCCTGTTTTAAAACATAACCAAGCGCCATAACAAGAAAAATCGGCGCCGTCACATTTAAGCTGAATATAAAATTATCCATTTTGGTCCCGTCTCTTTTCATATTTCAAGAACACATATTCCAGATCAAAATATGTCTGTTCTTCACTGTCTTCCGTGATCTCCCAGTCCTCCATCTCATCAAGGTTCGGGAAATATGCATCCGCCTCATATTCATAATCAATCTTTGTGATATGCGCCGTGTCACACTCATCCACCAGCTGTCTGTAAATCATCTCGCCGCCAATCACATAAATATCTTTGCTTTCGTATTTTTCCAGTTCTGCATGAAGCTCATCTAAATCGTGGACAATGACTACATCTTTTGCCTGATAATTCTTATCTCTCGTCAGCACAATATTGACTCGGTTCTTAAGCGGCTGCCCGTTCGGAAAGCTCTCTAACGTCTTTCTTCCCATGACGACGACCTTGCCCGTGGTGGTCTGACGGAAATATTTCATATCGTCCGGAATACTCACCAACAACTTGTTCCGGCATCCAATTGCCCAGTTCTTATCTACTGCTGCGATTAAATTCATTCCATGCCTCCTTACCGTTCCCTTTCGCAGGAAACTTTATGTTACTTTTCACCTTCACACCGCAACCGGAATATTTTTCACCTGCGGTCCTGTCACATAATGTTCCAGTCTCACATCCTCAGGCGTAAAATCATAAAAATCCTTCACTTCGGGATTCAGCCAGAATACAGGCGCCGGATATGTCTCTCTGCCGATCAGCTCCTCAACAATCGGTATATGGCGATCATATATATGCGCATCCGCAATCACGTGCAAAAGCTCGCCCGCACGCATACCGCACACCTGTGCCAGCATATGAAGAAGCACCGCATACTGACAGACATTCCAATTGTTCGCCGTAAGCACATCCTGAGAACGCTGATTTAAAACGGCATTCAATGTCAGCTTATCATCTCCCTTTTTCTGCGTCACATTAAACGTCATACTATATGCACAGGGATAAAGGTTCATCTCGCTCAGATCCTGATGAACATAGATATTCGTCATAATTCTTCTGCTGAACGGATTGTTTTTCAAATCATAGATCACACGGTCCACCTGATCCATCATCCCCTCTTTATATCTGTGCTTCACGCCCATCTGATAACCGTATGCCTTGCCGATCGAACCGTTCTCATCCGCCCATTCATCCCAAATATGGCTGTTCAATTCATGAATATTATTGGATTTTTTCTGCCAGATCCAAAGCATCTCATCGGTGCAGCTTTTGATTGCCGTTTTTCGCAGAGTAATTGCCGGAAATTCCTTTGACAAGTCATAGCGGTTAACCACGCCAAACCGTTTTATAGTGTAAGCGCTTGTCCCGTCGTCCCAGTGCGGACGAACCTTCTCCCCCTCTGTACTGGTACCGTTTGTCAATATATCCTTACACATATCTATAAATATCTGATCTGCCAGGCTCATTGCAAAAAACCTCCTCTATCTTCCTCCGGCTTAACCCGAAATTGATTGTCATTTCACGTATCCCATTATAACAAATTCCATACACAACTACAATTATCATTTTTTATTAAAAAAAGAATCTGTTATTTTATGAGAAAAAGAACCGGTGTGACAATCACACCGGTTCCCCTTATTTGCTACATTTTTACTTTCTTCTGTGATGAGAATGCTCCATATACATTTCCGCTGGCCGTTTTCCTATATGCTCTTACCTTGAAGTAATATGTCTTTCCCGCTTTCAGCTTCGTCTTCTTAAACGATACTGTTTTCGCTTTCTTAATCAATTTTACTCTCTTGTATTTGCCCTTCTTGCCCTGCTTCATGTATACTTCGTAACCTGTTGCATTCTTCACTTTCTTCCATTTCACAAGAGCCGCCTTAGCCGCTTTTTTCTTTGCGCTCGAAAGCTTCGCTTTTGCCGGAGCTGTCGCTGTCTTTAAGGTTGTCGTCGGTCCAAAAAAAGTTCCTCTGTAAGCCGTTACCTGAATTTCATAATCCGTAGCGACAGCCAAACCGCTTATGGTAACGGTATTGCTGTTTGCCGTAACCTCTTTCACTTTTGTCTTGCCTTTATACACAACAACCCGGTAAGTTGCTCCGCTGATTGCCGTCCATGTCAGGGTGAGACTCTTTGTCGCCGCCTTGGAAACCTTTAAGCCGGTAACCTGTGTCGGTGCTGTTACTGCCGCTGCAACCGTCACCGCTGCCGTCGCTGCGCTCATCTCGCTGTCATTGTAGAAGGAATCCGCCGCTGCCTTGGCAATCACTTTGTAGAAATAAGTTCCTGCCGCAAGCCCTGTGTTCGTGTATGTCACTCCCTTCACATGCTCTGCAATCTTTGTGTATGTTCCGTTTGCAGCCGTTGCGCGGTAAATCTCGTACTCTGCTGCATTTTCTACTGCCTGCCATGTAAGCGTTGCCTGTGCAGTTCCTGCTTTTGCAGTTACAACCGGAGCCTTTAACGTATCTTTTACGGTAATCTCACACTCCGCCGTCTTTCTGCCGTTATCAATAGATGCCGTTATCGTCGTCTTGCCGATTGCCAGAGCGCTCACAACCCCGTCTTCTACCACAGCCACCTCTTCGTTCGAGGAAGTCCAGGTAATCTCAACTTCATCTGCGTTATCCGGCTTAATTGTTGACGTTAACGTAATCTCCTCACCCGGCTTCATCTCACATGCATCCATATCCAGCGTAAACTCATCCGCCAAAACAGGAATCCGCACTGCTGTGGTAGCCGCACTCTTGTCGCTTGCCAGATAATACTGTGCCGGCTTAGCCTCTACCGTATAACTGTATGTCTTACCTTGCTCTACATCCGTATCCATATAAGAAACCGTACCGTCTTCCGTCGCAAATTCAGCCCCACTGATTTCTTCGCCGGCACCGCCGTCTACGCTTCTGTAAATTGCATAACCTGATGCGCCCTCAATTGCTGCCCAGGATACAAGAATCGCATTCTCCCCTGTCTTCTCGGCCGTAACAACCGGTGTCTCCAGTTTCTTTACGACTGTTACTGCACACGTCTTTTCAAATCCGCCGTCTGTCGTTACAAACTTAATTGTCGCCGTTCCCTGGCTTACACCTGTTACCGTTCCGTCTTTTACCGTTGCAACGTCCCCATTGCTCGTAGTCCATGTACCGGTCTTGTCAGATGCATCCGCCGGATCGTATGTTACCGGAAGAACAACCGACTTTCCAATCTCAACCGTCGCCTCTGTCTGTAAAGTTATGCCCTTAAGCAGAATCGGAACTAAAATCTTTTCCGTTGCCGCACTCATCTCGCTTGCCAGATAGCTCGGATTTGTCTTATTTTCTGCCTGTACTTTATAATAGTAATTCTTTCCGCCTTCCAGATTCGTATCTTCATACGTCACTGTGCCGTCGGCTATTGTATACTCCGCGTCGGTTATCTCTTCATATTTCACATTATCTGTCGAGCGATATAATGTATAAGCCTCAGCTCCGGTAAGAGTCTGCCAGGAAACCGTAATCTTATCTTTGCTGTCAGCCAATACCGCCGATACCACCGGCGTATCAATCTGTTTTGTTACCGTTACCACACATTTTTCTGTTATTCCGCCGGCCGTTGCCGTAATATTTGCACTTCCCAAACCGACTGCCGTTACCCTGCCTTCCGGATCAACGGTTGCCACATCCTTATTATCAGAATCCCAGGTAATATCGGCATTTGCTGCATTCGCAGGCATTACCTGCGCATATAACCGCAGTTTTTTGTCTAACTCAAGCTCTGCCGTATCCTGGCTCATATAAATCTTATTTACCGCCAATTCTCCGCCTTCACCCGGCTCCTCGACGGTTCCGATCGTATAAACCTCAATCTCTCTGATTGTATAAGAACTGAATGCTGAAGTCTTTATACACTCTACCTTTATATACTGCACGTTCTGCGGTTCAAATGTAAAAGTTCTCTTCCTTGTGTCAAATGTTATATTTGCGCCCTCTTCGGAAGCCACCTTAGTCCAGGAATCCTCAAGCCCCGTCTCCGATACCCAAATCGCATATGTATCGGCTGCTGCAAGATCCCTCCAGGTAAGATCAATATGGTCTACCAAATAAGACTCCTTCAAATCTAACACCACATCTACCGGATACTCCTCTTTTGAGTATGCATCTCCATCCGGTTTTTTCGCAGACTCCCACCATTCGCCTGCATCAGCGCCTCCGATTGTACCGTCTACCATTACACCCCAGTTATTCTTCTCCTCGTCTGTCGGCGTAACTCCGTCCGGATAATTTACGCTTACCGTAGCGCCCAATGCCACGTTGGCGCCAAACGGTGAAATCTGTCCAATCTGAATTACCTGTGTCACCGCACTTTTTTCACTCGCCAGATAAGTTGCGTCGGCAGGCTTTGCCACTACCTTATAGCAGTATGTTCCGTCCGGCAGTTCCTCGCCTTCTTTGTCCACGTATTCCGTAGCTTCCACATCTTCTCCTATAAGAGCAAAAGTTCCGTTTGCAGA
This sequence comes from uncultured Roseburia sp., assembly GCA_947564465.1. Classification (GTDB taxonomy): domain Bacteria; phylum Bacillota; class Clostridia; order Lachnospirales; family Lachnospiraceae; genus Roseburia_C. Next base: position 41,249 of record CANOCV010000015.1, on the reverse strand, counting down.
AGACGCACGGTATACGTCATAGGTTGCCGCATTCGCTACGGTATTCCAGGATACGGTAATCTGATAATCATCTGACTTCACTGCTTTTACTGTCGGCGTTGCCAGTTTTGCCTTTACCGTAATCGTATACTCTGCCGTTTTGCCGCCCTCTACGGCTGTTGCCGTAATCACTGCCTCACCGGCGCCTACCGCCGTTACAACGCCCTTATCATCTACCGTAGCCACGCTCTTATTCTTAGAATCCCATGTCAGGCTCGTATCCGCATTGCTTGGATTAAACTGCGGTTTCAACTCCAATGTGGCTCCAACTGCAATTTCCGTCTCGGTATTTATAAATGTAATCTCTGTCGCTGCAAGCGGAATCAGAATTCCCTCTGTCGGTTCGCTCATATCGCTGCTTGCACTGTGTTCTCCGCCGCTGCTGACTGCCACTACTCTGTATGTGTATGTAGCGCCGCGTACGGCAGCAGAATCCACATAAGTAACATTCTCCGCTTCTACCTTGATATCCGGCGTCTCAATTTCCGTATAAGCGCCGCCGCTTGATCTGTAAACCTTATATCCCGCGGCATTCTCGATTGCTTTCCATGTAAGCGTAATCTCCTCGTCGCCAGTCCTCTCGGCAGTCACTTCCGGTGTATCTAACTGTATCGCAACACTGAGGTGACATGTAGCCGTCTTACCTCCCGCAGTCGCTGTAATATCCACCTCGCCGTAGCCTTTTGTGGTCACAATTCCGTTTCCATCAACGGTTGCAATTGCTTCGTCAGTGGATGCCCAAGTAATCGTTCCGTTCGAAGCATTTGCCGGTAATACCTGCGCATATAAATGCAGCTTTTTATTAATATCACGCACTGCCTCTTCCTGGCTGATGTAAATATTTTTTACCGTCAAATCTTCGTCTGTCGAATTTACGGTTCCGATTGTATTTACTTCTATTTCTCGAATTGTATATGTATTGTACTGCGTCGTTGTGTTACAATTTATCCTCACATACCGTACATCCTGCGGTTCAAACGCATGCTTTTTCAGTCTGTTGGCAAGGCTTGTCGGCGGATCTGTGGACTCTGCAACCTCGTTCCATGTAACGTTGTCCTCCGAAACCTCTACCGTATATTCTTTGGCCGCAGCCTCCCAACGCCAAGTAATATCGACACTGTCTATCAAATAGCTGTCTCCAAGGTCAATCAATACTTTCACCGGATAAGGTTCCGGTCCGCTTGCATTTCCACCTGCAAGAGACGTAGCCTCCCATACGGCGTTGTCCACTTGTCCGTCCACCATTACATTCCAATTATTTTCAACCGGTGTAACTCCTTGTGGATATTCAACCGTCACTTTCTTGCCCAAAGCCACATTCGTTCCAAACGGTGAAATCTCTCCGACCAAAACCGAAGCGGTTGCCGGGCTCATCACACTCTGTATATAACGCGTATCTTCATTCGCCGGCTTTACCACTATCTTGTAGATATAGATACCGTCCGACAAATCTTTATCTATATATTCCGTACCTGTTACGTCTTTCTGATAAAGGGTAAACTCACCTCTCAATGAGGTCGCACGATATATATCGTATGTACCGGCATTCTCCACCGGACTCCAGAATAACGTTACCTGGTAATCATCCGTCTTAGCCGCGTTTATAACTGTCGGCAATCCCAGTCTCGCTCTTACTGTAATCGCACACTCTGCCGTCGCATTTCCTTCCACCGCGCTTGCGGTAATCACGGTATCGCCGTTCGCATGTGCCGTTACGACTCCATTTTCATCTACCGTCGCCACATCCTCATTGCTTGATTTCCATGTAAGGCTCTTATTATCCGGATTCTCAGGAGTAATCACAGGCTCCAATTTCAGAGTCTCTCCTGTTCCAAGCACCTCTGCCGCATTTGCGAACGCAATCTTCGTGATGATATTCTTAAGCTCAATCGGCTCCGTACTTGCGCTTGGATTACTGTCAACGTTGTCACTGTCTGCTTCGGCAACTGCAATCACGTAATAGCTGTAAGTATTTCCGCCTTCCACAGAAGCATCCGTATATGCCAGCGTGTCGGTTCCCGTAATCTTTGGATCGTTAATCTTCTCTTCTGTTCCATTCTTTATTCTGTAAATCTCATATCCAGAAGCTCCTGAAACAGCTTCCCAGGTAAGTTTGATCTGGTTGTCATCCGTTACCGCCGCCGACACTTGTGGTGCAGGCAGTTTGTGTGCAACCGTAATCTCACATGTCACTTTTACATCTTCATTTTTTGTTGATGCCGCCGTAATCCTTGTCGTACCAACCTTCTTTGCCGTCACAACACCATTTTCATCTACCGTCGCCACTTCAGTATCAGCAGACGTCCATGTAATAGTATCCGTTGTATTCATAGGAAGCATCTGTGCATATAAGCGCAGTTTTTCATCAATATCCAGCGTCGCCGATTCTCTGCTGATGTAAATACTTTCCGCCTGCTCCGGAGGATTTTCTGCCTCTACGGTTCCGACCGTATATGCTTCAATCTCCCGAATTGTATATACATTATAAGCACGAACCTCTTTACATGTCAGTCTGACGTATTGCACATCCTGCGCCTCAAACGGATATTTCACATTCCTTTGCGCCATACCTTCTGCTGAATCCGGTGGCGTATTGCTATCCGTCACCACCTTGTTCCAATCCTGACCGTCTTTTGAAACTTCAAGGTCAAACTTGTTCGGTGATGCCTGCACACGCCATACAATATTCACACAATCTATAAAATATGGCTTTTCCAAATCAATTGTTATTGTTACCGTCTGATCCTCAAGCGGGATCGGAGCATTGTTTTCATCTGTACCGGAAATCAATTGCGGAGTTTCCCACCATGCATCCCCTTCCCCTTCATTTGGGGCAACGAATCCGTCCACGAGCTGATTTTTTCTTGTGTCAACGTAATCGCCCATACCCGCCGGATACTCTACTGTCACGGTTTTATTCAATGCCACATTGACACCGAACGGCGAAATCTCTCCGACCTGAACCACAGCAGTCGCTTCACTTATTAAACTGTCATAGTAATTCGTACCGTCAGACTTTGCAACCACCTTATAACAATATGTACCGTCCGCAAGGGATTCATCCACATATGTCAAATCTGTCAAACCTGTTTTAATAGGTGTTGCAAACGCTCCGTTCAAAGCAGATTCACGGTAGATATCATAGGACACCGCATTGTCAACTTTATCCCAAGATACTGTGATATCATAACCGTCACCGGATTTGTTCGCACTTACCCTCGGCGTTGCCAGCCTGGCTTTTACGGTTACCGTGCATTCACCTGCCACGCCGTTTGCGGCAGCCGCCGTAATCTTTGCTGTTCCGGCCGCTATTGCCGTCACTTCTCCCGTAGTCTCATTCACCGTTGCCACTTCTGTGTTTTCAGAAGACCATTTTAGCGTTTTATCGGTAGCATCACTCGGCTCTACCGTCGCGTCCAACTTTAATGTACCTCCGACTACAACCTCCGGCTCCTGGTTTGTAATCGTTACCGATGTCACTGACTTCGGAATCGTAATTGAGGATGTTTTTTCACTCTTCTCACTATCCACAATGCTATCATCGTTTGAAACTGCCTGCACTTGATATGCATAACTCTTTCCCTCTTCCACAGTATCATCTGTATATGTAAGTTCTGTCTCACCAGATACAATCTGAGGGTCAGCAATTTCTGTCTCAACGTTTCCTTCGCTTCTAAAAATCTTATATGACGTCGCATCTTCCACCGGCGCCCAAGACAGTTTTATTTTACCGTCCTCCAAAACAGCTGATACATTTGGCGTACCAAGCACCTTACCTACCACCGTAACTGCACAAACAGCCGTCTTGTTTCCATCACTCGTAGTCACGGTAATATCCGTCGAACCGGTACCTACCGCTGTCACTAATCCGTTCTGATCTACCGTCGCCGCTTCCTCATTCGAAGAAGACCATGTCACCTCCTGATTGTCAGCATTTGCCGGCAATATCTGATGATATAACTGCAATGTCTTACCTTTTTCCAATGCCTTAGATGTTTCACTTATATATACCGTCTCTACAGGGAATGCGTTTCGAACACGGTTAATCTCCATCTCCCATATAGAAAGCCCGTATCCTGTTCCCGTCGTACCTGTCAGCTTCACATAGCGCGCCTGTACTTCGGCAAAGTCATGCACCTTTTCCAATGGAAACGATGCGCTACTTTCAATCGTACCAGAATCCGCCTGCTTCCACATATCGGCATTCGACAGATTATCTTCAGTAATAGCCGCTTCGTCCGTGGCTGTTTCAATAGTATAGGACGATGCATAAGCGCCCTCCCACAACAGCTTCACCTGATTAATCGTATAAACGCCGCCAAGATCAATATAACAATATCCGGAATCTCCCTGTGTCATTCCGCCCGTTTCCCAGCGTGTATTAGTGTTGCCGTCATTAATCCAACCAATGGAATTGTTATTATCCTTTGATGCTCCCGCCGGTTTATTCAGCGCATATTTGATTTCCCCCGGCTCTTCCACGCTTCCGACCGTATATACCTCTATCTCCCGTAAGGTATATACATTATACGCACGAGTCTCTTTACATGTCAGTCTCACATACTGCGCACTCTTTGGCGTAAAAATATGTTTCTCTTGTCTATCCGCTATCTCCGTCGGAGCTTTCGCATCCGCTACAACCGCAGTCCATTCCTGTCCATTCTCCGATGTCTCAAGCACATATTTATCCGGCGCCGCTTCCACACGCCATATAAGATCTATACGATCTATTAAATAGCTCTTTCCCAAATCAATTACGATCTTAAGCGTTTGATCCTCAAGTGGTATTTCCTTGTTCTCCTGATCCGTACCGGAAATCAGTTTATTCGATTCCCACCATACATCCGGCTCTTCAGCTGTGCCCGCAATAAACCCGTCCACAATTCTATCCTTATTTGCGTCAGTCTGATTCGCCCCTTCCGGATACTCAATCGTCACCTCTTTCCCCTTAGCTACATTCTTGCCAAAAGGACTCTCCGTTTCACTACTCTCATCTCCCTCTGCTGCATAGACCGGCTGTGATATTGCCGGCATACATGATGTCGCAGCCACCACCACGGCAAGCGCAAATGCCGCCAGTCTGTCACGTCTTTTTCTCCTCTTCACCATAATAGTTAATACCTCCTCTTTCTTGCTGCAGTTTTACTGCTATTTACTGCTTATAAAGAAAAATTATAGTATCACGATATCACATTTTTGCGCTTATTTTTTTATTTCTTCTCACCTAAATTTAAGAGCTAAAATAAGTCCTTATTATTTTTCTGAAATTCTAAAATTTTTGCTATTTTGCTTTGCCGCTCTTCCAAACTGCCGTATATACGGATTCCGATAGAAAGAGTAAAGAAGCTGTAAACACATCAGACACCAAATCACGGGCTCACATATAATGACGCCAAAATATCCCATTTTCGGGATAATCAGTATTACAAACAGTATTTTCCCAAGAAATTCAATGATACTGGATACAAGCGGTATCAACTTCTTCCCAAGCCCCTGCAAAGAGTAGCGCAGATTGAACAAAATTCCAAGCACCGCATAAAACGGAGCATTCATCCTCATATAGTTTGTTCCGATATCAAGCACAACCGTCTCCTTTGAGCCGGACATCGCGGACACCAACGCCGGCGCGCCCGGGAGCAAAATCGCCATCAATATCACTCCCCAAAACACGGAAATCATATTTGCATAAAAAACTCCCTTTCGGATCCGATCACCCTGATTGGCTCCTCTGTTCTGAGAGACAAATGTAGAAAGCGCCATTCCCGTAACGGAAACCGGCATCATACAAAAGCTGTTCAGCTTTCTTGCAGCCGTATGTCCGGCAATCACAAGCGTACCGAGACCGTTAATCGCCGACTGCAAAATCACCGTACCCGTAGACACAATCGCCATCATAAAGCCCATAGAAAAGCCCTGCCCCAAAAGCTCCAAATATAAATCCTTGTCGAACCGAAAATGCTCCCTTGAGGGAATTAGAATGCGGCATTTCATAACAATATAAATCAGACATAAAACCGCTGAAATTCCCTGTGCGAGCACCGTTGCCACTGCCGCGCCCCGAATCCCCATATCAAACTGCGTAATAAACAACAAATCCAGAAAAATATTCAAAATCGCCGATAATACAAGAAATATCAAAGGCACTACGCTGTTTCCGATCGCACGAAGCAATCCGGCAAACAAATTGTACGCAAACATCACCCCTGCAAACAAGGTCAAAAGTGCAACATAGGAATATGCCTCGTCTATAATTTCCCCCGGCGTGTTCAAAAGCCGAAGCAGCGGCATCAGGAATATACGGGAAAGAATCATGATTGCACCGGTTATCCCAAGGCCTATTACAAGCGCCCCCGCAACGGAACGCTTCAGAAGCGCCTTATCTCCTGTCCCAAAGCTCCTCGCCGCGACAATGCTAAGTCCGTTTCCGATTCCGAGCGCAAATCCCACCAAAAGCTCATACACCGCAGAGCTTGCTCCCATCGCCGCCAATGCCTTCTCACCGAGAATGTTTCCCACAATCATCGTATCAACCGTGTTATAAAGCTGTTGAAACACTCTCGAAATAAAAAGCGGAATCATAAACAGAATCAGCACCTTAAGTATGCTCCCTTTTAATAAATCTGTCTTTGTATCCATCTTCTCCTCCTTGTACATTGCTTGGGTATAATTTAAATATGAATACTTTACTTCCAATATCTCTTCACAGCACCCTATGCGTCTTTTGCAGACAATTCAAACTTTAGAACTTTAGAAAAAAGATTTGTCTGAAAGAAAATATGTTTTGATGAAAGTATAGCATAGGCGTTAATGTATATTCAATAATTTTCTTGTAAAGCCACTGCCTATATTGTATAATATTTGTAACAGGTCAAACAGATAAGGCAGGTGAATAACTATGAAAAGATATAAACGTACTTCTTTTACAGTCGAAGCTGTCAGGTATGAACCGGACAAAGGGCTTGAGGACGGCTTTTCATTATGGAGTGATGTGATCACGGACGGCTGGATTGTTACCGACGGACTTGTAAAACTTACCGACAAGGAAGGACGGATTATCTGTCCGTTTATTAAGAACAGACGCGGTGTAATCTTCATTCGTGAGGGTGATTATATCGTTTATGAGGAGAGCGGCGAACGCCACTGCTGCGGAGGCGATAAGTTTGCAGACAGATATCATGAGACAGACGAATAGACGCCAATTCATTGAAAGACATGCTTTCAAATACAGCCGGTTGCTATATGCAGCCGGCTGTATCTGTTTCATATTAATATAGCGCCCTCACCGAAAGGTTCGGCTGCAGGTCAAACAAAGATATTTTTAGAAATGCTTCACATTTATGTCCATGCTTCCGGAACGGAAGCCTTCTAGGTCAAGGGTTATATATGCATAGCCTAGCTCCCTGAAATATGCAAGGAGCCCCTGCCGGAGCGATAATATTTTCCCCATATCTTTTTCGTCAACCTCAATACGTGCAATATCACCGTGCACCCGCACCCGAACATTATAAAACCCTTCGCTGCGCAAAAATTCTTCCGCCCGCTCTACCCTGCGCATATCCTCATATCTAAGCCTTGTTCCATAAGGAAAACGCGTTGCCAGACACGGTGAGGCAGGCTTTTTTGCCAATGTGATTCCATACTCCGATGCAAGATTACGCACCTCGTCCTTATGCATATGCACCGCGGCAAGCGGACTTATGATTCCAAGCTCCCTCACCGCAAGGATTCCCGGACGGTATACATGCAAATCATCCTCATTCGTTCCCTCCATGATATACCTTATCCCTCTTTCGGCTGCCAGCTCCACCATTTTGCCATAAAGATAACGCTTACAGCGATAACATCTGTCCGCTGGATTTGCGGCGATCCCCGCTTCCTTAAGCTCGTCCGCTTCCATTACCGAGTGATACGCGCCTGCCTTTTGCGCCTCACGCGCCGCCTCTTCGATCTCATGCACAGGATGCAGCGTTGTGTGAACCGTCACTGCATGGACGCGTGTCCCGTATATCTTTGCCTTTTCACAGAGCATATAAAGCAGCAGTCCACTGTCAGCGCCGCCGGAAAAAGCCAGCATAACATCTTCCTGTACATATTCTTCCAACATCCGATGCAGAGCCGCCTTTTTCCTCTGATACTCCTCCATCGCAATACCCCATTTCCTACTCTGTTTTTCCACAGCATTCACTCACAATCTGCCCGTAAACCGCCGCATAAGGCATACCGGTTCTCCGGCAGATATCCGCAATGCTCTCATATTCGGGATACACTCTTTTCTCCGGCAAAGCCCCGCACACCTTCACCTTTACCATGCCAAGCGACGTATGTATCTCCTTTATTTCCCGTTCCAATACGGCGCGCTCCATCTTCTGACGGCGAATCCCGATTGTCGTTGTCTGCGAGAAAATAATTTTCTCCATCTCAGAAACGTCTTCCGCCTTACAGATTACATTTAGCTGATATGCCGGGCGGTTCTTTTTCATAAAAACAGGCGTATAATGCACGTCCTTTGCCCCCGCCGCAAAAAGCGCCTCCATCACATAGCCGAGAGCCTCCCCTGTACAGTCGTCAATATTCGTCTCAAGCTTATAGATAAAATCTGTTCCCTCCCTCTTTTCTTCTATCAGCATCGCACGGAGAATACCCGGGACCTCATAATTCCGCTTTCCCGCCCCAAGCCCGATTCCTAAAACCGTAAATTCCCGCGGCAATTCTTTTGATGTAACTAACGCAGCGGCGGCGGCGGCCCCCGTCGGCGTGACAAGCTCGCCCTCCACCTCAGTCCGATGCAGTAACAACCGGTGCTTCTCTGCGATATTTACAACTGCCGGAACAGGAACAGGAATCAAACCGTGCTGACAGCGGATCATGCCGCCGCCCTCATATAGCATAGGCACTATTACCTCTGTAATTCCAAGATTCTCAATGCATACGGCAATTGATACAATATCCACAATAGAATCTACCGCTCCCACCTCATGAAAATGCACCTGCTCCGTATCGACTCCATGGGCCTTTGCCTCCGCCTCTGCAAGAATCCCGAAAATCCGCAGCGCAATTTCCTCCGCCCTTCTGCCAAGCGAAGCCTCCCTAATAATCTGCTCAATTTCCTTTGGCCCTCTGTGCGCATGGGAATGGCCCCCGTGATGATTTTTGTGCCAGACATCACTGCTCTCATGCTCATGATGCCCGTGCAGATAGGCCATATCGTGATCATGATTCTCATGAGCCTCGTCAAGCTCCACCAAAAAATCACAGGCATCCAATCCCGATTTTTTCACCCGTCTCATCCGCACCTCATATCCGGTCAGATTCAGTTTCCGCAAAGATTCTTTTAAATACTCCCAATCAGCTCCAAGATCAAGAAGAGACGCCACCAGCATATCGCCGCTGATTCCGCTAAAGCATTCCAAATATAATTTTTTATTCATCATGTACTCCTAATCTGTTTATCTGTGTAGCCATATAACCGGCCCCATATCCGTTGTCAATATTTACAACGGCAATCCCGTTCGCACAGGAATTGATCATTGTCAGCAGAGCGGAAAGGCCGTGCATACTCGCCCCGTATCCGACAGATGTCGGAACGGCAATCACAGGCTTGTCCACCAGACCGCCTAACACACTCGCCAAAGCCCCTTCCATACCGGCAACCGCCACCACACAGTTTGCACTCTGTATCTGCTCAAGCTTTGAGAGCATCCGATGCAGGCCGCTCACCCCTATATCATAGATGCGCTCTACATTCGTCCCGAAATATTCAGCCGTCTGCGCCGCTTCCTCCGCTACCGGAATATCCGCCGTTCCCGCCGTGCATACCGCAATCTTTCCGATTCTTTTCTTTGGCTTTTCAATTTTTAAAATGTGAGAAACGGGATCGTACATTGCCATAGGGTATTCTTTTTGAATCATTTCATACTGTGCCGCGGTAGCCCTTGTCCCGAACACCTCACCGTCCGTCTCATAGAGCTTCCCGAAAATGCGAAGCAGATGCTCATCCGTTTTCCCGCTGCAAAAAATCACCTCGGAAAATCCGGAACGGACCCGTCTATGCATATCCAGTTTTGCATACCCCATCTCCTCAAAAGGCTCCCTGCGAAGATAAGACGCCGCCTCATTTACGGACAGCTCCCCCTCCTTTACCTTTTCCAATACTTCCCGTATCTCCATCATACCCCTCCTAACTCAGCTGCAAATCAAGAGATAAAGCAGCGTAAAGACAAGTCCCACATAAAACAACAGCAAACCAAAGGACAAACTCCTTCCGATAATCGTATTTGTCTCCATAAATTTCTCCCACTGCACCGCAAATCTGTGCTCATAGGTAGCCTCATTCTCCGGAATCTCCTGCCGCAAAAGCGCTCTCTTCCCCCTGCGCGCACCGTCAAAAATCTTCCCCAGCACATGCGTAAGTGTATTTCCCTCCGGCAGCTCATGCGGAATTTTTCTGTCCCTGTACACACTCTTGCGCAGAAGAACTATCACAAAATCTACCAGACTGTCTAAAATACGACACGCAAGCGCTCCTAAGAACGGTAAAATCCTAAGAAGCAGCGGCCGATATAAAAGCTGCTCTAAATCCAGCCACTTCGGCAGCGCCATAACATATTCCTTCCCTGCTTTTGTCTCCTTCATCAAAAAACGTCGGATTCCCGCGTAGATTACGGCTCCGATTGCCATGGAAATCGCCGCGCCCTTCAAATTTTCCAGGCTAAAATAAGAGACGCTGCCCGCATAATCCGCAAGGCCAAAAAATCCGCCGCCGAAATCCGCAATTCTGTTCATAAAAATCTGCGGCAGTAAACCGAACAGCGCCACCAGCCCGGCAGCAAATACAACGGGCGCACCGCTTACCGGACTCCAGTACGTTTTTTGCCCGTCATATGACTGCTGAATCCTGCTGTCTGAATTTTTTTCCCAGAAAAGCGCAACGTACAATTTCGTCATATAAGCAATCGTCATTCCGCCGCTGATCAAAAAGAGCCATTCTACGACCTTTAAAAACCAAAGCACATTACCTCCTGCCTGTGCAATCCCCTCTACGATCCCCTCATGTAACAACGTCTTGCTGATATATCCGCTAAAAAGAGGGATACCGCCAATCCCGAGCGCCCCCGACAAAAAGACGGCATGAAGCAGTTTTTTCTTTCTCCCAAATCCCCGGACCGCATTCAAATCAAGTTTATGAACATTCATATAAACCGTACCTGCCACAAGGAAGAGAATCAGCTTGAACAGAGAATGGTTTACCATATGAAGAAGCGTTCCCCTGACAGCCAGCGCATTCTCCTCCCCCAAAATCCCCTGCATTCCGATTCCAACCAGAATAAACCCAATCTGCGACATCGAGGAACACGCGAGCGTCCGTTTGATATCCACTGAAAAGACGGCCAGTACGGCGCCAAGCGCCATCGTCGCCACTCCGATTGCCAGAACAAACAGTCCCCATCTTTCATCCCACAAAAACAGATTCGTGCTTACCGCAATAATCCCAAAAATCCCCGATTTTGTCAGGATACCGGAAAGCAGCGCGGACGCCGGCGCCGGAGCAACCGGATGCGCCTTAGGCAGCCAGATATGCAAAGGAAACGCGCCCGCCTTTGCAGCATATCCAAAAAAGATCAATGCTCCTGCAAGATACAGAGAGGCCTTGTTTTTGCAGCTTGAAGCCGCACTTAAAAGCTGCGCCATATCAAGCGTTCCAAGCTCATGATACAAAAAGAACAGCCCCAAAAGCATTGCAAGCCCGCCGATTACGGCAACGGCAAGATATGTTTCGGCCGCACGAAGCGCCGCCTTATTTTCCTCCTGCGCCACCCACACATAGGAGGTAAATGACATAATCTCAAAAAAGACAAACGCCGTAAATAAATCCGCCGCAAAAAACACGCCGAGCAGCGCGCCAAGCGTCATGAGATTAAACAGATAATAGCGGTTTCTGTTCCTGTGATGTTTAAAATACTCTCTTGAAAACAAAAGTGTTGCAAGCCACATAAACGCGGCAATCACCCCGTATATACTGCGAAAGCCGTCTAAGGTAAAGCTTAAGCCCATCCCGCAGACTCCGGGAATCACAGCCCTCCGCAGCGCCTGCGGCATATTTCCCTCCACAAACATCTTATATACCGGACACACCGCAATCAACATAGCCGCAAATTCCACAAGCCCTGCCGCGGCAGCGGCATAATCCCTCGCCGCCTTATGAAAACGCCCGATTCCGTACACAACAAACGCCGCCGCAAACGGAAAACAAACCAGAAAAATCAATAAATACGCCATATCTCCTTTCCTCCTCTAATAAGGTTGCGCCCCCTCGCCTTCACGCTCGGCGGCAAGTCGGAGGCAGGCTTTTTTTAATGCTTCGCATTGCCTTCCTCCTCTAAAACAATCCGCCTGCAATATCTTTAAAAAGTGTGACAAGCGGCGCCGAGAACACCCCGAATCCTACGATTAAAATTACGAATACGATAAGCGGAACAAGCATCATCCAATTCGGATCTGTGATACCCTCAAGCGTCTCTTCCCGGAAACCTTCTGCCGGAAAATACGCCCGTACCACAATGCTCAACATATAGATTGCCGTGAGCAGTGCGGAAATAAGCAGGCAGCCTATTCCAAAATAAGAAAGCAAGTTTCCGCTCTCTATCGCTGCCGACGCCAGATTGAATTTGCTGATGAAGCCGCATAATCCCGGCACACCCATAAGCGCTAAGGCCGATACGGTAAAGATGCCAAAGATTTTTGGCATTTTTTTTGCAAGCCCGTCCAATTGATGTACATAAATCCGCTCCGTCTGATGAATAATGGCGCCTGCGCAAAAAAACGAACAAATCTTCATCAGCGCGTGAAATACCATATGACTAAGCGCCCCCACAAGGCCAAGCGGCGTCATAAGCACGGCTCCGAATAATATATAGGAAAGATTGCTGATCGTAGAAAAAGCAAGACGCCGCTTTAAATGCGTTTCCTTTACCGCCATGCTGCAGCCGTAGACAATCGTAAACATAACAATCGCCATAACGGCACTCTGCGCAAAGCTGCCTCTCAAAAAATCCGTCCCAAAGCTGTAATACGTTACCCGAAGAATCGCAAAAGCCCCTGACTTTACGACCGCAACCGCATGCAGCAGCGCCGTAACCGGCGTAGGCGCAACTCCCGCCTGCGGCAGCCAGGAATTAAACGGACATACCGCGGCCTTTACGCCGAATCCCAAAAAGGTCAGAAAATAAATAAACTGCAAAACATTTCTGTTCTCTCCCACCTTTACCATATTTAAAACGCCGCCCAGAAGAAATTCCGTTGTATCCCCATAGGTAATAATAAAAATCATGCCGATAAATGCAAATGCCGCCCCGCCGATTGAATAATACAGATATTTCCGGCTCGCCAAAACGGCCTCGCGCGAGAGCGTATGCATAACAAGCGGCACCGTCGCCAGCGTCAGCATTTCATAGAAGCAGTACATTGTTAAAATATTATCCGAAAGCGCAATCGCCAGCGTCACTCCGTACGTCAGCGTATAAAAGAAGAAAAACACACGCTCATGCTTTTCCTTTGTCATATATTCGAACGCGTACAAGGTCGCAAACGGCCAGAGAAAAGACACCAGCCCGGCAAAAACCGTTCCCAGTCCGTCCAGCCGAAACGCAATTGACAACTCTCCCGTAAAATGAATCAGCGTCAGCGTATCGGCCGGGCGGTTAAAAAGTAACAGCCATACCAAAACAGAATTGACAACCACGGCAAATTCCAAAAAGATCATCCAGTGAGTGCGTCGTCTCCACGGCGCCAACGCTACAACCGCTCCCGCCAGAGGAGGAATCAGTACCACAAGAAGTAAACATATCGCATTCATCCGTCTCCCTCCTTATATGCATACACCGGAAATTGTACGGATTACCGTCAGCACCGTCTCCGGGAAAATACCGATAAAAAGTGTCAAAGCAGCTAAAATGATAAGCGGCGCCGTCATAAGATACGGCTCCTTCTCCCGCTTACAAACAAATTCTTCCCCCGGAAAAAATCCTTTCATCGTCACAGGGAGCAGATAGCCCGCCGTAAGCAGTGCGCTTATAATAAGGATCATGGGACCAAGCCATGAAAATATCGGAATTTCACTGTCAAGCGCACCCATCCCCAGATACCATTTACTGACAAAACCGCTTGTAGGCGGAATCCCGATCAATCCCAAAGAAGCGATGGTATAGCACCAGAGCGTCACCGGCATCTTTTTTCCGATCCCTACGAGTTCCTCCACGCGCTTACAACCGGTCCGGTATATTATGGCTCCCGCGCATAAAAAGAGACAAACCTTAATCAACGCATGGGCAACGACATGCAGCAGCGCCCCTTCAAAAGCGCTCCTCTCACACACGGCCAGTCCGAACAGAATATAGGAAACCTGGCTAACCGTGGAATAGGCGAGCCTTTTTTTTAGAACCGGCTCTCTGAACGCGAGCATGGAACCCATAAAAATCGTGATAAGCGTCAGAATAATCCATATCTTTTGCACCCTTGTACCCGAAAGAAATCCCGGTCCGATCAAATAATACAGGACGCGGATTAACGCCAGGACACCGCCCTTTACAATGATACCGGAAAGCACGCCGGAGGCCGGTCCCGGCGCAACCGGATGTGCCGCGGTCAACCAGGCATGCATCGGAAACATGCCCGCCTTCACGCCAAATCCAAAAATCAAAAGCATTGTTATCACGAGAAACAGCGTCTCATGTTCCGCCAGAAAGCCGCTCTCAAACACGCCGCCCGGCGTAAACTCAATGGTATTTCCCATGCGAATAAGAAAATATATGCCAAACAGCGCCAAATACGCCCCGCAGAAGGAATAAAACAAATATTTCAGCCCTGCCATCAACGCTTCCCTCGTCTGGGAGTGAAGCACCAGCGGCAGAGAGGCCAGCGTCATAAACTCATAAAACAAATACATTGTAATTAGATTCCCCGAAAAATCAAGCCCCAGCAGAACGCCGAACGTAATCAGATAAAAGCCGTAATAGCGCGTTTCCCGCTTTTCCTTTTTCATATATTCAAACGAAAAGAAGCCCGCCAGAATCCAGACGAGCGTCACAAGCAACGCAAACAGCCTGCCCAGTGCGTCCAGCTTAAAAAATACCGGAAGCTCCTTCGTCAGATAAAACGCCGTCAAACGGCGTTCTCCTCCCATGAGATTCACTGCGACGAAAGTTCCGGTAATAAGAAGCGCCGTCCCCACAAACCAAAGCAGATTTCTCCTCTTTCGAAACTCCCTCTTCCACACCAGAAATACGCCTGCAATCACAGGAAAAAGTATCGGAACAAGCAGTATAAAATTCATTTTCTCTTCCATTCCCTTTCCCTCCTATGCAAACACGTTAAGTCCCTGTACAATCCATTCCGTAATCGGCTGAGAACACATGCCGAGCAAAACATTTAATACGATGAAACAAATCAACGTCACCACAAACAGCTTATTTTCTTTGGCCCTGACCGAAGGATAGCCTGTCTGTACCGGCGTATATATTCGAATTACAGTCTTCATAAAATAGATGACATTCAAGACCGAGCTGACCGCCAGCACAATAAGCGCCGGGAGCATTTTCTCATGCTGATCCATCGCCGCCTGCGCAAACAAGAGCTTGCTGACAAACCCCGAAAACGCAGGGATTCCCACCATAGACAACGCCCCGACGGTAAACGCCACGCCCGCCGCCTTATTTCGATACGCAGCGCCCGTCAGCTGCTCAAAATCCTTGTGATTCCCCGACACATCGGTAAGCCCCACCGCCGATACGAACAGCAGTGACTTTGTCGCCGCATGGGAAAGGATATGAAAAATGCTTGCAACCATTCCGGCCATTGTTCCAAGGCCAAAGCCCATATAGATATAACCGATCTGCGCGACCGAGGAATAAGAAATCATCCTGCGGATGTCATTTTCCCTGATTGCGCTTAAGGAGCCCATAATCATTCCCGCAATTCCGAAAACAAACAGAACGTCAATCACCTTGCTGTTTGCAAAAATCGGAAATCCGATCACACGATACATCAGCTTAATCAAAAGGAAAATGTACCCTTTCGAGACCAGGCTTGAAAGCATCGCCGCAGAAGATACCGTGGAATATCCATAGGCGTCCGGAAGCCACGCATGAAACGGAAACAAGGCGCTTTTTATGGCAAGTCCCACCACAATCAATGCGATTGTTACCAAAAGCGGCACGGAATATGTCCCCGCTTCCACAATCGCCTCTATACTTGTGTGGATATAGCTCATCAGAAGGTGGCCCGTCAGATCATAGAGAATGCAGATTCCTATTAAAAACAGACCGGACCCAAGCAGGCTCATAATCATATAACGCATTGCCGCCTCAATACACCTTCCGTGCTCGGTAATCATAATCAGACCGCAGGCAGAAATCGTATTGATTTCCACGAAAACATACGCCGTAAACAAATCGTTTGTGTAAACCAGCGCAAGCAGAGAGGAAAGCAAAAGATTCACCATAACATAATAGAGATGCTCTTTATTTTCCGCAATTTCCAGTTTAATTTTTCTCCGTCCGCCGTTTAGCGAAAGCAGCATAATTACGGCAAAAAAGAGCGCCATCCCCGCCTCCAGCGCGCCAAAACGCAGCTCGTTTCCAAGCGGCGCCGGAAAATGTCCCATAACATAGACATAGCATTCCCCCGTCCGCACGGTAAAAATAAGCACCGCAAGCGACATAAGGCCCACAAGAGAAACCACAAACGTATTTAAAATTTTTGCTCCCCTTCCCTTTAACACAGAGCTTATTATCGCCGCAAACATCGCCAGCAGAATCGAAAAACAGGGGAAATTCAGTACAAATTCCATTTATCGTCCTTCCTTTTTCAATCTTGTCGTGATTTCATCCAAATCCAGCGTATGATATCTGCGGTACAGACGGATAGTCAGAGACAGCATCAGCGCCGTCACAGAAACCGATACGACAATCCCCGTCAGCACCAGTCCGCTTGGAATCGGATTGATGTAGGTCTCCGGATTCAAATCCCCATTTACGACGATCGGCGCGAGATGCCCCTCAATATATCCCTTTTCCGCCAGAAACAGATAGACCGCCGTATCCATAATATTTAACCCGATAATCTTTTTTATCATATTTTTCTGCAGCAGCAGGTTCGTAAAGCCGATTCCAAACAACAGCATGGCCACGACCTCCCCGTAATTCGCAAAAACATGGTTTCCCATCACAAGCCTCCTCTCCGGAACAACGCATAGAACGCATATATTGTACACGCAACCTCCGAGCCCACAAAAATATTAATCGGCAACGTAATTCCGCCGCTCAATATCCTCCCCGCTTCTCCGAGCGGGATCAGATTTGCCAAGCCGTTGGCCCCGGTGTAGAAATAATACAACACAATGCATCCATACAGCATCAGAGCGGTCACCTTCACGATACGGTATACCCGCTCATTAAAAAATCTCTCCGTCTTCTCAAAACCAAACGCCGCCACGTACAGCGTAAGTCCTGCCCCGATCATCGCTCCTCCCGAAAACCCACCTCCCGGCGAGAGATGCCCGTTCAATATAATATAAATGCCAAACAAAAAAATTACCGGCGCCAAAACATGCGCCACCTTCTGTAAGATCACATCATTTTTCGGTTCAAATCCCCTGTCATTCGACTCTTTATTTTCCCGGATCTTATCCTCGTCCACCATCAAAAGAATCATCACGCAGCAGGTTGCCACGAACAATACGTTTGTCTCACCGAAGGTATCAAACGCACGGTACGCCAGAATCATTCCCGTGACAATATTCACGGTTCCGGTATCATATATACCCCTGCTGATGTAAGTCTCGGATACGATATTGTTATCCGGATTTGCCTCGTTTCCCACCTCCGGCAAAAAGGAGACCGTAAAAATCAGCACGGCGACAATTGCGATACAGAATATAATACTAAAAGCCCGGTAGAGACGGTCAAAAAAACGAAGCTCTCTGTTATACTTTTTGTCGTAAACCTCCGCCGAAAATTTTCCTTTCTCGCGCATCCGCTCCGCAACCGTCTCTTCCTTTTCTTCGTATTCCTTCTGCGGGCGCATTTCCATATTGCCGATATAAGCGTCCTTCTCCCCCGAAAGCCAGCGGAAGAAACGAAACGCAAAGGTCTTTTCATATTCACTCTGCTCTCTTCTCCGGCTCATCCTCTTCCTCCTCTCTCTTCCCCGACTGTATGGCATGAATCTTCTTTAATGTGATAAAAAACAACACACTTGTAATGCCCGCGCCCACGGCTGCCTCCGTAATCGCCAGATCCGGGGACTTCAAAAGAATCCAGATTACGGACATCACAAGGCTGTACGACATAAATATCAAAATCGAATTCAGCAGATTTTTAGAAAAGCTTACCGATACGGCACAGACCACCAAAAATCCCAGCAGAATATAATTTAAAATCTCCGTCATGTCTCCTCCTCTTCCCTCTCCGGCTCCTTGGCCTCCACAATCCGGCAATTCTCCTCTAAGGTCTCGTCGGTAATATACTCCAGACGGGCTATAACATGGGAGGATACCGGAGATGCAAACCACAGGAAAATAATCACCAGAACCATCTTAGCCGAAGTAAAATCCGCGCCGTTTGCCAAAATCAGCCCCACCATACACAGGCTGATTCCAAGCGTATCCCCTGTCGCCGCAACCTGCATCCGATTTAACACAAACCGGAAACGGAACACGCCGAACAGCTCCAGAAGAAAAATAGAAATTCCCGACACTAAAAACAGCAGCACAGCGACAAAACGAACCCACTCAAGCATCTGCATCCTTTTTCCCCTCCCTGCTCTTTCTCTCCAGATAAACTCCCATATATACCTTGGTTATGATAATGACCGCCAGAAAACTGATCATAGCGTAAATCATACAGATATCCACAAGATATCCTTCCTGAAATAAAATGGCAAGCAGCGCAATCATAACGCTGACCATCGTCCCCATCATATTGACTGCGACAATGCGGTCTGCAACCCGCGGACCAATCACCGCCCGAATCAGACAGATAACTACCATGACTGCAAGTATAATCAAAATCACCCAAAACGCCGCGTGATACGCCGATACCAATGTGTCAATTCCGCTTTTCATGTCCGCCTCCCTCACCCTTTCCGTCAGCCGCCTCTATTTTTAAAAGTATCCGTAAGAATATATTTTCATTTATGCCTTTTGCAAAATCCTCATCCAGCGCATGCACCGTCAGCTCGTCCCCCTCCAGCGCAATCGTAATCGTCCCCGGCGTCAGCGTGATGGAATTGGCCAAAACCACCCTCGCGGTCTTTGTTCTAAGTCCTGTATGAAATTTTACAATCACAGGATCTATCTGATTGCGAAAGCTTAATACCATCCGAATCGTATCTACATTCGCTTTGATAATCTCCTTAATCAAAATCAGCACATAGAAAAAAATCAACGGCAGTCTCCGCAGTATGGCGAGATCCCGTTTGGGAGAATAGTCCAAAAACCTGCAGCAAAACCAATACAGCGCCGCTGAAATGACCATGCCAAATCCTAAAATCTCCCAGGTAAACTGCCCGTTTAAAACAATCCACAATAATAAGAATATAAAATACATGTCCCGGCCTCTATTCTGTAATTTCTGCTCATCGTAACAGTTCAGCCTTACGTCTTCACTGTTACTGCTCATCACTCATCACTTACGGAACCTGCCACCGGCAGCTTCCTTCAGATGCATGGCAACATAAAAAGATGATATAACTTGAAAAAGCAACTTATCATTTCTTTTCAAATTATATCACCTTTTGGGATTTATGCAAGTCAACCGTGTAAACGCGGCATTCGCCGAATATCCGCGCATACCCGCAGGGCACTTTACCCGCGGGGCACTTTACCCTCAGGGCACTTAGCGCGGCTGCTTGGCTCATTGCTCGCGGGAATAAAGCTCAAACCCGCACATCTGTATCTCGCCCTGTCCGCGGAACACAAAATACAGGGGATAAACACCTTTTTCAATCCGGGCAGCCGCTTTATACCGACACCAGTCTTTACTCTCCTTTATTTCTATTTCCGAGACGGGTTCCCCTTCACGCGCAATGTAAATCTGCATCGTTCCCGAACCTGTTCCTCTTGTCGTGACAGATATCTCTCCCGTGACTTCAGCGTCCTTTGCATTAAAATCAAAATACTTAAAGCCAAGGCATGAACCGTCCGTAATCTGCGCAATATACGTTCCCGGAGCCGTCTCCCTGTCCTCTCCGTCCTGTGTCAGATACGGCAAATACTCTTCGTCATGCATGGACGCCATAAAATCGTCCGGGTTTAGTATCCTCGGTCTTGTTACGCTGAACAGATTACAGACGATCCCGGCCTCATAGGCTCCCCTGCCGGAAAGCGGTCCGCCGTTTAAGCCGCATGAAGTCATCTCCGCCTGTTTAATGGAGCCGTCTTCCAAAATCCGGATTGGCTCCGCGCTTCCCTGCCTGGAGAACATCGTCCGGTTCGTCGGTCTGTGGTAAAAAATATACCATTGACCGTTTACGCACACCATTCCTCCATGGTCATTTCCGCCATGGTTAAGAAGCTCCTTATTTCCCTCATAATACAAATCCATATTTGAAATCAGCGTTCCCCTGAACTTAAAATCTCTGTCCGGATATCCGCTTGTTGCATAGCATAATTCATGGCACTGCTGTGAGGAATATACAAAATAATAAGTGTCCCCGATTTTTCTGATAGAAGAAGCTTCAAAAAAATCATGCCCCCCAAAGCTTTCGTCATGCCTTGGAAGAATGACCTTTGGCTCGCCCGCCACCGTAACCATATCCGCCTTTAGCTCTGTTACATGCGCTCCCACATAGGTCCGATTCTCCTTAAAAGGGAAAAACGGATTAAATCCGCTATACAAATACACTTTTCCGTCATCATCTACCAAAACGCCCGGGTCAAACTGAATCCAGTCTCCGTCTTTTGAACCCGGCTCATATCCGCTCTCGTCATGAACATGCCCCAAAAATTCATATTCGCCTGCCGGAGTGTCACACACTGCCACGGAAATTACTTCCGAGTTTTCCATACTGTAATAAAGATAATATCTGCCGTCAACACCTTTCACCACATCGGGAGCGTAAAGATTCACAATGTCTGTTCCATTGTACAACGGTTCCTGAATCTTTTTAAAAATTGTCCCCTCAAACCGCCAGTCACTCAAATCGTCAACCGGAGCCGACCAGCACACATAATCGTTCAGACAATAATTATCTCCTCCCGCTCTGTCGTGCGAACCGTACACATACAGCCTGTCTCCAAAGATTCTCGGCTCTCCGTCAGGAATATATTCATACGTCGGCAAATACGGGTTAAACGCCTGCTTTTTCAATATAACCACCGTTATCCTTTCTTCTCTAGTGAAACAAAATCTGATTCACGACTCCCTCAAAATACTCCTGCCTTCCGGAGCCAGGCAAGTCCGGCGCTCCCAATCTTTCCGCATACGCCGACAATTCTTCAAGACTTGTACTGTCCGATATAATCTTAGCGCCTATTCCTGATTGATAGCTTAAATAACGCTCCCTGATAAAATCGTCGATTCTTCCGTCCTCAATTAACTCGGCAGCTTTAATCAATCCAAGTGCAAAGGTATCCATCCCGAGAATATATCCTGCAAACATATCCTCCTTGGTGTAGCTAGGTCTTCGTGTCTTTGCGTCAAAATTGAAGCCGCCTGTAATTCCGCCGTTCTTTAGCACTTCATACATACACATGGTGCTCTCATACACATTAAAAGGAAATTCATCCGTATCCCATCCCAGCAGAGAGTCCCCCTGATTGGCGTCAATGCTTCCAAGCATTCCGTTAATTGCCGATATTCTCAAATCATGCTGGAACGTATGTCCGGCAAGCGTCGCGTGGTTCGCCTCAATATTCATTTTAAAGTCCTTATCCAATCCGTATTGTCTAAGGAAACCAATTGCCGTTGCCGCATCAAAGTCATACTGGTGCTTCATCGGCTCCTTCGGCTTCGGCTCAATATAAAAATCGCCGGTAAATCCAATGCTTCTTCCATACGCAACCGCCATTCTCATAAGACGTGCAATGTTTTCCTGTTCAAATTTCACATCCGTGTTAAGAAGTGTTTCATACCCCTCACGGCCGCCCCAGAACACGTAGCCTTTACCGCCAAGCTTCACCGTAAGATCCAAGGCTTTTTTAATCTGCGCTGCCGCAAAGCAATATACATCCGCGCTGTTCGTACTTCCGGCGCCGTTCATAAATCTCGGATTTCCGAACATGTTTGCCGTACCCCAGAGACACTTGATGTTTGTCTCCTTCATTTTCTCTAACATGTAATCCGATATTTCGTCTAATCTTCTGTTTGTTTCCTTGATATCATCCGCCTCCGGAACAAGGTCAACATCATGGAAACAGAAATATTCAATTCCAAGCTTTTCCATAAACTCAAATCCCGCGTCAACCTTAGCCTTTGCATGCTCCATGGTACCTTCCTTGGCGCCAAAGCTCTTATCGGCGCTTCCGCGTCCGAACATATCAACGCCTGTCGCACAAAGATTATGCCACCATGCCATCGCAAACGGCAAATGCTCCTTCATCGGTTTCCCCATAATCATACGTTCCGGGTCATAATAATGAAATGCCAACGCATTTTTACTGTCTGCTCCTTCATACTGAATCTTTCCGACACTCTCAAAAATTTCCGACATTCTGCTTCCTCCTTTAATTTAACTGATGCATTCCTGCTATTTTTATTATAATCTTTTTTCGTTTTCAGACAACGACGATCTTCGTCTCCAATCACGACAATCTTGCGATTATTCTCTCTATATATTATACTGGATTGTGAAAACCAGGGCGGCTTGGCGATGCCAATTTAAACCTGCCGAGCTATGTTGCGCGCACAAATCTGGGCATAAGATTTACACTGAGATTGGAGTATGAATGAACGGCAATAAAGAGTTTGAAATCATAGAACATCATAAAATAAAACATATCAACGCATTTCTCATACACATTGTATACCGAAACTTCCATATGCACAGCGACTTTGAGCTTTTGTTTATCCTTGACGGAAGCTGTCTTATTACCCTGAAGGATTCCGTCCTGTCATTGTCCCCCGGTGATTCTATCATCATCAATCCCTGCGAAATGCATGAAATAGACACGAACGGAAAAGGAATCACTGCAATGATCCTTCAATTTTCCGGACATTTTTGCTTTGATTACTATCCCTCACTTCGAAATACACGTTTTCGCACCGGTAACCTTAGGGCGCAGTTTTCAAATAATAACAAATACTCAGAATTTGTCGCACAGATAAAAGCTTTGGTGATGTCTTATTATAAAGAAGAGGATTATTTCGAATTAAATTGCGTGCGCAGTCTTATCACAATCGTAAAAACCTGCCTCTGTACTCTTGACTGTATTCAGATTAATGAGTCCGAATATTACTCACAGAAAAAAAGAAACGAAAGAATACAAAGAATTTCTTCCTATATCGACGACAATTATTTATATCCGATACAACTTAAGGACTTAGCCGCCCTTGAACAGTTAACCGTTACCCATATGTCACATTTTTTCAAAGAGAATTTCGGCGTAACCTTTCAGGAATATATCACCGGCATACGTTTAGAACATGCATTGCTAATAGCCGGCAAAGAAAGGGCCTCTATTGCTGCACTGTCAGAACTCAGCGGCTTTTCAGACCCGAAATATCTCTCGAAAGCATTTTTTGCAAAGTTCGGATATTCTATCAAAGAATATATCAATGATTCTCATTCGAAGAACAAAAATTTACAAAATAACCACTATAAACAGCCCAAAGCTCTCCAAACGTTCATTCCGAGGGACGAGGCGTTAAAAATACTGCAATCGGAATTGAATCAATGAGATATTATGATACAATTAAAGAAGCTCACTGATGTGCGCTCAGAGAAAATGTATCAGCATTCTCAACTTTATTTCAGTCAAATTTAAAGGAGAAACGAAAAAATGAATATTGAACTGCTGCCTCACAAGGGCGTTATAATTGAAGATGAATTTATCGGTTTCGGCACGGATATAAGGAATTTAAATAAAAAATATAAGATGAAAACATACGGCAACATGCATTATTTATTTGACAGCAATCTGCAGATAGAAACAGCGGATAATATGATTTGTATGATTGACTGCTGTGTCGCCTATGATTCTTTAATTGTGCCGAGCATCAACGGACATTCTTTGTTTCGGGTGGAAACGGATCAGGTGATTGAAATGCTGAATGAAATATTAAATGAAACCGGAGTGTCTACGGAACAGGGATATTCATATATGTGGTTCGGTTCGGACGTCTCCTGCTGGCGGGAAATGAAAGTAGAAGACGCGGAAGAAATGGTAAGAGAAGCAAAAGAAGACGGCACTTATGAGGAAATGAAAGTAGATATAGAACGCGACATCCTGCGTTCCAGGTATTTTGAAACAATCGGTATCGGAAAGGCTGGTTATTATTCGTGATCATCTGCGGGGAGCAAACCACCTGCTCCCCCGCGCCTCTGATCACGCATTCTGACTCTCTTCTCCGATATTCGTTCCGCTCGTCTCCTCCTCTATCTGCATCTTTGTCTGCCGCACCTTCGCATCCAGGGAAATGGCGCGCATAATCCTTCCCTGATCCTCCGGGCTAAACATGCCGATTGCCCTCGCCAGATCTCCCAGATTGTCACGATTCACTTTCAAACAGCCGCCCCCTGACAGCGGAATTACCAGCGTATTGTCGACATCACTCGTATCTCCCAGGCAAAGCGCCTGCTTTTCGTCATCACAGTAGAAGGTCACGCCCTTATATGTAATCGTATTGCTGTCATCCGCAAGATAAGAATACGGTGCTTTCTTTTTACTGTTATCTAAGCTGTCCAAAAAGCTTCTTCCACGCGGAACGCGCGGTGTTTCTTCTATCTCATTTTCTTCCTCGTCTTCTGTGTTATCTTCTTCACTATTTTCAGTATATTCCTTTGCTATATTTTCCAGCCTTTCCCACGGCATTTCTGTCGCTTTGGAAATTTCAAAGCTCATAACGGATTCCATACCGCCGAGATTCAGGCTTAAAAGCAGTACCCTGGAACCGTCCGGCTTTACGATAATCTCGGAATCCATGCTGTCCCTGTCCTCAAATAGCTTGGCAACCTTCTCTTCAAGACTCTCTTCATCAGACACGGAAGACACTTTTTCCTCCGGTTCCTCGGTCCGACCATTTTCCTGCTTGGCAATTCTCTCCCGCAATTCTGCACGGACCTCCTCCAGATAGCGGTCCAAACTCTCTATCAGCTTATCCCATTCTTTTACGGAAAATTCCGCCCCGCCCGTCACAATTTTCGGCGGTCCGTTCTTAATCCTGTCCTCAATGAAATCATAAAACGCAAGCAGAGCCTCCTCGTGCGTAAGCTCCCCTCCCTCTGCCTCCTGAAAAATCCCGTCCTTATTCAATTCGCTCCTTGTCATTTCCCAGGACTCTAAGGCCATACGCTCAATCGGGTCCTTTGTATTTTTATCCACCTTGAGTGGATTCACCTCGTATCCGTGAACCGTGCCGTCTTCATTTTTCTGCTCAATATAAACCTTGTGGGCGCTAAGCTCCACCTTGGCCTTTAACGTATACCCGCCTTCCATGCATATCTTAACATTGTCGCTTTCCGCATAAGAAATATTTCTGACACTGCACTCTATCAGAGCGTTAATATCTACAAATCCCGTTTCCAAAATTCCCATTTCCGTAACCACACGGTTCTCCCTGTAATTTACAGTCACCGCACTCCTGCCGCGGGAGGTATTCTTCGCAAGATCTTCCGGCTTCGCCCCTGCTTTTTCTCCAAGCTTACCCGCAAATTCCTCATCATACTGTCTGTGGAATGTCTGCGGGCTGCTGTATGGCTTTTCATAAGAAAATTGTTTTCCGATACTTTCTACTGTCATTTTTTGTCCTCCTGTCCGCTTACTCACTCTGAATCGCTTTTTTCAATTCCTCCCTGCCCCGTCTTAAATTCGTTTTTACCGTGTTCTTAGGCATCTCCAACAGATCCGAGATTTCCTCAATGGAATAATCCTCATAGTAAAACAAATAGAGGCAGTTCTTGTATTTTTCCGGCAGCCGCAAAACCATCCACAAGGTTTCGTCCTCCTTTAAATACGGCACATGAAAATACGATTTTTCCGTTTCCGCCACCGCATCAAGCGCAACCGTTGAACTATGCCATTTGCTTTTGATAAAATCCCGGCTCAAATTCAGCGTGGCCCTTATCATCCACGCCTTCTCATGCTCCATGCACGCGAACTTTGGCTGGTAACGCAGCAGCCGCATAAACACCTCCTGCGCGATATCCTCGGCATCCGCGTGCGCCTTCACCTGCGTAAAAGCAACACGATAACAGAGCGAATAATATTCTTCAAAATATTTCTCCAGCTTTTCTCTTGTCATATCAATGTTCCTTACATCTGACCGTCCGAAGCCTGCAAAAAGATACTCCAAAACAGCCAGGAAACGTTTCCTCTCATAAATAATACGAGTCAGAATTTAAAAAAGTTTCAAATTTATTTTTTTATGGGAAATTTTTGATAACTGATTTCTATTTGACAGGCGGATGCCCCCTGCAACAACATGGGACATCCGTTCCAGAAAAGAAATTGTCACTGCCCGCTTTGTTCACAGCAACATAAAATTCACTATATTGTTACGTCAAACGACTCTCCCCCGCCTGCTTGTACAGCAGCTTCGCCGGCAGTGCCGATACTCCCCATATCCGCTCCGGTCACCGATACGGCACTCATTGCCATATCCATTTCCATCTCCACTTCCTGCTCTATCTGCCGTTCCTCAAGATGCATTGCATGCTCCGCCATTTTTAACTCGCTCATGCCCGCAGCCGTCGAGCTTAAATCCAGGACGACGCCGTCGTGACGTGTACCCGCATTACTCTCCGAGTCCTTCGCATCCTTGATTCTGTCACGCAGATACTTCATGTCCGCCTCCGTCACCTTGCCAAGCTCCTCGCTGCGATGCCTGCGCTTCTTCTGCTGCTGCACCTGACGCTCTGCCTTTTCTCTCTGCAGCTGGCTCATCTCCTGTACGGCTTCCTTTGTCTCAAGCTCCTGCTTCTTCTTTTCAACCCTGCGCTTCACTTCGGCCTTCTTCTGCTGACGCTTTACGCTGCGGTCGCTGTCGCTCTTTTTCTTTTCCTGCTCCTCTTCCTTAAGGTTGCGCACCTTAAGCTCCGCACACCTTACAATACGCTGTGCATGCGCAATTGCGGCGCGGACCTCGTTATCCTCATACTGACCGGTTGCTTTCGCGCGCTCTAACACGCCCACCTTGCTCTTCGCACGAACAAGCACCTGAGACGCATTTCTGGATTTTACCGAACGCAGAAGCTGTGAGGAAATCTCCCTCGGATTATATTTGAGCGGCTTTTTCTTTTTTTGCATTTCCTGTTTCGCTTTTTGCATTCGAACCGCTATATTATTTGTATCCTTTTTTGCGACACCCGCACCGGAAAGATTCGAAGTCCTCCCGGAGTCCGCACTCTTTATCGTCATTCCCATATTTTGTTCCTCCGTGAAATATAATATGATTCCCTTCCATATAATATATATATCGGCATAAATGTCTTAAAAACAAGCCTCCCGCACTCTTGTCATTACGGCTTTTTTTCCTCCGTATGCTTCCCCTGCAGCATAACGGTCAGCACAAACCGTTCTCCCTTCGTGCCGATTTCCACCCTTCCGAAATACTTTTCCGCACTGCTTTTGATATTTTTTAATCCGTAGCCATGCTTTTCCTTCTCACGCTTATCTGTACTTAACCGCATCCTCTCATTCCATTTTCCGTCAAAACTGTTTTCTATTTTCAGAAAGAACATGTTTTCCCGTCTATACGAACTTAATTCGATAAAACACTGGGACAACTTCGTTTTTTCACACGCCTCAACGGCATTTTCCAGTGCATTATTTAAAATAATACTCATCTCAAATGCATTAATCCCCATATTCTTCGGATACATGAAATCACAGGAAAACGAAATCCCCCTTTGTTCCGCCATCTGCATATAACGCCAGATTACCACATCCGTTACCGGATTCCCCGTATAACACTTCATATCCAGACAATCCAGCGTACCGAGAAGCGAATTAAAATAATGATTTAGTTCCTCCTCATACTCGTCCTTCTTCCCTCCCGCGTGCCGCAGCAGAATCCCGATATCCGCAATATAGTTTTTCATATCATGCTTCATGCCGCGAATCCCGTCATAGAGCCGCTCCACATCCGCTATATGCTCCTCCATCTGCCGAATGCGTTCCTGATAGATCTCCGCCTTTAAACGCTCCTCATGTTCCCGAAGCAGCCTGCTTAACATTCCCGCACTCATAAGAATTGCCGCAATACATAAAATAGATATACACGGAATCACAAAATTCATTTCCGGATACTCATTCCCAACGGTATATATCTGATCTCCCCGAAACCGAAACAAAATAATGCGTAAAAGACCGCTTAAAATCAGGCCGAGAACAGACGGAACAAACAGAAAAGTGATTTCCGATTTTTGCCAAAACAACATATGTCCCGCAAGATACGTTTTTATCTTTTTCAGGCACATACGAAGAATGATCAGCACTGACGCCACAAACAAAAGGTTCCAGACAATCTCTGTCACCATAAGCATATTCCCCAGCGTCTGTTCCAAAAACACCTGCCGCCCGGCAAGGTCAACGTAAAGATTTATCAAATACTCCAAAAGCCAAATCAAAAACGGATACAGCATAAAGCGAATCAATTCTACAAGCGAATAAAATGTAACAATGTAATAACATATTTCCCTGTATTTCTCTTTAAACAACGCAATACAAAGCATAAGTATAACGGTCATACCGATTACGACCAGCCATATGCTCCTTGAGCTGTCCTTTGGCATTCCGTTTTCATGATACAAAAACGCCTTCGCCCACGGTGAATTGGCCAGAAAGATCTGCACCAGCATATATGCCAGTCCAACAATCCAAACAGACCTCCCCTTTCGCCCGAAACAAAACCTCTCCGGCAAATCTTTCGGAAGAAATCCCGCCAGTAAAACGCATCGGATTCCGTAATTCAGCAAATCTATTCCAAAACCAACGATCTCTCTCATTGACAATGACACTCCTTCATTTGCAGATTACATCAAATATTTCATATATGCCTCAGTAAAGTCACTGTATTTTTGCTTTGCGAGAAAAACCGACTCTCCGTTTTTCAGTTGAATCGTCGAGTGGTCATAGCCTGCCACCTCCCGAAGATGAACCAGATATCCGCGATGAGAACGAAAAAAATTCTTTCCCAGCTTCTGCTCCAGCGTACTCATTTTTTCATAGAATGTATAATTCCCGTCTTTCGTATGCAAAATGATTTTTCGCCTGTCGTTCTCCGCATAGATAATATCCTCCGGCGCAACATGTCTGACCAATCCATTGACCCGAATCACCAGCGGCTTTTGCTTTCTCTCTCCCTCAATCTTTTCCGCCGCCCTATTTATCACATCCTCAAACTTCTGCTCGTCAATCGGCTTTAACAGATAATGAAAAGCCTCCACATCATAGGCGTCAAAAACGTATTCCTTTAACGCCGTCACGAAAATAATGACTGCCCCCGATTTCTTTCGGAGCATCCGCGCTGTCTCCATGCCGTCGAGCGAATGTTCCAGACGGATATCAAGAAGGATCAAATCAAATTCTTTCCCGGCGCGCAGCAGCTCCTCTCCATCGGAAAACAGACTCACCTCCGCCTCCAAATATCTGCATGTCAGTTCCCTTAAATACTCCCGCATTTTTTCTCATCATCACACACCGCGATCCGCAACATTTGTATTCTCCGATTTTTTCAATCCCCGATATATGCTATTTGCCAAAATTGTCATAGGCATTTTCCCTCCAGTATCCTCTGTTATATTTATCGGTGTGTTTATTCAATATGTTTTGCAAAATGTCACCAAATGAAAGTTTTTTGCACTGAAAAAGGCGCATGGCTTTCTGTTCCATACACCTTTACACTGCCATTTTTTTGAAATTGTACTATAATTTTTACCTATCCTCTAAGCAGATACAAAAAGTACAAGGCATACCCCACAAGAAGTATCACACCGTCGGTTCTTGAAAGTGTATCATCATTTTTGGACAGGAAATAGAGCAGCATAATCGAAACGATGCACACGATTCCGTCGATAACAAACGAGGCCGCAAAGCCCACCGGAGTGATGACCGCAACTGTCCCCAACACAAACAATATATTGAAAATATTGCTTCCTAAAATATTTCCGACCGCAATATCCGCATTTCCCTTTCTTGCCGCCATAACGGAAGTCATAAGCTCCGGCAGTGAAGTTCCAAAGGCCACAATGGTTAATCCGATCAAACGGTCATCCATTCCAAGCTCATAGGCGATCGTCTTCGCATTATCTACTGCAAGATTGCTGCCAAGCACAACGGCTGCCAGACCGCCCAGCGTAAAGAGGATCAAAAGAACGATATTCCTCTTCTTTCCCTCCGGCTCATCTGATTTTCCCTCTGCAATCTCCTTTTTTGCCGAGCGAAACAAGTGCACGAGAAAGTAAACCATCAATGCCCACAGAATCATTCCGGCGATCAGATTCAGCTTTCCCAAGGCGGTCCCCATGATAACCAAAACAAGCGTAATGATCAGATTAAACGGAATATCAAATTGAATACTCGACTTTCCGATATGCAGAGGAACAACGCAGGCCGTTAACCCAAGAATAAAAAGCACATTTAAGAGATTGCTTCCCAGAATATTTCCGATCGCAATCCCAGTTGTTCCGCTTAACGCCGCCGAAATACTGATCGCCGCCTCCGGTGCGCTGGTGCCAAACGCCACGATTGTAAGCCCGATAATAATCTGCGGAATATGAAATTTTTCTGCAATCCCGGATGCGCCGCTCACAAAAAAATCGGCGCCCTTAATTAAAATGACAAATCCTACAATTAACAATATCACACTCTGTAACATTACAATTCCTCCCATATGTACTCAAGAATAGTATCTGAAAATACGCGCTTTTTATCCGCAATGATTACCCTGTCGGAAAATTTGTGTGTCTCCGCCAGGCTCTCCGGCGCAAAGCCAAGATCCGATACACATAGCATTGGAATATCAAACTCGCTGTCCCCCGCGGCAGCCACAGTATGCGCCCGCACTCTTTTTCGAAAACGCTCCACCGCCGTCCCTTTATTAAGCTTACGGGGAATCACATAGACCTTCTCTTTATTCGAAAACACGTCTACAAGAGAAAGGTCAAGGCGCGCCTTTAACTCACGGATTGTCTCTTCGGACGCTTTGCTCTTCGTAAACAAAAAAAGCTCTCTGATATTCCTGATTTCAAAACAAATATGCTTATCAACGGCCAAATATGCCTCCGCTTTCCTTAATTCTTTCCGGCTCTCCGCAGTAAGACGCAACGACTCCTGATACCAATCCTCTTCCTCCCTGCCGTCCACAATCAGCACGCCGCCATTACAGACAAGCGCGTACCTTGGAGGAACAATTCCCATATCTATCCTCTCATACTGTTCCCTTGTCCTGGTAGTCGTAGGGACAAACAAAACCTTATCCCGGATGCGTTTCAGCAATTCATAGGAGCTTTCCGTCATAAAAGAAATTTCCCTGCCCTGATAAACTTCCACGCACCGCTTTTTCTCTCCAATCTCATGTTTATAGGAATAAATTAAAGTGTTATCTAAATCCGAATGAAAAACGATCATATGTAATCTCCCGTAAATTTATAATGCCAATCCCGTTCATCGACAGGATTGGCATTACTTTTATCGTTCTTTAACTGTTTTTCCCAACCACACATTTCCTTATCATATCAACCGGTATCATCGTAAATGCCAGTAATACTACTGCAATCCAGCCTATTACTCCAAACGGTACGCAGCTGAACATCTCTCCGATAAACGCAAATGCCTCAAACGGCACAAGACCGGCGTTTACAATCACCGCCTGAACGAGAATAATCGCAAAAAACACCTTTAGAAATCCCGTATTCTCATTCAAACCCTTAAAGATTCCGAATCCGTCATCTCTGACATTAAATCCGTTAAAGAGCGCACTCAAAATAAACAGTACGAAGTAAGCGGTCAGATGCTGCTTGTCTCCCAGCTCACCGGCCGGAAACAGATCCCGGAAAAACGGAAGCTTCAGGTATAAAAAGCTAATTGCCGTAAGCCACGCGCCCATCGTAATAATCTGCGCCATCATCTTTTTGCTGACAATGCTCTCGTCTCTTCTTCTCGGCTTTTCCCTCATATACTTCTCAAGCGCAGGCTCATTGCCGAGCATGATTGCGCCAAGACCGTCCATTACGAGATTTACAAACAAAAGATGCGTTACCTTAAGCGGCTCCTCCACGCCAAAGAACGGCGCAATCGCGCTGACAACCACAGCGGCGACATTGATGACAAGCTGGAACTTGCAGAACTTTAAAATATTGTGATAAATCGTCCTGCCGTACCAGATTGCATCTTTGATGGATTTGAAATTGTCATCTAAGATTACAATCTTTCCCGCTTCCTTAGCCGCCTCGGTACCGCTTCCCATCGCAAATCCTACGTCGGCTCTCTTTAATGCCGGCGAATCATTGACACCGTCGCCCGTCATTCCGACAACGAGATTCATCTCCTGGCACAGACGCACCATTCTGGATTTATCCGTCGGAAGCGCCCTGGCAATCACGCGGATATGCGGAATCAGTTTCTTAACCTCCTCATCCGACATCTCATTTAACTGTGCGGAGGAAAGCGCGCGGTCTTCCTTTGCTCTCAAAAGCCCCGCATCCTTTGCAATCGCAACGGCTGTCTCCAATCTGTCTCCGGTAATCATTACGACCTGAATACCCGCATTCAATACTTCGTCTATCGCCTCTTTCGCCTCCGGTCTCACATCATCACGGATACCCACAAGACCGATAATCACAATATCGTCATGAATCGTATTCTCTACAAGCCCCTGATTCGAATATCCGAATGCAAGGACACGCATCGCCTTGGCCGCAAGCTCATCTATTTTTTTGTTCACGACAGACTTGTCCAATGTTATCTCTTCCCCCGATTCATTCAGACATTTCGTCGCCATGGCAAGCAAACGCTCCGGCGCGCCCTTGTAGAACGTCTTTCCCATAGAGTCAATTCTTGCCTGACTGAACTTGTTCGTAGAATTAAATCCCTGTGAAGCCGATACCGTACACTCCTTATCCGCCTCCAGCGCGCGAAACGTATTCTCACCGATAAATTTCATCAATGCCTGATCTGTCGCGTTTCCGCCGATTACCCTGTGCTTTGCATCAAACATAGACTGCGTATTTTTTCCGATTGCCAAATCTACATAGCCCTTTACCTTGCTGTGCCTGCTAAGCTCTGAAATTTCAATGGACGTTCCGTCTGCGGTAAAGAAATCTACAACCTCCAGCATACCCTTGGTGATGGTTCCTGTCTTATCACTGAAAAGAATATTCAAAGAACCGGCCGTCTCAATACCCTCTGCCTTTCTCACCAGCACATTGTGATCCAGCATTTTACTCGTATTCTGCATCAACACAAGCGAGATCATAAGCGGCAGTCCCTCCGGCACCGCACAGACGATAATTACAACCGCAAGAGATACTGCATTTATAATGTCTTTTACGATATCCTGGACACTGTTTGCAAAATATGCGGAAAATCCTCCGGCATTCATAATAAAATATCCGAAATAGAGAACCGCAATTACGATGGCTCCAATATATCCGAAGGTAGAAATCTGCTTTGCCAGCTTTGCCAGCTTCACCTTCAACGGGGAATCCGGCTCATCCTCCTGCATCTCCTCCGCCATCTTGCCCATCATCGTCTTCAATCCGACTTTTCTGACATCCAAAATTCCCTCGCCGTCGAATACAACCGCGCCGCGAAACAGAGAGTGCGCGTCTACAAATGTATCGCCCGTGATATCGTCTGCGAGCTCAAAATCTGCCGCCGCCGCCGTCTTTTTGCATTCCTCGGCCTCACCGTTTAAAGCGGAATTGTCCACACGGAGATCTCCGGAAATCAAAACGCCGTCCGCCGGAATCTTATCTCCCGACTGCAGCAGCACCTTATCGCCCACAACCACATCGTCTACATCAATAACAGTCACAACACCGTTTCTGTGTACCTTACACTGATCTTTTTTCGTGCTGTCCTTTAACTCTCTGTATTTGGTATCGCTTGCCACTCCCGTCTTCGCGGAGACGAATGCGACAATCAATACCGCGACAATCGTTCCAAGAGGCTCATAAATGTCCGCATATCCCATAAAAAACATGACAATCATAAGCGCCGCAATTGCAAGCAAAATCTTAATCATCGGGTCGCCAAACGTCTCTTTAAATTCCTCCCAAAAGGTTGTCGGTTCCGAATCCGGTATTTCATTCGATCCGTACTTCTGCCTGGAAGCCTCGACCTCCTTGTCGGTTAGTCCGTTAAATTTCATCGTTATCCTCCATTTTATCTGTATCTATTGGCAAGCTCTCCAAGCCCCGGGTCATTCGTTCCCTGACCAATCGCATTAAATTTCCATTCATTGTTGTGACGGTAGACTTCACCAAAAATCACGGCCGTCATGCCGGAATAATCTTCTGACAAATTATATTTACACATCTCCTGATTGCTTCTTCCGTCTACAATTCTGATAAACGCATTCTCAATCAAACCGAAATGCTGTCCTCTCTGAAGCGCCTGGTAGATGTTCACTACAACTACAATCCGGTCATACTCTGCCGGAATACGTGAAAGATCTATCACAATCTGCTCGTCATCGCCTTCCCCCGCGCCTGTCAGGTTATCTCCCATATGCTGCACGGTTCCCGACTTGTGTGAGAGATTGCCGAAATAGACAATGTCCGATTTATCTACTAATTTTCCGTTCTTTAAAAGCAATGCAGACGCATCACAATCAATCGGCTGGGGCTTGGGCGCAAACAGACCTCTTTTCTGTCTCACCTCATCCCATCCCAATCCGACAAGCACCTTGGAAAGTCCCGCATTATCCTTTGACAAGCTCACCTTCTGTCCCTTTTGCAAGCTGACTGACATATTTCTTACCTCCTTTAATTTGGTAGCGCCCTGCCTGTTACTTACGGCCCGGTTTCCAGTTCAGGCCCCATTGAAACGCGCGGTCTAAGGCCTCATGGCCCGGATAGAATTGAACAATCTTTTCTACGCTGAATGTCTCGTCATTGACATTTTCAAGCAAAGCCAAGCCGCACATAACATTGGTAGAATTATAGGTATCCATCTTCACAATCAAATCCTCGGCTCCGGGATACTTGATTGTCACCGTCGCATCCGCCTGCTGCCAATTCGCTACCCCTTCATAAATAAAGGTATAGACCAGTATTCTCTTAATATTCGCAATTTGATTGCCGTTTATTCGCAGATTTTCACCGGCCGCAACCGCGCCTGTCCGATCGTCTCCGTCCAGAGAAATATACGGCGGACGATCCAGAGCGCCGAACGCATTGCCCAATGCCTGGACCGTGCCTTTTCTTCCGTCTTTCAACTCAAACAGACAGCCCAAATCCAAATCAATCCCGGGACTGCCAAACAGTGCGCCAAAAAAACCTTTCTTTGCCGGTCTGGCATTCCAGTTGAGATTCACATGAATCTCCCCCAAGCCGGACGACGTACTTTTTTTCAGATTTACCTTCGTTCCTTTTTGCAAATTTATCGCCATATGTTTCTCCTATTCCACATCCACACCGTAATTTGCGCACAGCGCAGCCAGACCGCCCTGATATCCGCTTCCGATTGCATTAAATTTCCACTCATTCCCGTTTTTATACAATTCACCGAATACCGCCGCTGTCTCAATGGAGAAATCCTCCCCCAAATCGTAGCGCAAAAGCTCTTCTCCTGTCTCCTCATTGTAGATGCGGATAAACGCATTACTTACCTGCCCGAAATTCTGACGTCTCGTCTCCGCCTCATAAATCGTAACGGTAAATGCAATCTTTGTAATATCGGCAGGAACCATAGACAGATTAATCTTGATCTGTTCGTCGTCGCCTTCCCCTGCGCCTGTCAGATTATCGCCCTGATGCACCACACTGCCCGACGGATGCGAAAGGTTTCCGTAATAAACGAAGTCCTCCGATTTCGACACCTTACCGGAGTCCGTGAGCAAAAATGCGGCCGCATCAAGATCAAAATCTCCGCCTGTGTCAAACACATTCACATCCCAGCCAAGACCGACAACAACCTTTGATAATCCGGGATTGCCCTTTGTAAGACTAACCTTCTGTCCTTTTTGTAAATTTACCGGCATAATTATATCCTCCTAATTTTATGATAACGCCCTTAAGCCACTTCTATTCCGTAATGACCGCAAAGCGCTGCAAGCCCTCCCTGGAATCCGCTTCCGATCGCATTAAATTTCCACTCGCCGTTATGTCTGTACAGCTCTCCGACTACAACCGCCGTCTCTATGGAGAAGTCTTCTCCCAAATCGTAGCGGATCAATTCCTGATTTGTCGTCTCATCCACAATACGGATAAAGGCATTGCTTACCTGTCCGAAATTCTGACGTCTTACCTCCGCGTCATAGATGGTAACGGTAAACGCAATTTTGGATACGTTTGCAGGAATTTTCGTCAAATCCACTTCAATCTGCTCATCGTCGCCCTCTCCCTCTCCGGTAAGGTTATCTCCCATATGCAGGACAGCCTCGCTCGGATGCGTGAGATTACCGTAGAAAACAAATTCTTTCTCCGTCGGGCATTTTCCGTTCTCTCCCAGCAAAAATGCCGCCGCGTCCAGATCGAAATCCGCGCCGGAATCGAACGCATTGACATCCCAGCCAAGTCCCACCATAATCTTTTTTAATCCCGGATTTCCCTTTGTCAAATCAACTTTTTGTCCCTTTGATAAATTAATTGGCATAACTGTTTCCCTCCATAATAATATTTAGTTCTTTTTGTTTGGCATATGATACATCCTGTTGAACTCTGATTTGATATTTTCCAGCCTCGCCTGATCCTCAATGCGCTGTTTTCTCGCATTTTCCTGAATCTGCTTTGTCTCGTCAATACCGTTTACAATCGTTCTCCAGGTCGTTTCCAAAGTTTCTATCTTAATTGAGCTTCCCGATGCCAGCTTTGTTGTCATCTTAGACTGCTCGACCGTGTTGCGAGCATTTTTAATTAACATCTCATTAGTCTTTTCGTCAAGGGCAGACATCGCCTCAGCCTGTATTTTCTGGCGTTTTAACATAATTGCCTGTGCAAGCGCCTGCTTAAATACAGGAAGCGTAATGATAAAGGCCGAATTAATCTTGCGCACAAGGTTCATATTAGAAAATTCCATCGTCTTAATCATCGGGATTGACTGCATGGCAACGCTCTCCGCAGTCCTCAAATCCTGCGTCCTCTGTTCTAACATCATAAGCGCCTGCTGTAAGCTTTGAAGCTCAAACTGGATCGAACCGTCTCCCGTCGCCTCCATATCCGCCTGTCTCTTCGCAATATAATCCTCAATCTCTTTACAGCCCTGCTCACCCGCCAAAATATATTTTACAAGCTGATGGTAATATCCGACATTGGCCTCAAACATCTGATCCAGCTTCCGGTTCGACTGCTTGATCTCAGATTCGTACTGTTTAAGCTGGACATAAATCTTGTCCACCTCTTCTCCCATAGTGTGATATTTGGCTAAAATCTTATCCAGCTGCTTTTTCAGATTTCCAAAAAGCTTTCCGAATAAGCCGGGATTGTCCTTAATTTCTTCAATATCAAACTTCGACATGATCTTTGCCAAGGTATTCAGCATCTCGCTCGAATCCTCAAGCTGTGACATGTTCATACTGTTCAGAACTACATCCGATGCCTTCGAAATTTCTTCGGCCGCCTCCGCTCCGAAGGTGACAATCGTCTCCAAATTAGCCACCTCAATCGTGCTTACCAGTGCATCTACCTCCGCCGAGTTAACCAACTGCTCGTTCATCTGCTGCCTGTCCGCAACAATGTCATACTTTTCCACCACTTCCACAATCTCGTTTTTTGCTTCCGGAGCCGTCTCCATCTGCGTTGTTGCCGTCTTACTGAAATCAAGTCCCATTGTCAATTACCTCTCTTAAATATTTTCTCCCGCCAGGAATGGCGTGTAGTGGATGAAATCCTATCAAAATCAGGCGGCTGCAAATCATACAGATATCCCCCAATCTGATGTTCTTCCATAATTCTCCGGTTAAAATACTTCTCTATACTCTGATACCCCGTAGGTATAAAGAATACAATGTCAAATCCCACCAGATTTAAAAATGCCGTCAAAATACTGTCCTCCAGTGAGATCATACTCTCCGTCGCATTGATGTAAATCAGCTTCGGATTCTTCTTCGTAAAATCAAATTTCTGGATCATCCTTACGATGTCCTTATTTAAATTTAAAACAGTCGCGATGATCGTGTACTCCGTTCCGTTTTCAAACGTGCCTTTTATCGTCTTCTGCTCAATCAGAAGCTGAAGCTTGTCAAGAATATGCTCCTGCATTTCCTCACGCAGAAAGCCATACGGATACACGGAATGCGCCTTGATCTTCGCTCTTTGCAGCCTGCCGTTCTTAAAAAACTCCGTCACATGCGCCTTGATCGGGTTAGGATCTGTCGGCTGAATAAACGGCGCCTTTTTAATGAGGTAAGCGTCCGCCGTCTTAAGCGCGCGAATCCCCGACCAGTATTTCGATATATCCTCATCCTTTACACCGGATACCTTAGAAAATATCACCGGAATATTGACTACGGAATCCACCACGCTGAAATTCGGGCGGTATTTCACTTCCTGATCCCACAAAAGTCCGATTTCCTCATACATCGTCTGTAAATTGACCGAGAGCGCCCTCTCATACTGCTGATTGCGATACATACCGGAATCCTGATACATAAGCGTATCCAATTCACGCTCCGCATGATATGCCGCCGTCCCCATCCGAATCTCGCTGTTCTCCCTCGGATACTTGTCCATTGACAGAGAGTCTGTGTAATTTATCTCATAAAGAAGGGAATCCTTAAGGCAGCAGCCGATATTTCGGTTCGGATTCAAAATAAGCACATCCACCGGAAGCCTTGCAAGCAGGCGCAAAAAACAAGCCTCATTCTCGTTCTTACAGCCCCCAAGATAAATAAAGCAGCTGATATCAGGCATCTTCCAATTGGAAAATAGATCTCCCTGATACCGTTTCAGCCAGCACAGAAGATAAACCGCCTTATTGGTCAGCTTATTGATATTCATTCCTTCTAATTTGGACTCCTCTGACATTATATCAATGAACGCCTTATTCATCAATCTTTGCAGCTCAATATTCATAGAATATTTAATATTTGAAGACAAATCTAGCAGCATCTGATCCGTGCTCTTATAGCTTCTTCTGCGGATAGAAGCGATCTCCTCCATAGACGGCTTTGGAATTTCATTTTCCAGTATTACCATTTTCCGCTTCGCATTTTTTAACTCCAGCTGGAACTGATAAAGCTCATTGGGATAGGTGAGCTTGTCCTCCACACCGTTCATCCTCACAAAGCAATTGTAAAACAGCTTCGGATCATCTCCTCTTGCGCCGATGCTCTTTTTAAAATCCTCAAATCCGCTGCCCTCTATCCACGCATTTGTGCAGTTCATCACCTGCGGCTTTGTACCGTAAAGCCGCTCGGTATTCATCCTCTTTTCCGTCTCGCTGCGCAAGAATTTTATGCAAAATTCGGGCGGAAACGGTTCCATCCCTTCTGTTTCAAGCGCATACGACAGCCTGGACGACGTATCTATTTTCAGATAATCCGCGTCCCCCTGATACTGCAGCAAAACCACGTCGCACCCTGCATTTGACAATATGGCAATCAGCTTTAACTCATAGCTGCCGATATTTCCCTCATACAAAATCTTCGGAACCGCATCCTCCCCCAGCCTGTTTACAATCCGCTCAAACCTGTAATAGAGCCAGCACATGAACTTGATATATGCGTTCTTTAGCATATTATCATTCCGGCCCTCCTTACGCATTGTATCAAGCGTATCATAGATAGACATTGCCACATGGTTCCGCTGATATTCATTCATCCTCGGAAGCCATTTTTTGAGGCTTGCCGTCATAAATTCTATTTTCATCTGAAAATCCATGCCCATTACCTCCTGATAATAGGCCAGATTTTTCTCATCCGGATTCGGAATCTTCCCCTCAATCACTACGCCGGATAATCTTGCCGCCTCATAATACTTCTGAATGAAATCCCTGATTGTCCCGTTATAACCATTGATACGATAAAAGTATACACCCTTTTCCCGCCGTCCGCTTAAACCAGTAAAATAATCACTCAGATCCTGAATTTTTTTATGTTCAAACATAAGCTTCGTATTTCACCTTTAATATTTGCTCATTTTATTTTTATTCATGACAAAACCAAGTCCTGCGCCGACGAATCCTCCCAGAATATGCGTCAGATTCGAGACGTTGCTGCTTACAAAAATCCCCTCATATACCTGCTGTCCGATATAAAGAAACGCCACCAGCAGGAATGTCAGCGGTATATAGCCTTCCTGAAAGCTCGCGAAAGAAGCCAGCAGAATCAATGCAAATACAACGCCGCTCGCCCCCAAAAGACGCACGTTCGGGAAAAATATATAGTGCACGATTCCGGTAGTCAAAGCCGTCGCCAGTATCACAAAAGCGATATTGGCCGATCCGTATTTTTCCTCTAACAGCGGACCCACTACAAGAATCATCATAATATTTCCAAGAAAATGTGAAAATCCCGCATGACCGAAGATATGGCCTATAAACCTGAAATACGTCAATGGATGAAACAGAGACGAGCGGTATACGCTGAAAAGAATCCTGTTAGACTGTCCTCCCGTAATCTGGTCTATCAACAATGCCGCCAGAC
Source organism: uncultured Roseburia sp. (assembly GCA_947564465.1). GTDB lineage: Bacteria > Bacillota > Clostridia > Lachnospirales > Lachnospiraceae > Roseburia_C. Next base: position 252 of record CANOCV010000015.1, on the reverse strand, counting down.
AGATCATTGTAAATCCCAGTATCACAGGTGAATTGAATGATAATTTTAACTTAAAACTGCTCTTTGTCATAAAGTGCTCCCTCCCAAGCCCGGAGTTGATTGTTTAATATTTATAATTATATCATTTTTCGGGTTTAATTCAAGCTGTGTTTTTGGAATATATATTTTCCCGTAACAGTTCGGCTTGCCCGAACCGTGAACAAAAGTGCGCTTCGCACACCTTCGCGGATTAACAACTTTCAATGCGCAGCT
>CANOCV010000014.1 GCA_947564465.1 uncultured Roseburia sp. | reverse complement strand
GTGAGCATACCCAAACTCGGCATACAGTCAATCAGGATATAGTCATAATCCTTTTTCAACTCGCTTAGATAGGATTTCATGGTGAACTCCCGGCTCATGGCGTTTACAAGCGTGATTTCCATGCCGGACAGCTCGATATTCGCCGGAATCAGGTCTACACCCTCGTCATGGTGTAAAATCCCTTCGCCCGCCTCCATCGGTTCGTCACGGATAATCTTTTCCATCTGCGTTGCCAGCGTGACAGAAAGATTGTCCTGGTCTGCCCAACCCAAAGAGGTTGTCAAATCCCCCTGCGGATCAGCGTCCACAAGCAGCACCCTCTTTCCCTCGTTTGCAAGCCCTATCCCTAAGTTTACGGCAGTCGTGGTCTTGCCCGTCCCGCCTTTCTGGTTTGCAAGGGCGATTACCTTACATTTAGACATCACGGTTTACCTCCTTTCCTGAAAAATTTAATAGCCACTCTGCATAAGACAGAATGGCTATGTACTGGATTTTGGGCAATAAAAAAAGCCGACTGATTCTCGTTTTTGAAAATCAATCGGCTATGTAAATCCATCTTATTTATTTTTCTAAAAATTTTTCTAAATCTTGTTCAAATTTTGTAAAATCAATATATTCTTTAGCTATCTTACAGAGTTCATCTATAAACGTCATTTCTGCTATAGCACGTTGTTCTAAATCTTCACGTATCTTCTTATATAACTCCTTTCCATCCTCATCCGTCTTTTTATTCTCCTTTATATATTCAGCTATAAGATTATCTATAGATTTTACATAAAAAAATTTATCATTGATTTCTTTTTTTATTTTAGAATTTACTTCTATCAGCAATACTTTTCTTAAAAATTTTTCTACACTTCCAAGAGGTATAAATAATTTCGGGTAATCGTTATATTGTTTTCCCACAAGTTTTTTGATATCCCCATCTAATATACTAAATATTTTTGTTCCAACCCCAAACGTTGAATGTATATATAACTCATGTTGAAGTCTTAATACATTATTCCACCCACCTACTGGAAGAATATTAATCAATTTACTATTAGAAATATTTTTCTCATCAATAATTGATTTAACAATGTTCCTAGCCAAATAATCTTCAACCAATACAACATAATCAAATCCATCATGCATATATACATCTCTAATTGCATAACTAGGATAACAAGGCGTATTAACATCAATCAATCCTATTTCATTTTCAGATAATTCAATTTGAAATAAATCATTTGGATGAATTTTCCTTATCACTTCTGGCGAATGCGAAGTTAATATTACAACCAAATTATGATGTTCATCTATCAGTTCCCCAAGCAAGTCTAATAATCTAACAACAGCTATTGGATGAAGGGCTAACTCGATTTCATCTATTAGCATTATAATCGGTTCTTCTTGTGGTAATGACCTTCTTACAATCGCATTATAAATAAAGTGCAATAATGATACCAAAAGACATTCTCCAGAACTCATTCGATATTGACTAATCAAATTACCTCTAAACTCTTGAAAATACGGAGTATTTGCCAGTTCCAATCTCTCAGCTATTTTTTGTTTCTAATTCTTTTTAATGTTCTATAATGTTTTTTATCTCCATGTAAAATATAACTCAAATGTTCCTTAATATATTCATCTGCTTCTACTATATCTTCCCCGGATATACGGGAAGAAATCAATAAATCATCCACAATTTTAGAATCATTAAATCTTGTACCATAAAACAAACTACCTTCATACATTCCATTAAAACGTAATCGCTCTCTTGGTATTTCTTTTGTTTTCCACCTTTTTTGACAATAATACCAGTTTGCCGATTTTTCTCCATCGCTAAAAAGCACGCAAGAATCTTGTGATATATCCTCATCTCTTAAAGCATCTAAACTGTGAGGAAAAATTGTTTGTGCCAAACAAGTCATTATAGTGCTTTTTCCCGTACCATTATTGCCTATAATTCCATATATACCTCTTCTCAAAGGAAGCGTCAACTTAGCCTCTTTTATATTTTTAATGTTATGAATTTCAACATTTAAATCTTTCAATCTATTGTTCCTCCCCAAATTAACTATCTCTTCTATATCTACTCATATTTTTCACCAGAAAATTTAATATGGATGAATCAATATCCCCATTAACTTAATTCATTTAAAAATTCCAACGATTTACTTATCCCTACTTTTAGGAATAACAGCATCTGATAACTTTGCACTATTAGCTACAACTGAATCTACTGCTTCATCTGCTGATTGATGCGTTTCTAGCCACAATTTTTCTTCTAATTTTAAGCGTTCCATTAAAAAGTCGTGTCGTTTAGAATAATCATCAAATACCTCGCTCCATTTCAAAACATAAATTTTTGTCAATCCTTTATCCTGACTGTGTATCAGATGTTCTTCCCCAAAGTTCACATGACTTTCCAATTCTCCTTCAATATAATGACTTGTATCGTATTCATTTCCAATCAAATAAAATGTCCATTTTACATTACCTGCATTAAATCTTGTGTCAGACTTTATTACATGCATATATTTTTTCAACTGAGATACTTCTTTTTCTCCGAGCTTTATCCTTGGACGTTTTAACTCTACAACAACATTTTCTGTTACCTTGCCATGTCTATCTTGACGCAGCATATAGATATCCATTTCTTTATTTTTATCTGGATGATCTACTTCTACATCTTCCGCCACTCCTGTTGTAGCCAATATCAAACCTTTTAAAGCCAAATCAAAATCCGGTTCAGCAGATGTAATCAAATTATATTGTTCCCCAAACATCCAATAATGATTTTCGACTAATTTCTGAACATGCGTTACTTCATACGAGTTAAATTCTTTATTAAATACAATTTCTTTTAATGATTGAATCACCTTCTGCCTATCACATAAAAGCTTTATAGTTCTGGTAATATTACTAAGTGAAGTATACCTCAAAATACCAGACAACTCTTTCATTTCATCTTCATCAAGTTCCACTATCCCTTGCAAAATATTAAATAACTCCGGCTTATTGCCATTATCCATAATTAGTTTCAATAACTGTAAAGTAATCTTTTTATTATCATCACTCAATCCCGTAAAAATTTTAGGTTGTGCAGCATAAAGAGTACCCACCAAATTATCTAATTCCCTCTTCTGAAAAACCCCCATTACATTTTGAGTATCAAATTCTGGATAAATTCTTTCGTCTACTAATTTTGCAATATAATTATCAGACGCCTCCTTCAAATATTTTCTTCTATATTTGTAAAGAAAATCATTTACTGTTTCCATCAACATTTTATATTCAACGTCACTTCTGTTTGGAAATAATCCCCTCTGTCCATCTATTTCATCGTTAGTAAAATGAAATTCATCAAAATAACTACTTTTAATATAAACACTATGAAAAAACTGATCAGCTCTCTTATTCAATTTTGTCGTTTCTTTGTAACGCTCTTTATTATCTGAACCTATATAATATATCCTTGAGTATTCATTTCCCAATTTCATATTCCACTGAACCAGGCGAATATCATAATGATTTTTGCATTTACCAGAAACATCTATATTTTCTGTACCCATAACAAAATCAGAATAATCAACAGGAACACCATCAACAAGAATAGAAAATTCATTTTCTCGGTTTAGTTCTAAAAACCAAAAAAATTCCTCTTTAATTCGTTGGATAATTTCTTTTTTATCCAACGACTCCAATTGCGTAAAAGTCACCTTTGTTCCTAAGTCCATCTGCACCTCATGAGGTTTCTTTTCACTATTATCGTCATATTGATTTAAAGAATCCTTATTCATGGAAATATAATAAGCATATCTCTTTTTTTCATGCTCATATACAGTATCCCATCTAGCAGTTTGTGAAAAAGCAAAAAAAGTAAGCCTACCAATACCTTTCTGTCCATGTGGCAAGGAATGATTAGCCCTACTTGATATATTTGCCTTTTTTGAATCATTGAATGGCTGAAATTTAAATTTCAACTCATCATAATTAATTCCTACACCATTATCTTCTACTGTAATCATATTAATTAAACCAAGTCCATTTTCATGTAGCTTGATTTTAACCTCAGTAGCTTCCGCATCAAATCCATTCCAAATATATTCACAGATAGCATCCAATGGTTTTACATTCTTCAAATTTTTCTGTATACCTTCAGGTGTTATAAGAACACTTTTCATTGTCTTTCACTCTTTCCTAAGATAACTTTAATATATGAACAATATTATAATACATTTTTCGTGTCTAAACAATCGCAAATCTTTTTAACAGTCTATATTTCATTATCATTTCCCTCTTGTAACCAGCATACCATATTCCTTTCTGATAAGATACAACAACTTATAACCTCCAACATCATTTGGGGGAAATCTGCGAAAATTCCCGGTCAGAAACACGAAGTAAACTTCTCCCCATTTGCGAAAAGAAAGAGGCAAACTTTCACACGCCATTTGGGGGATACCCTTTCCCCCAACTCTTCCCCCCAAAAATCCCCCAAATCGGCACTCAAAATACGGTAATTTACGATAAGTTATGAACTTCTCCTAAGAACGCAAAAAACCCCTGAAAATGCCCATTTCATGGGATTTTCAGGGGTTCGTAAATCAATTTCTCCCAGAAGTTTACTGATTCATCTGCGCCGCAACCTCTGCCGCAAAATCCTCTTCCTTCTTCTCAATTCCTTCGCCTGTCTCAAAACGAACGAATTTCTTCACGCTTACAGACATACCGACCTCTTTTGATACCTGCTCTAAATACTTCGCAACCGTCTGCTTGCCATCCTCTGCCTTTACATAGACCTGATCTACAAGGCAGATTTCCTTTAATTCTTTGTTTACACGGCCTTCAATCATTCCGTTGATAACCTTCTCCGGCTTCTGGGACTCTTTCGGGTCGTTCATGATCTGAGCCAATAAGATCTCCTTCTCATGTGCAATATACTCTTCGCTGATCTCATCTCTGGAAACGTATTTCGGATTGAGCGCTGCGATCTGCATCGCAATATTGGATAATGCTTCTTTTACTGTATCGTTTACGACACTTGTCTCCGCCTCTACTACGACACCGATTCTTCCGCCGCCATGGATATAAGATACAACACAGCCGTTTGCCGCTTCCACCTTTTCAAATCTGCGGATGGTTAAGTTCTCGCCAATTACGGCAACCTTTGCTACCAACGCATCTTTAACCGTCATAGAAGTATCTTCTTTCCATGCCTCTGCAAGAAATGCGTCCATGTCCGCTGCGTCACTCTTCACTGCCTGTGCAGCAACAGCTTCCACATACTGCTGGAAAGTCTCATTCTTTGCAACAAAATCTGTCTCCGAATTAACTTCGACAATCGCAGCCTTTTTATCTTCTACTATCGCTACGCGCACAAGTCCTTCCGCTGCAATTCTGCCGGCTTTTTTCTCAGCCTTAGCCTGTCCGTTCTTTCTTAAGAACTCAACTGCAGCATCCATATCTCCGTCTGTCTCGTTTAATGCTTTCTTACAATCCATCATTCCTGCGCCAGTCATTTCACGCAGTTCTTTTACCATAGCTGCTGTAATAGCCATCTATCTGCCCTCCATATTCTCCGTTATTATGCCTCTAATGCTTCCTCTGTCTCTTCAGCGGCGATTTCTGTATCATCAACTTCCACTGTTCCCTGGTTTGCCTCGATCACAGCATCTGCCATCTTGGAAACAATTAATTTCACGGCCCTGATCGCATCGTCATTTCCAGGAATTACATAATCCAATTCCTCCGGATCACAGTTAGTATCGGCAATACCGATTAACGTAATTCCAAGTGAATGCGCCTCCTGAATACAGATTCTCTCCTTCTTCGGATCAACAACAAAAATTGCATCCGGAATCTTTTTCATTTCTTTGATTCCGCCAAGATTCTTCTCCAATTTCTCCCATTCTTTTCTTAACTGAATTACTTCTTTCTTCGGAAGAACATCAAATGTTCCGTCCTCTGCCATCTGCTCAATCGCCTTCAATCTTGCAATACGGCTCTGTATCGTCTTGAAATTGGTAAGCATTCCACCTAACCATCTCTCATTTACATAGAACATTCCGCAGCGCTCCGCCTCTGTCTTAATTGCGTCCTGAGCCTGCTTCTTTGTTCCAACAAAAAGAATAGTACCTCCCTCTGCCGCAATATCAGCAACTGCCTTGTAAGCTTCATCTACTTTGCCGACTGATTTCTGTAAATCAATAATGTAGATGCCGTTTCTCTCTGTGTAAATGTATGGAGCCATTTTCGGGTTCCATCTTCTGGTCTGGTGTCCAAAATGCACACCTGCTTCTAATAATTGCTTCATTGAAATAACGCTCATTTTCTTTCCTCCATTTGGTTTTACTTCCATACACTTTATCTGTCAGGCAACCCTAAAGGCACCCGCCCGACCAACCGCATATGTGATTTGTTATTTACGCAACAGGCAGATTATACCATAACTACGCCGTTTATGCAATATTTTTCATCTAAATTCTCATTTTCTGCGTAACAATTCAGACAAGCTGCCCTGTTACTTTTCTGCTCTATTGGGACTTTACTGCTATAAGTTCCGCAATCTCTTTGTAAGACGCCCCTTCCGGTATCTGCACCGTTCCCGGAAGAATCCTGCTGTCGTATTTCTCATTCACCAAATATTCATTAAACTTTTGGGCATCGTCCACAAGTCCCGCTTTCTGAAGATTCTCTGCCACTGTATTAGAACTCTCGCCGCTTTTAATCGTAAATTCTTTCACCGTTTTCTCCGGCTGCGGGTTTTTGGGCTGCTCAGTCTCCTTTGTCTGCTCATCTTTTCCCGCCTTCTCTGTTTCCTTCGGTTTTTTATCTTCTTCCGCCTTTTCGGTATCCTTCGGCTTTTTATCCTCTTTCGTCGTTTCGGTCTCCTTTGGCTGCTCGTTCTCCTTGGCCGCTTCCGTCTCTCCCGTTTCCTTTTCTTCCTCTGTATCTTCCTCCGCCTTAGGAATCCCCTCGTCCGCACTCATCTCCGTATACATTACCATGCCAAGCTCTCTCGCCCTGGACATAATCTCTTCATCCGACAGCTCTGGCTTATGAATGGAAAATGAAATCATCAAAAGAATCGTCGAAACAAGAATCCCAATCCCAAGACCTCTTAAATAATATTTTAACTTCACGCTACTTTTCTCCTTTAAACAGTTCAATTACAAGCTTCACCTCGCCAAGCCCAAGCTTAAGCTCTTTCGCAATATCTACATATGATTTTCCCTGTTTAAACAAGTCTAAAATACGATCATTGTTATTTCCGGCCTCTTCCTCCGCACTTTCCGTCTCTTCTTCCACATCCGCCTTTTCTTCTTCCATCTGTATTCTAACCTGCTCCGGCAGACTGATAAGCTCATTCTTTTCCTGTTCGGCTTTCGCAACCGTCTCCTGAAGCTGTGTCATAACTCCCGACACCTCGCCCGACAACTCGGTCAGCTCTGTATGTCTGTCATTGAGCATACTGTATAAAAACATTACTTCACTGTGTGTCTTGTCCATATTCTCAATAACCGTATCGGAATATTCACCGATTGCCATAATCTTTTCATTTGCTTCCTTATCAAGTGTACGTTCTACTTTATCAGTCGACTCTTCTATCGCTGTATCAATCTGCTCGTCAATACGCTCCTTGGCATCCGTCAGCTCTTTCTCAAGGATATTCTTTATCTCTTTTTCACTCAGCTCTGCGATCTTATCAAGCTCTTTCGTAGAAAGCTTTTCCGTTACCATAAAACTCCCTATCATAAACACAACACCGACGATAATAAGTATTGCCTCTACTCCTGTCATCTCCTGTATGCTCCTCTTATATTTTCATATCAAATCCAGCCATAGCCCCCTTACGAATTACCTTCCCGTCTTCCGCTAAAGCTTCTTTTTTCTTTCTTTTTTTCTGTTGCCCCTGATACTCAGAGCCTCCCTTCTCCTTTGCATCATAGCGAAATTCCTGCTGTTCCTCCTGCTCCGTCTCAGTCACCTGACTTGCCAGACGTCTTTCCTCCTTCACAACACTTCCCTGAATATTCTGTTGATCTACAAACGGCTTGGCATCCTCCTGCTGTTTCAAAGTACCGACATCCTGTGTCCTTTGTATAACACCGTTCATTTCCAGCGGACGTATCGTCATACGCACACCTCCAATTTCTGCTCATTTCTTATAATGTTTCTATTACAACTTCCCCCCGCCGTTTTAACAGCTGGCAAAAACTTCTCTCATCCTTCACACTCAGACTTACATCGGAAATGCTGACTACCACTCCCGGGTACAATGACCTTCTAACCTTCACTCTGGAATCACCGCTCTGAGATACCACAAGATACAGTCTTTCCAACTCCTGCTGAAGACTATCATACTCCTTTTGCTTTTCCTGCAATTTTGCCGCAAGCTGCTGAACGTAACGAAGATTATCCGCACTCAGCTTCTCGCCTGCAGTCATTTTCTTGCTATACGACTTTAAGATCGGTCTGATCTGTCCGATTTCCTTTTTAGCCTTCTCCAATAACTCCTGTACTTGTATATAACGCTCTTTTTGGGCCGGATCTGTCCCAACCTCTATATTGGTCGACGATCCCAGCGCAGAACCGATTGTCATTGCCTCTATAAGCCCTCCGGCGCGCACCGTTCCCCCGGTTATCAGACCTTTCTTCCCACCTACATGTATCTCTGTTCCGGCCGACACACGGCTGTGTAAAATCGTATCGGTTTCTATATATCCTCCGGACTCAACCGTTGCATTCTCAATAAATTTACAGACAATATTGCCATACGCGGTCAACGATCCCTTCGACATACCATGTATGCCGCGCTTGACAATAATCTGTCCTCCGGCACGCAGAGTCGCATCCTCCACGACCCCGTCAACTATAATGTCACCCTTGGCATAAACGAGAAAACCGCCCTTTACGTTTCCCTTAATATGAACATTGCCATCATAACTGATATTTCCAACCGAATTGTCCACATCTGCCGGAACTTCGTATATATTGGAAACAAAAACCTTTCCGTTTACGAGGCTTGCATGACCCGTTACATCTGAATAAAGCTCCGTTCCATCCTCGGATAAGGTGATATTATTTGCATACAAAAGCTTCATAGACTTCACGGTATGCGGCTTTACCTCCTGACCGTAAACATCCGCCCCCGGCTTCCCGGGATCCTCCTTTGTCAAGCGCGCCAAAAGCTCTCCTGCCTGTACATGGCTGATATTTCCCAACTCATGGTAGTCCACTGTACCGTCTTCATTCCTCTTTGGTTTTAACGTCACATCCGTATTAAAAAAATATGCAATGCTTGCGTCTTTTCCCTGAACCGGCATTTTTCCTTTTGCCATGATATAATTCGTACAATATAACCTATTTTTTATAAAACGGACAATTTCTTCTTTTACAATCCCCACGCGCACACCCGCAAACTGAAGATCTTTTACAATCTCCTGCGCGTCCATTTTATGACCACCCGCACTTGGCGGATAAAAACGACAAGTCACCGTCATTTTATCCGCCGACACGTCAATATCCATTTTTTCATTAATTTCGATTCCATCGCTTTGTCCCACACGAAGCTCCGATGCCTCCATCAAAACCAAACGGCGGTTCAGCTCATTTAAATCAAATTCTTTGTATCCCCTGCATTCAAGATATCTTGAAACCTCACGCGCTTTGAGCATCTCTCCATTCTCTCTCGGCGGAAATATTTTGATAAAGGTTCCATTTTTTCGTACATCCAATTGAAAATAAGCGTTCGTCTGCCCCATATTTCGCTCTCCTGTCAATCCGTAAATATCCCCATATAGCTTCCCATCTTATTTTTCATTTTAACCAATGCTTTTGTGTGTAATTGCGAAATTCTGGACTCAGACACTTCCAATATAAGGCTGATCTCTTTTAACGTCAATTCCTCGTAGTAATAAAGCTCAATCACACGCCGCTCCTTCTCCGTAAGCACCTCCAACGACTGAGTCAAAATCTCCTTCAGCTCGCTCTCCTGAATCACATCCTCAGGCTGGGCAAAATGCGAGTTTGACGTCGCATCCATAATCGGCTCGCTGCCCTGCTCCACAAACTCATTCAACGATACCAGATTCGTCACCTTCATCTGCGACTGCCAACTGGCATATTCTTCACCGGAAACTCCCAGCTCCAATGCAATCTCATCCTCTGTCGCCGATTTTCCGGTTTTCATCTCAATGCTCTTAATTGCCGCATCAATTTTCTTCTGCTTCTGCCGCACAGTTCTTGGAATCCAATCCATTTTCCGAATCTGATCCAAAATGGCTCCACGGATTCTAAGGCTCGCATACGTTTCAAACTTTACCTCTTTTTTAGCATCAAATTTATCAATCGCATCTATCAGTCCAAAAATCCCGTAACTGACCAAATCCTCATATTCCACATTATAACCCAGATACATGCTCAAACGCCCCGCCACCAACTTGACCAGTGGCGCATACTCTACAATAAGCTGTTCCCTCACCTGCGGTGTAGGGTTTTTGTGATATTCCTCCCACAGTCTTTCCTTGTATGTTCTGTTCATTCAAGCCTCCAACTTCGATTACCGTTTCTGCTTTTCTCCGGTTCATCACTTCCATATTAACCAGAAAACATACTACTCTTGAGAATCTTCGTCTTCAGTTGTTTTTTCTTCCTCATTCTCCTCTTCGCCTTGTTCGTCATCCGCCGACTCTTCCATTTCCTTAAAATTCTTATCCAGAATCAGCTTTACAACACAGCCCAAAGAATAAAAAACAACCAGCGCCAACAACAAAATCTCCAAAAATTTTCTCGCTTCAAACTGCTCAAATATCCCAACGATACATGTAATAAAACCAGCAATCAGCATAATGATTGCCGGTATCTGTTTTGTCTTCATCTTATGCCCCTATACTCAAATTATTTTCAATGGTTTACCCACTGATTTGATATAAAATTCTCCGGTTTCACAATGAAGTTCCACGGTTCTTCCGAAATTCAGTCCTGTATCCTCAGCAATAACAGGAATTCCCAATTCCCTTAATTTTGCCTTAGAAGCCTCGGCATTACGCGCCCCAATATTACCAACATCAGAAAGTCCGTTCACCTCAAACATCTTAGCACCGCCCGCTATTTTTGCTTTTAAACGCGCTTTCGATGCCCCCGCTGCAGTCACTCGTTTTATTAACTCTTCAATCCCTGTATCTGCAAATTTTGCTTTGTTCGAATTGTTCCGAATCTGAGTGCTGTCCGGAAGCATAATATGTGCCAATCCACCGATTTTTGTCACGGAATCATACACTGCAATTCCGATACAAGAGCCAAGTCCCAATGTTGTAATTATATTCGGCGATTTACATACGTTCAAATCCGCCATTCCTACCTTAATAACGTCTCCCATTACACTTACTCCTTACATGGAAATTCCAAGTGAACTCAGGATTTTTTCATATGAATCCAATTCAGGCAATAGGATAAAAAAACCATTTATCATCATATCATCGCCAAACTCAGTCTCAATCAATAATGCATTGTCTCCGATCTTCCCAAATTGTATTGCCGGAACACTCAAAATTGCCGCTGCCATATCAATTGCCGTGTAAGGCACTGACGGCGCGATCGTAAGCTGCGTCATGGATGAAAGCGCATTCAAATAGGAGCCTGCTATAATATTTCCAATTTCCTTCAATGCCGACATATCCATCTCATCAAAAGGTTCTTTATATTCTGTATCCCTTCCCATCAGGCGGTTTACAAGATAGTGTGCGGAATCTAACGGCATCACAAACATCATACTTCCGTCAATATCTCCCTGAACCTCAAGGTAAATCCCCACAATTGTCTCGTCCTCAGCACAAACTACAGAACCAAGCTCCTGAAAAGTCAAAAGCTGAACCTTTGGTACATTCATATTGATCTTTAACTGCAGCATGCTTGCAATCGCAGTCGTTGCATTACCGGCACCAATGTTACCAATTTCCCTCAAGATATCGACATACATTTCATTTACTTCATCAAAACTATATGTTGCCATACTGACCCCCTGCATTTACGTTTCAATCCAAGATATGGAAAAATGGAATATAGTGAGACACGCCCGTCTCACTATCCCATCCCTGATTTTCCTGACCTGTTCCTAAATAAATATAAGCTCAAAACGAAGCCTTATATATTTTCCCTATCATCAATAATAGTATTAATATCAAGCAAAGAAATTAATTCTTCGCCATTTTTCCCTATTCCATTGATAAAGCTCTCACCGCTGCTTTTTACCGACTGCCCGGACTTTTCAATTTCAGCCGTGCCCAAGGTAACAACTTCCTTCACTTCATCAACGATTACGCCAAACAGACCCTGCTGTTCCAATTTCAAAATAATGATTCTGCTGGCATTGGTAAACACATCTGCCTCCAACCCCATCTTGGTACGAAGACTCATAACAGGCACAACCTCACCGCGGAGATTGATCACACCCTTAAAATAAGACTGCGCTTTGGGAACCCTTGTTATCTTTTGCATACGAACAATATTGTCCACATAACTGATATCTATGCCATACTGCTCATTCCCGATTTTAACGACTATGTATTGTTTTCTCTCATTTCTGATTACTTCTAATTGTTCTGCCAATTTGCCCACCCCCTGCTACATCAAAGTATTGACATCTAAAATCAAGGCAACCTCACCATCGCCCAAAATCGTTGCACCGCTGATCAGTTTATTATTGTTATTAATATACTTGCCGAGAGATTTAATAACAATCTCCTGCTGTCCCATCAAATTATCAACGACAAGTCCCGCAAACTTGTCACCCTTCTTAACAATAACGACCGTGAGACTTTCCGGCTCCTCCTCCTTCGGCTCAATGTCTAAAATCTGGTCTAAGCGTATCAAAGGGATTACCATACCGCGCAGATGAATCACTTCTTCCGCCTGCACATATTTAATGTCCTTCACCGGAATGTCCTCAATATTTTGTATGGAACCAAGTGCAATCGCATATTTCTCGTCACGAATTTCTACCATCAATGCCTGAATAATCGCAAGTGTAAGCGGAAGCCGAACAATAAATGTCGTTCCCTCTCCTAATCTGCTCTTAACCTCCACGTCTCCGCCCAATGTCTCAATATTGGATTTTACTACGTCAAGGCCAACTCCGCGCCCGGAGACATCCGTAATTTTCTTTGCCATGGAAAAACTTGGCATAAACAGAAAATCTATAATTTCCTTCTGGCTTAGCTTCTCGGCCTGTTCCGGAGATACAAGCCCTCTGTCAATTGCCTTCGCCTTTACGCTCTCTGTGTCTATACCGTTACCGTCATCACTCACCTCAATAATAACATTATTGCCCTCCTGAAATGCATTCAAACGGATGGTTCCAACCTCCGGCTTCCCTCTCTTAGCTCGTAACTGTGCATTTTCAAGACCATGATCCGCCGAATTGCGGAGCAAATGCTGCAAAGGATCCCCGATCTGGTCTACAACGGTACGGTCTAACTCCGTATCCTCACCTGTCATATACAATTCCATCTTTTTATTCAGCTTTCTGGACAAATCACGTATCATACGAGGGAATTTGTTTACAACACTCTCAATAGGAACCATTCGAACCTTCATAACCGACTCATGCAGATTCGTTGTAATTCGCTCCAGATATTCGATCTGCTCATGGAATGTCTGATTCTGCGCGCCTCCGTTATCCGCAGCGCTGATGGATACAAGACTGTTCTTTGCGATAATAAGCTCGCTGACCTGATTCATAAGTGCATCCAATTTCTCAATATCCACACGTACCGTACGGTTTGTCACCGGCTTATTCGTTGTCTTTCCCTTCGCTGCCGGCTGCTGCTTTGTCTCTTTCGCGGACGGCTCCGCTTTCGATGACGCCGCAGACACCTCCATCTGCACTGCCGGCGCCGCAGCCTCTGTCTTGCGCACATGCTCCTCAATTGCAGTGTATCTTAACTGCTCGCCAACTACCGTCTCTATCTCCGAAACATGAACGACCGCACGTCTGACTGCTTCATAATCCGACTCCGATGCAAGGAAAAAACTAAATTCCTGATCAAACCGCTCATCCTCTATATCCTGTGAGCTCGGACTATAAACAAGGATCTGTCCCAATTCCTCTACTGCCTTGAATACTAAAAATGCCCTTGCCGCTTTTAAAAGACATTCCTTCTGCACATAAACCGTCAGCCCATAGATATTCTGTCCGGCCTCCTCCGCCTCCCGCATAGCCTTCTTCTCGTTTTCGCTAAAAGAAATATCAAGGTATTTTTTCTCATATTCCTTTCCTGCTTTCACGCTTTCCTTTGCGGATACGGTCTTTTCCTGTTCCTTATTCTCCTCCACAGCCAGAAAACGGTTCAACGCTGCTATAATTGCCTCATTATCCTCCGTACCCTCGTCCGAAGTGGTCTTTACCGCTTCCAAATACGCTTCTATTGCATCCAGACATTGAAACAAAATATCAATCATTTCACTGCTCACCTTGACATTTCCGCTTCTCACTTCCTGAAATACATTTTCCATATCATGCGTCAAATGCTGCATCCTCTTAAAGCCCATAGTTCCCGCCATACCCTTCAAGGAATGCGCCGCACGGAAAATCTCGTTTATCGTATCCTCATTTTCCGGCTCTCTCTCCAACTCCATAATATTGTCACTCAGGCTTTGGATATGCTCTGCCGTTTCATCAATAAAAATTTCAAGATATTGACTTACATCCATTTTATCTTACCCCCACATTCTTCATAATTGACTGCGCAACAGCATCCAACGGAACCACCTGATCCACGACGCCTGCCTCTGCAATTGCTTTTGGCATACCGTATACCACGCAACTCGCCGCATCCTGTGAGATAACGTAGACAGGAACCTTCTTTCTAAGAGAGAGAATTCCCTTCGTACCATCCGCCCCCATACCGGTCAGCACTACACATGTAATCTCGTCAAAGGAACAATCCCTCAAAGACTCATACATAATATCCGCACAAGGTCTCAGCCCGCCTACCGCAGGCTCGTTGCCAAGCACGATTTTATGGCCGTCTCCGGCTCTTTGTACCTTCAAATGCTTTCCTCCCGGAGCTACATATACAGTTCCCTTCTGCAAAATCTCATTATCTTCCGCTTCCTTTACACGAATCTTGCTCAGCTCATTCAAACGATCTGCCATTGATTTTGTAAAACCTACCGGCATATGCTGTACCAACACCATCGGCGCGTCCAAACTCTGCTCTAAAAACGGAATTACACTCTGCAGCGCCTTTGGTCCTCCGGTGGAACAGGCAAGCGCCACCAGCTTCTTATATGGCGAACCTTTCCGAAAACCGGAAACAGCCGCCGGCCGCTCCGGTCTTCTCACCGGCGATACCCGTCGAACCTGCTGATACGCCGTCATCGCCTTAAGTACACCCAAAAGCCGCTCCCTAAAATCCTCGCCCTTCGCTTCAATGATATTTCCCGGCTTTGTTACAATATCAACTGCTCCGAGCTCCATCGCGAGCATCGTTGTCTTCGTATCCTTCGCCGTCAGGGAACTGACCATAATAACCCTTGTCTTAATCCCCTCCTGCTGAAGCTTTTCCAGCAGCTGCAAACCATCCATTCTCGGCATATTGACATCCAGAAGAACCGCGTCATACTTCGTTGTCTTTAATCTGTCGTACGCTTCAAGTCCGTCCCTACAGACATCTGTTGCTTGAAATATATCGTCTGAATTGATTATATCACAGATAACCCTTCTCATGAGTGCAGAATCATCAACAACAAGAATCTTTTTCTTCATTTTGTCATCCCTTATCATTTTTTCTGGCTCTTCGCTCCTCTGCAAAAATATATTTTATAATTTCTTCCTGCATTTTAGAATCTCTCAACAGAAACTCCACACGATTTACAAATTTCATTGCAGCATTTTCTATACGTTCACAGTCGATAATATGACCGACAATCATATACTGTTTATCACCTTCCTCCGTAAACAGTAAGACCGTCATAAGTACATAGCTGTCATCCTGGTTCTTTTCGTCGGAAACAAAACGAACGCCGCCGCCGCTGATATCCACAATACGCGCCGTTTTTTGCTTCTCATAGAAATCCCCGCCACGCAGCTCTTCTATAATGTCCTCTGCCACTTTCGTCTCTGCCTGTTCTTTCGAAATAAGAAAATATTTCATGTCAATAATACACTTCAAGCGAAAAAACTGACGCCGTTGAAATTTACTCAGTGGTGTATTGAGTTCAACCCTGATCATATAACGATTATCTGTTTTATATCTCTCTTTTATATGACCAACTGCTTTATACAACCCAATTTTTGTATAAAAGACAAATTCATAACGAAGTCCCAGTGACAACAACTGAAGCTTTCCTCCCTCTGTCGGCATCAAAAGCTCCAGCTCTTCATTCTCAAGGATATCATAAACCTGACTCTTATAGAAATTAATATCATCCTCCATCTGCAGCGAACGTTCTATCTGACTCACGATTCTGATATCTACTTTCGCTCCGATATCTACAATATTTGATATCATATCCACCACCTGCTATTTCTTAATCAAATTTGCCAGCAATTGACCGATTCCTTTCGGCATTACATACGGTTCGTGCTCATTATTCAACAAATTTGCTGTCAATACAGCAAACGCCCTCGCCGATTTTGCCGTTGGCATACTCATAGAAACCGCCCGCTGCTGCCTGACGGCACGCTCTAACAACGCATCCTGCGGTATCATCCCAAGATAACTGATTTCCCCCTGTAAAAACTGGGATACCACCGTACTAAGCTTATCAAATACTGCCTGACCGTCCTCAGTAGATGTCACCCTGTTAGCAATCACATTCACCCTCGTAACATTGTGCAGAAAATTCGGATTCCGATGCAAAGCTTTCAACAAAGAATATGCGTCCGTAAGTGAACTGGGCTCCGGTGTAGATACCAAAAGCACCTCCGGACTGGCTATTACAAATTCCAAAACATTATCCGCAATCCCCGCTCCGGTATCAATCAATATGATATCCGTAAGCTTATCCAACTCCGATAAGCTGTGTACAAGGTACATAAGCTGGTCTTTCGAAAGATTATTCATTCCCATAATACCAGACCCTCCCGATATCAACCCGATATCCATAGGACCTGGCGTAATAATTTCTTCTATATTTTTTCCTCGGTAAATCAGATCACTTAAATTGTATTTCGGTATCGCCCCGAACATAACCTCCACATTTGCAAGCCCAAGATCAGCGTCAAAAATAATCACACGCTTCCCCAGCTTTCTCAACTGCACGGCAATATTTACTGCAACGCTGGATTTACCGACACCACCCTTCCCGCTGGTAATCGTAATCACTCTTGCACAGGGAGCTTTTTTTTGATTTTTTACTTTGATTACATTTCGCAGCCGTTCTGCCTGATCCATCTATTACCTGCCCCCCAACAACTGTTTCACAATCTTTTGTGTGTCAAATACCTCTATATCATCCGGTACGTTCTGTCCATTTGTGATATAGGAAAGCTCCGCTCCCGAATACATACGAATATTTAATATATTCCCGTAGGTGGAGGTTTCATCTAATTTTGTAAAAATAATCTTATAATCTGCAATATCATGATAGACATCTACCATTTCAAGAAGATCCTTGTACTTGGTCGTTGCACTGATGACAAGATAAACATCCTTCTCATACTTTTCATCCACACTTGCAATCAGATGTTTTATATCCTCGCGCTGAACTTCATTCTTATGTGAAAACCCAGCGGTATCCACAAGAATCAATTCATAATCGTCTACCCTCTCAATTGCCGTATTCATCTCATCTGCCGAATAAATAATCGTAAGCGGCATATCTAAAATATTTGCATAAGTGCGAAGCTGTTCCGCTGCCGCAATACGATATGTATCAGCAGTCAAAAATGCAACCTTTTTTCCCAGATCCACTTTATATTTTGATGCAATCTTGGCAATCGTTGTGGTCTTTCCAACACCGGTCGGCCCAATGAAAAACACCACCTTCGGCTGACCCTGTGTCAGCTCAATTGCCTTCGGCTGACCGAATTTTAAGATCATCTTCTGATATACATTAGATAAAAACAAATCCATGCTGGTTCCGCTGCGCACAACTTTTTCCACATCATCCATAATCTGGTTCACGTATTTCTCGCTCACCTCGTTCTCAAGCAGGACCTCATAAACCATCTTCATACATTTAAAGCCGTCCGACTGCTCCGACTGTGTCTCCGCTATGCCAAATGCAGACTTCATAGGCTCCTGCTTTGCTTCGCCGGAAAGGCTCTTCTCCAAAATACTCTGAAGGCTCTCAAGCTTCTCCTCCAAAACCTTCTCCTTTTGCATAACTTCCTTTTTTTCTGTCTCGGCCTCTAACATCTCCTTTAAAGGCCCCTTATCCAACATGGCATCTTCTTTCTTCTCTGTTTGAATAGGAATACTGATTCTCTCATCCGCCGCATAATTGATATTTTCATGCATCTTCAAAGGCGTATTTAATGCGGATGCCGGGTTAAGCGCCTGTTCACGCTCCTCCATCGCGGCTGTCACCTCAAATGTAGTCCCCTTCAATGCGCGAAAAAGCCCTTTGGGTTTAATTTCCTTCACATTCATGATTACCACATTCATTCCCATTTCTTTTTTGGCTTTTTCCACTGCCTCTTCTTCCGTTTTTCCCTGAAATTTATTAATTATCATTTACTCTGTCACCATCCCAACAGACTGCAGTTCCACATTTGACTCTACTTCATTATAGGAAACCACAATCAAATCTTTAAAATAATCTTCTGTCAATTTCTTAAAGTACATCCTCACAATTGGAGAAGTAATAATTATCGGACTCTTGCCGATATTCTCAAGCTTTGCTACCTCTGTCTCCACAGATGCCATGATAGCCTTTGTCTTATCCGGATCCAAAGTCAGGTAAGCGCCCTGCTCTGTCTGCTTTACGGAACCCATAATCTCCTGTTCCACCTTCGGGTCAAGCGTAACCACACTGGTCGTCTCGTTTGCCGGAAAATACTTGCTTGAAATTGCACGTTTCAAACTTTGCCTTACATATTCTGTCAACACATCTGTATCTCTTGTCGTAGATGCATGATCGGCCAGAGTCTCAAATATTGTAAGAAGATCGCGAATAGAAATCCCCTCTCCCAAAAGATTCTGAAGTACCTTTTGTATCTCGCCGATTCCGAGAAGCTTCGGCGTCAATTCCTCAATCAATGCAGAATTGTTTTCTTTCATATTGCCAATAAGATTTGACACGTCCTGTCTTGTCAGAAGCTCTGCAAGATTCTGGCGAATCACCTCTGTCAAATGCGTCGCAATAATGGACGGCGGGTCTACAACCGTATAGCCAAGACTCTCCGCCCGCTCTCTCTGGCCTTCTGTGATCCAGATTGCAGGCAGGTGGAACGACGGCTCAAACGTAGGAATTCCGGTTATCTCCTCCTCTACATAGCCTGGGTTCATCGCCATGTAATGATCAAATAATATTTCTCCCTCCGCTTCCTTCACGCCTTTTATCTTAATAATATACTGATTGGGATTCAGCTGAATATTATCCCTCAAACGGATAATCGGAACTACCGTACCAAGCTCAAGCGCCACCTGCCGCCGAATCATAACAACACGGTCAAGCAAATCCCCTCCCTGATTGACATCGGCAAGGGGAATAATTCCATATCCAAACTCCAGCTCAATCGGATCCACCTGAAGCAGCGAAGTTACATTCTCCGGTCTTCGGATCTCCTCCGCCGCAGTCTCCTCCTCAGTAGCCTCTTCCTCTATCGCTGCAATACCCGCGTTATTTGCAATCATACGTCCGGTCACAAGAAAGATAGCTCCAAGGGTAAGAAAAATATACCATGGCAGCGGTGTCACAATCCCCAAAAACGATACGGTTGCTCCGACAATATAGAGCACCTTCGGGATTCCAAAAAGCTGACTGACAAGTACTGTACCAAAATCGGCCTCCTTGGAAGCCTTTGTCACAAGAATACCTGTTGCAAGCGATATCAAAAGAGAAGGGATCTGGCTTACCAGACCATCACCGATTGTCAAAACACCGTAACGCGCAAGCGCCTCTCCAATCTCCAGTCCCTGATTCATATAACCTGTAATCGTACCGCCGATCACATTGATAAGCGTAATAATCAGACCTGCCGTCGCATCTCCTTTTACATACTTTGTCGCACCATCCATAGAACCGAAGAAGCTAGACTCCTGCTGGATCTTTTCACGACGCTGTCTCGCTTCCTTCTCGGTAATCGCACCTGTATTTAAATCGGCGTCTATGGCCATCTGTTTACCAGGCATTGCGTCCAATGTAAATCGTGCCGTTACCTCCGATACACGTTCGGAACCTTTATTGATTACGATAAACTGAATTAAAATCAAAACAATAAATACAATCGCTCCGATAACCAGATCCCCGCCGCCTACGAAGCCGCCGAATGTCTCGACAACGGCACCCGGCTCACCTGTTGTCAGGATCAGACGTGTTGAGGATACGTTCAATGAAATTCGAAAAATTGTTGTAAACAGCAGCAATGTCGGAAAGAACGACATATCCAACACTTCCTGTACAAACAATGCGTTAAACAAAACAATCATTGCTATCGAAATATTGATAGCAAGCATAACATCCAACAAAATGGAAGGAATTGGTACAATGAAAAAGATAACAGCAGCCAGCAAATACAAAGCCACTCCTAAATCCGCTTTTTTCATTCCAAATTCCTCCTTTCTCTATCGCAAACCAAAATATTTTTCAAGTATAATTACCGCCTTAGATTTATTATCACACTTTATCCTTGTATTTTTGCAGCATTGCAAGAATTTCCGCCACCGGATGATATAATTCGGGAGGAATCTCGCCGCCAATATCCACACTCCCATACAGAGAATGTGCCAAAGGTTTATTTTCAACAATTTCTATATTGCACTCTTTCGCTTTTTCACGAATCTTACGCGCCAGATAATCCGCCCCTTTTGCCAAAACCACCGGAGCCTTTGCAACCGCCGGATCATATTGAATGGCGATAGCAAGATGTGTCGGGTTGGTAATAACCACATCCGCTTTCGGAATATCCTGCATCATACGGCGTTGAGACACCTCTCTCATTTTCTGTCTCTGCCGTCCTTTGATCTCCGGACTTCCCTCTGTATTCTTAAACTCATCTTTTACTTCCTGCTTGGTCATCTTCATATCTTCGTTAAACTTATGCTTCTGATAAAACCAATCAGCAACACCGACCAACAGATAAATTAATGAAATTTTCAGTCCTGTGCTGATAATCAGATCCCCCATAAGCATCACTGCCCTAAAAAGCTCAATATCATAGAGCAGAAAAACCTCATCCGCATGATCCCTGACGGAAGTATACGCAATATACATAATAAGCCCAACCTTCAGGATTGACTTAAGCAGTTCAAACAAAGAATCTTTAGAAAAAATTCTCTTAAAACCGTTAATCGGATTAAATTTGCCAAAATTAGGCTTCATCGGCTTTGTTGTAACCTTCCAGCCAACCTGCACAATATTTATAAGCAAGGCTATAATAAAACCAATCAAAAGAAACGGAATGATAATCTTAATACAGCTTACGATTGCAGTCCTTAAGATTACATCCATAGCCCTAAGGGTCACACCGCTCCCATTGTTAAATATTACATCAGGAATCTTATTATAGATAGCAGAAAAATTTTCCACCAAACCCTCTGCCACATAGGAAACAAAAATTCTCAATATGAGAAACAGCGCAATCAAGTCTACCGCAGCTGTCAAATCTTTGCTCTTTACAACCTTTCCTTCATTTCTGGCATCCCGCAGCTTTTTGGCAGTTGCAGGCTCTGTTTTTTCTCCGCCCGGCCCGTCTTTCGCAAATCGCTGCAAATTATAGACCAGCGCCCGACTCCTTCTCTCTTCCAAGTCCATACAAACCTTCTGTATTCCATACATGCTCTCTGTTTCAATACATGCCTTCTATCATGGCCACAATCATACGCTTCATCTCTCCAAAAATAAAATCTGCAACTGCCGGCAACAGCTGTATCGTAAAAAACAATACGGCCATTCCCACCAATATCTTTAGCTGAATACCCACCGCAAACATATTCATCTGCGGAGCAACCTTCGCCATAATCCCCAAGATACAATTTAATATCATAATACATACGAAGACAGGCAATGCGATCCGAAATCCAATCACCATCATGTCACCCATATATGTGACCATCGACTGTAACAAATGATCCCAATCAAATACCTGACTGCCAATCGGAACAAGCGTAAAAGAATCCACAACTGCCCGCAAAAGATAGTGCGTCATATTGGTTGCCATCATAATCAACAGCAGCAAATAATTATAAAAATTACCGGTAACCGGCATCTGGCTTCGCGTAATCGGGTCATACTCCATCGCCATGGAAAGTCCCATATTCATATCAATAATATTTCCTGATAATAAAACAATGGAATTACATATGCTTGCAGCAAACCCGATAAGCAACCCTGTAATTCCTTCCCTTAATACGACTACGGCATATCCAATCACATCAATATATTCTACTGTCCCCTGTGGCAGAATTCCATACAAAAGAAATGCCACAGCCACTGAAAATCCTATCTTCATTCTCGCCGGCGTGTTCGTCATTCCAAAAAAAGGAGCGGCAGACACAAAACTGGATATTCTCACCAAAATCAACAGATAATTTTCAATCGTCTCCAACGAAAAAGCAACATTCACCATAAATTGTCACACTATCCTAAATAAAAGCTGAAGGAAGACCATAAGCGCGTCATAAAATCAGTTATATTACTCATCATCCATGAACCTATCAGCATCAAACCGGTGAATACGGCGAGAATCTTAGGTACAAAGGTCAGCGTCTGCTCCTGTATAGACGTAACCGTCTGAAAAATACTTACAATCAGTCCCACAATCAGGGAAATAAGCAAAAGCGGTGCCGCAGTAATAATAATATTGTATATTGCATCCTTCGCAATGTCTAAAACCTGTTCCTGTGTTATCAAAGCCTACACCCCTATCAGTAAAATGTTTTAACAAGATTGCCTATAATCAACTCCCAGCCGTCTGCCAATATAAATAACAAAATCTTAAACGGCAATGAAATTGTTGTCGGCGGCAGCATCATCATACCCATAGACATCAAAACTGATGAAACCACCATGTCAATCACAATAAACGGTATATAAATCAGAAAGCCAATAATAAAAGCAGTCCTAAGCTCACTTAAAATAAAGCTTGGAATTAAAATTCCATTTGTAATATCATCCTGTGTCTCATAGGTAACTCCCTGAATGTCACAGAACATATCAAGATCCTTTGTCTGTGTCTGCGAAAACATAAACTCGCGCAAAGGCTCCATCCCGATCTCCAAAGCCTGCTCCTGCGTAATCTCACCTGCATCAAGCGGCTTAATCGCATTCTCATTGATCTCCGAAAACACCGGAGCCATAATAAAGAATGTCAGAAACAATGCAAGCCCAACCATCACCTGATTCGGCGGCACAGTCTGTGTTCCGACCGCCGTTCGCACAAAATGCAGTACTATGACAATACGTGTAAATGATGTAAGCATAATCAGGATCGACGGTGCAAGTGAAATCACCGTAAGCACCAGCAAAACCTTAAGTGGACCGGATAATGTTCCGTCTTCATTGTTATAAGATATGGAAAACCCGTTATTTATATCCGACGTTGCATCTCCCCGCTGTGCGGCGCTGCCGCCCGTCGTCCCCGTATTATTCTGATTTGGTGTTACCGCGGTAGCGTTTACTGTTTTCGGCATAGATAGCAATAAAGTAAATACAATTACAAACGCAGCAAAAATAAATGATGCTGCACAATATCCTTTTTTTAATTTAGTCATTTTTCTGTTTGCTTTTCGGTAAATGTTCCTTCAGCCTCTCCAAAACATCCTGAAAAGTCTCTCCTGCATTTTTACCGGAAAAATCGCTATCTTCCTCCGGCCCAACCCTCAGCTGTTCCCTTGTCAATCTTGCCAAAAGATGAGCCTCCTCTTTCCCAACTGCAATTACAAGATACTCTTCTCCCGCCTCAATAAGCTGCACATATTTATTATTTGCAATACGGATTGTTTCTAACAGTCTCAAATTCTTGTGTCCGCTCTGCACCTTCTGGTAATTCGCAATCCACTTTGTAGTAAAATACGTAATCACAAGAACAAAAACAAATATAAGCAAAACACCTATCAATTGCATAAAACTGCCAAGGCCGGATGTTCCTGCATTCAACAATATCATCTTAACCCACTACTTTTTTCACTGCTTCCAAAACACGTTCCGCCTGAAACGGCTTTACGATGAAATCTTTCGCACCCGACTGGATCGCCTCAATAACCATCGCCTGCTGTCCCATTGCCGAACACATAATGACACATGCGGAAGCATCCTGCTCCTTAATTTTTTTCAATGCCTGAATCCCGTCTAACTCCGGCATGGTGATATCCATCAGCACAAGATCCGGCTTTAACTCGTTGTATTTTTCAATTGCCTTCTGACCGTTTTCAGCCTCCCCCGCGACATTATAACCGTTCTTTGTTAAAA
Source organism: uncultured Roseburia sp. (assembly GCA_947564465.1). Classification (GTDB taxonomy): domain Bacteria; phylum Bacillota; class Clostridia; order Lachnospirales; family Lachnospiraceae; genus Roseburia_C. Next base: position 37,431 of record CANOCV010000014.1, on the reverse strand, counting down.
TGTCCTTGATCATCATCCTCATAAACGCTGCATCGTCACAAATCAAAATATTCTTAGCCATATCGTTTCTCCTATTCAAAATATTTTAGGTTTTATTTTATTATCTCGGTGATTCTCACACCAAAACTTTCCTCAATTACAACTACTTCACCTTTGGCAACATATTTTCCATTTACCAGAACATCAATCGGTTCACCCGCTATCTTATTGAGTTCAATTATCGTACCCGGAGCAAACTCTAATATATCCTGAATGGACTTACTTGTTCTGCCAAGCTCAACCGTAACCTCCAACGGAACATCCATAATTAAATCTATGTTCTCTTTCGGGAAAACCTGCCCCATATTTCCGACAAATGAAGAAAATTGTGCAGGCTGAACATTCACCGGCTGCGCCCCGTACATCTGTGACATATCCATCATCGGCTGTCCCATCATTGGTTGGCCCATCATCGGCTGTCCCATCATTGGCTGACCCATCATCGGTTGATTTACCGGCTGACTCATCGGCTGTGGCTGTGGTTGCGGCTGCGCAGCAGGTGCCGGAGCCGGTTGCGGCGCCTCTGCCTTCGGCTCTTCCGCCACAGTATTCCCCACTTCAATACCATGCGCAACACTTTGACACATCTCTTTTGCAAAGGAAACCGGATACAACTGCATAATTTCGCTGTTAATCAGATCACCGATCTCCATCTTAAATGAAATCTTTACAAATTTTTCGGTAAGGAAATCCGCAATTTGCCCTTCATCTACTGTCTCTTTCAAATCCACAAGATCCGCTTCCGGCGGACTGATATCAATCTTCTTATTCAACATAGACGATAATGACGTTGCCGAAGAGCCCATCATCTGATTCATAGCCTCGCTAATTGCGCTCAGATGAAGCTCGCCCAGTTCACCGTCGGTATTCGTTCCGTCTCCGCCCATCATAAGATCCGTAATAATTTTTACATCGTTTTCTTTTAAGACCAACAAATTCGAGCCGTCAAGGCCAACGGTATAGGCAATGCGGATAAAAACGCAAGGACGCTCATATTCCGCTATCAAATCATCCCATGCAGCGATGTGTACGACCGGCGTTGATATATCAACCTTACGATTCACCAACGAAAACAATGTGGTTGCCGCCGTCCCCATACTGATATTTCCAATTTCACCAATGGCATCTTTCTCGGAAGTTGTCAACAATTCTTCACCGTCATCATCATCCGCAGATTCCGTACTATTCAATAATGCTTCTATTTCTTCCTGCGATAAAACTCCGTCCATTGCTTACTGCTCCTCTCTAATTACTGACGTAACCCTAACTGCATAATAATCTCCTGAAGCCCCGGGCAGCGCAGCAAACTTTTCAATATTCCCCACATATACCGGAAGCTCCTGATCTACTTTTGAATCCAATCTTATAATATCACCCGCCTGCAAATTCACAAAATCGTTCACGGATATCGTACTGTTACCCAAAACTGCTTTAATAGGAATCGGCGCTTTGGATATCAGCGTCTCAATCGCCTCCATGTACTGTTCTTCGTCATGTAACTGCATGGTAGAAAACCAATACTTCGTATTCAGCTTATCCATTACGTCTTCCAAAGTAAGATACGGAAGACAGACATTCATCATTCCCTCCACATCTCCTATTTTAACATTAATCGTGACAATTGCAATCATTTCACTCGGAGAAATAATCTGTGCAAACTGAGAGTTCGTCTCAATCCTTTCCAGTCTCGGACTAAGCTCAATTACATTCAGCCACGGCTCACGTAAAAGCTCTACACAGACATTCATCAGCCTCTCAATAATCAAAAGCTCAATTTCCGAAAAATCTCTTGCCTTGTCGAGCGGCAGCCCACTTCCGCCAAGCATCCTGTCCACCATAGCATATCCGAGATTCGATGCCACCTCCAAAATAATATTTCCGCTTAACGGAGATAAATTTACAATCCCAAGCAAAACCGGATTCGACAGTGCATTGGTAAACTCCGAGTATGTAACCGCCTCAGAGTTCATCACCTCTACTTGTATATTTTTTCTCAAATACACCGGTAAATTGGTAGACAGCAACCTTCCATAATGCTCAAATATAATCTCAAGCGTTCTCAAATGTTCTTTTGAAAATTTGGAAGGTCTGGAGAAATCATACTCTCTGACCTGCTTCTCACCGCTGTCCTTCATATCCTCTACATCCAGCTCACCGCTGTTCAGCGCCTGAAGCAGACTATCTATCTCGCTCTGAGACAACACCTCACTCATGAACTCTCACCACCTAAATCTATATTCTTCTCCATCATTCTCTACTGACAAGTAATTTTCGAGAAACCAACGCCTACAATAAAATCGGAATCAAACAGATTCTGCAGTCTTCTCGTAATCTCGTCTTTTACTGCCTCCGGATCGCTGTTGACTTCCTCCATCGTGTACTGATTAATCGTATTATTAATCTCATTTTCTATTAGAGTCTGTCTCTCCTCCATCTGTTCGCCATAAGTCTTATATCCGTCATTTTCTTTATCCATATAGACCGAAACATTGACAATCGCGTAATGTGCGGAACCGTCTTCACTGTTCTTCAAATTAATAGTAAGGCTTTCCGGCAAATCAAACATTTCAAGCTGTTCTACCGGCACGCTGGACTTATCCTTAAGCTCTCCGCTCTGAAGCTCCAGATTGATCGCAGAACACACCTTGTCAATCAGCTCATTCGACTTCTTCGCCTGCGGCAAAACCGTAATCGTTAATATTGCCGTCAGCACCAAATTCACAACCACCAGCGCCAGTATCAACACCGACATCAAATTTTTTTTCATGTTGTATTTCCTCCTACTCCGCCGCCTCTGCGGAATTATATGAATTGTAGATCTTTATCTCTACTCTTCGATTTCTTGCTCGCCCTTCTTCCGTCGTGTTATCCGCCACCGGTACATAATCACCCCTGCCGGAAGATTTAATATATGCCGGATTCAAACTTGTTATGCTTCTGATATAATCCGCCACCGTCAACGCCCTGTACATGGATAAAACATTGTTATCCGGATACTTCGCCGTATGAATCGGGACATTATCCGTATGCCCCTCCACCTCAATAATATTATGTTCATAGAGCTCCAAGATCTTTCCGATCTTATCTACCAGCGGTACAGCATCCGCACGAATCTCGCACTGCCCTGAGTCAAACAAAATCGCACCGTTTAAAGTCAGAGAAACATATTCTGCATTAAAATCAACTTCCACCTGATCCTGTATTCCAAACTGGCTGACTTGCTCCTCTACCTGCTCCGCAATCTTCTCCGATTCGGATAATGCCTGCTGTTCATATTCAGCTGCGATATCCTGCTGCGTCTTTTCATCTACCGCCTCTGTGGAACCTTGCTCTTCCGGATTATCTATCTCGCTGTCCACATCGCCGCCTTTAATTCCGTTTTGTGTGCTGTCCGAAACCTGAAAATAAATATCAAAATTCTCCAGCTGACTAATTCCGGCCGACACCAGCGTTCCGTCTCCTATGGAAGATCCTCCTGCCGTCAAAATACTAAAGCTGCTCTGTAAAGATGCGATCACCATCTGAAACTTTTCCATATCCACCGAAGACATGGAAAACAATAACACGAAAAAACATAACAAGAGATTCATCAAATCACTAAACGTCGTCATCCATGCCGGAGAACCTTTTGGTGCCGCCTCTTCCTGTTTCTTTCTTGCCACTATTCTTCACCCCCGCCTTTGTCATCATTGAGACCCTCACGAGCCTTCGGTGACAAGAATGACTTCAGCTTTTCTTCTATAACACGTGGGTTCTCTCCTGCCTGAATAGACAAAAGCCCCTCTACCGTTACTTCCTTCATCATAATCTCGTTTGCGTTGTTTACACTCAGTTTGGACGCAATCGGATTACACATCCAGTTGGCAATTACGGAACCATAAAATGTTGTTACAAGGGCAACCGCCATCTGCGGTCCAATGGCTGATGGATCATTCAGTTTTACCAACATGTTGATCAATCCGATCAATGTTCCTATCATTCCCCATGCAGGCGCCAACTCGCCCCATTTTTCCCAAAATCCGATTGTCTTCTTATGTCGCTGTTCTATACAGGTAAGATCCGTCTCAAGAATTCCTCTGACAAGCTCCGGATCCGTACCGTCTACAACCAGCATAACTCCCTTTTTCAGGAATTCATCCTCAATCTCATTCGCGGCTTCCTCCAGCGCCAAAAGCCCTTCTTTCCTTGCTATGTTGGAAAGATTAATGATATTATGAATCACCTCTCCGGGATCCAGGTCCTTTTGCTTAAACGCCAGCGTAATTGCCTTAAAACCACCGGTAAAATCCTGTATCTTATGACACGCCAATGTACCGGCAATAGACCCTCCTAGCGTAATGATAACCGAAGGTATATCCACAAAGTCACGTGTCAGCGCCGAAACACCACCACTACTTATGATACCGAAAACAACCGCTGCCAAACCAAGTAATATACCAGCCAAAGATGCTATATCCACAATTCTCCACCTACCATCTTTCTAAAATATTATCTGAAAGCCTCAAAAACGCAAACTCATTTGTTTTACACTTTTATGTACGCTTCTCCATCTATATAATCTTACTAAATTTTACTGAAATTGTCTACTTTTTTTACAAGATTTTTGTATTTTCCCTATTTTTCCCTTAACACCATACATGGGGAACTGCAAAAACAGTTCCCCAATATATAGATTTTTCTATACTTCAGCCATTCCACGCCAAAGATTAACGCTTCAGGTTAATAAGCTCTTCCAAAAGCGAATCTGACGTGGTAATAACTCTTGAGTTCGCCTGAAAACCTCTCTGCGTTGTAATCATCTCCGTAAACTCGGAAGCAAGATCCACGTTTGACATTTCCAACTCTCCGGAACTCATTTTACTTCCGTCTGCCTGTATCTCCGTACCGATTCCGTCAAATTCACCGGAGTTTAAAGTTGTCATATAACAGTTCTCACCGACCTTCTCAAGTCCGGAGGCATTTGCAAACTGCGCAACCGCAATCTGCCCAAGCAATACCGTATTGCCGTTGTCGTAAGAACCGAAAATTCTTCCGTTGGCATCGATGGAAAGCCCCGTCAGCACGCCAAGCTTCTTACCAAGTCCGGTCTCGCCGTCCTGCGCGCCCTTATCCATACCAATCGTAGAGGTTCCGCCGTTGTCATAGTTAATTGCCTGCGAAAAATCAATATTAATATTTTCAAATTTTCCGCCTAATATTGACATATTCAAAGAAACAAATCCGTTCGTGTTTCCGCCGATTGATACAAAAGTACCTTTAGCCTGATCAAACTGAAGCGTATAGTTAACCGCTGTCGCATTGATGGTAGGAGGATTGCCTGCCGTGATGCTGTTGATCTGCGCACCTGTCTGCATACCCGTATAAATATCGGAAATAGACACATCGCTCGTCTCTACATAATTCCCTTCATTGTCTCTTATGTAAACTCTTCCGTCCGTATTTGCAGTATTAATGTAGTAAGTGCCGGTTCCGTTCGTAAATGCATAATAATTTCCGTCAAAGCCGTCTGTACGCCACTCCGTACTGAGCGTCGCGTAATCCTGCGCCACATTTGTACCGGAATCACCAAACAACATCGAAAGATTATTTCCCTGCGACAGATAGTCGGCAAGGATATTGTTGTTCTCGTCATCATAGATAGAATTCAGCTCTACCGTATACGTTCTGGCTTCTACATCGACTGCTTTCACCGCAAACTTTGCAGTATACTTGTAACCAAGCGCGTCAAAAAAGTTCAGATTCATTGTATAACCGGCATCGCTTGTGACATCCGTATCATGTTCGTCAATGATACCCGTACATATTCCCTGCGTAGTAGCCTCAGGCGGACTTGTTAAATTCTTCGCCTGCATGATACGCAAAGCCGACACCGTATCCTTTTTGATGTCATTTGTAGTAGGATCTACCTGCCAGCCCATAACGGTATATCCGGTAGACGTCATACAAAGGTTCCCTGCACCGTCAATATAAAAGGATCCCGCCCTTGTAAATAAGTTCTCGCTTCCATTGCTTACAACGAAGAAGCTGCTGCTGGAACCGGCATCCGAAATACGGATATCAAACGGATTTCCTGTCGTCTGAGCCGCGCCCGCAGAAGTAACGCTGACCGTTGTCGATGCCATAGATGTTCCAAGACCGATCTGCTTTGCATTGATACCGCCTCGTCCGGTCTGAATATTTGCTCCTGATGCATTCGACAATGTCTGATACATGATCTCACTAAAAGTTACTGAGGATGATTTAAACGCAACCGTATTAACATTGGCAATATTGTTACCAATAACATCCATCTTTGTCTGATGTGTCTTAAGTCCTGACACAGCAGAATACATTGATCTCATCATAATGAAATGACCTCCTAAATTATGCGCCTTGTCTTCTCTGTCATTCGAAGACTATATAGCCTCCATCCAGGTCCGGCTATGCAATTACAGCGCCGTCAATATTTGTAAATACATATTTAGCCGATTCCTGTCCATCCATCGCTGTAACCACCATTTTGTTTGGCACATTCACAATAAATGCCAGCGAATCAACCATGACCAGAGATTCGTTAATTCCCTTTTCCCTTGCTCTGGTTACTCCTGTCTCCAGTCTTTCACTCTGTTCCGCAGACAACTGAATATTCCGGTCCATAAGACGCATTGTGGCATGCTTGGAAAATTTCAATTCCGGTTTTGCCTTCTGCCTTAAGATCTCCTCAAAAGACACCCCGTCCGATATATCCCCCGAAATATTTCCCTGCTTTGGCAGATATCTGTCTGTAATCTGTTCAATCGAGGAAAACTGGTTCGTGATCTTATTCATACAATCATCTCCATTAACTATCCTTGTCCGTGGAATTATCTGTTGATTCCTTATCCCCCTCAGCATCATCTCCGGAAGCCGAATCGTTTCCTGAACTTGTATTTCCCGTCAATATATTCATTTGCGTCTCTAATGCCAGGAACTTCTTCAGATCTTCCTCATCCAAAAACTGTACCTGATAGCTCGTCAGAGAATCCAATACATCGCGGATATCTTTGATTTTGTCAGCATCCTTAATGGTCAGCATTCTTAACGAAGGCAATGCCGCCACCGTATTATGGAAAGCCTGCGCAATTGTAATCGCATCTATATAATCCTGGTCAGCCACCATCTGCAAATCATCAATCGAATACAGCTTATCATTCACGGAGAGATATGTCTTACCATTCTCATAACGCACATAATCCACCGTACCGCTCACTGTGTTTGTCATTCCCGTTGCCGAGGAGGTAACTGATAACACCACCTGCTTGCCCACAAGCGTTCCCGCCTGCATATGTACAAGGCTTTCTTCCAGATTCTGTGTCGCCTCCAACTGTGAGAATGTCGCAAGCTGCGAAATATACTCCGTATTATCTGTCGGCTGTAACGGATCCTGATATTTCATCTGCGCAACCAACAGCTGCAAAAAGGCATCCTTATCCAATCCATTATTGGCCTCTCTTTTTGTCTTCACCGTCGATTCCGTGGTTGCACTCGCACTGGTGTCGACAATTTTGCCATCTTTTATCGGTAATACTAATGCCATAATTTCTCCTTTCCACTATGCAATAACATCCATGCTGTTTCCGTTTTCCTGCATGATTTTTGCCGCCAGCATTTCTTCCTCTGTCATAAGCCCTGACAGCTCATCCAAGCTGTTTAAATTCAGGCTTCTTCTTCCCTGCTGTTTTTCCTGCTGTTCACCCTGCTGCTTCTCCTTCTGAGCATTCTGCTCCAAGTTTCGCTCAAACTCATGCGTCGCCACTGTCACTTCAATCGCATCTACCTTGACGCCCTGTTGGTTCAAGGTCTGACGAAGCTCCACCAGCTGCGTCTCAAGCGCTTCCTTTACCGCCTCACTCTGTGCAGCAAACTGCGCCGTTACATTTCCTTCTTTTGTCGCAGAAATATGCAGATATAATTTGCCCAAATTTTCCGGGTTCAGCTGCATTTCAAGACTGGACGCTTCACTCGTCACAGACACACGCGCAAACTCTGCAATCTGATTAATAATTTCACTGACATTTATCGGCTGTGTATAAGAACCGGTCTGCACCTGCGGACTAATTTCCGCCACCTCACCCTGCATCTGCGGATGAATCGCAGTCTGACCAAATTCTGCGTGTTCCGTAGTATGAATCTCCGTTTTTACCTGCGGGTGTTCCTGCTTCGTCCCGGCAAAAATATCCTCCTGCGCATCTTTCTGCTCCCCGTCTGACGTTCCCTGCTGCATCTCTTCCTCTCTTTGTACATCCGGTTCTTCTGTGATTACAGGCTCTTCCTCACCTGTCACATTCGCGCTCTGCGCTCTCATATCCCCGTCAGTCATCTCTGCAGACTTTGGCCTCTGATCAGCCAACTCTTCCTGCATAATGGCGCCAAAATTCTCATCCGCCACAGGAACCGTCGCATCCTTACCTTCGGCAAGCTCCGATATCATCTGCTGAAGATCCTCCAACGATACGCCAAGCTCCGCTGCAAGCTCTGCCGTCACTTCACCGCACTGCTGCATAACATTCAAAAACGCTCCGCTCGTCAGCAAACTGCTCATATCCTCCGTTCCTGTCAGCTCCGCCACAACTTGTGCCAGATTTGCCGGATTCAAAAGATCCATCACGGAAACTCCCAGCTTTTCCATTGCTTCTTCTAACTCTTCTTCGGTTACGGAAAGCTCTTCTTTTATGATATTCTTTACCTCTTCGCCAACTTCCTTTGCACCGTCAGCCGCTTTTTCCTTTATAACCTTTTCCGGATTGTCGGCTTTTTTGATTCTGTCAGTGCCCGCACTGCCTGTGTAGTTTTGTCTGTCCTCCGATACTGCGCCTTTCACGCCGATCAACTCACAGTCACCCTGTTTTGAAAACGAAACGGACAATTTTGTGTCTGCCCCATCCGGCTTCTTATTCAGGGCGGCTCCGACCTGTGATATCATAGCCGCAAAAACTTCCTGCGCCTCCTGCTGCTCTTCTTTTGCATTCACAACCGTCGCTCCATTGACCTGATATCCGGCCTTCAGTTTGGAAATATTCGAACTCGTCACTTTTGCCCCTCCTTTCCTATATATGTTTTATTTATTCAAAGGGTTCATGATCTCGGTTACCTTTGCCGCGGTCTCCGCATTCATGCTCCCCAGAATATCAGCTCTGGCCTGCGCCCCCATGTTCTCCAATATTTTTGCCACAAGGTTCAGGTTATCCGTCATAGTATCAAAAATTGCAGCCGCCTCCTTAGGCTTCATATTAGAATAGCTGCTGACGTAATCTTCAATTTCGGAATCTGCCTGCTGCTGCTCCACAACCTGCTTGTAAAGGCGTTCCGCATTGGCAGGGTCTATACTTTCATAATACTGTCTATATTCATCTATATCGGGTGCTTCATCCGCAAACACAACCTCATTATAGAACTTTTCTTTTTCCGCTTCAAAAGCCGCTTCATTCGCCTCATATTCTCTCAGCTTTCGAATTTCTTCCTCCAGCTGCGTCACATATGCACTGCTGTCGGAATTGCCCTTCTGCGCCTCCAAAAGCTCCAGCTCCAGTTCCTTTATGTAAGCAACGGCCTCCGCAATCGTCTGATACGAATATTCCGTCTCGGTTTCCAGCTCATCTTCCCCTGTATCAGGCAAAATCCGATTCACATACGGCACATTTTTCAATAATGGTGTCATTACGGTAGAACCAAAGCCCCCCACATCCCACTTCACCAAAAGCACCAGAATCGCAAGCCAGATCACTACAATTACGAATGTCACAAAAAAGACTGCAAATTTGCCGCCTTCCTCCTCTTCTCCTTCAAGAAGATCCTTGTCAGCCTTTCCCTGCTTTTTTAATTTTTTGGCCTCGCGGCGTCTCGCCTTCTCTGCCTTTTTGTCTATTTTCTTCTGCTCATTATCTGCCATAAACAACCACCTGTCAATTATCCTCTCTGGTATGATATGTGTAGCTTACCAGTTCATCCACTACCTTGCTCTCTTCGTACTCCAGCTCCTGTTTAAATTCATCAAAGGCGTGCTCCTTTAACTTCTCATGGGTCTTGCGCTCAGTCATCACCTCATTCAGCCTCGCCCTGGCTGCCTCTAAGTTCCGCTCCGCAAGCTGTACCTCTAACATCTGCTGACGCATAATGCTTTTCATGGTATCAATTGCACGCTTATTCTCTTTGATATCCGCAACACAGATTGTCCCGCTGACAAGCTTTTTCGCCTGCTTCTCATATCCTGCTTTGCGGACTAATATTTTTTGAAGCTTTCCCTGCTCCTCCAAAAGCTTTGCATTTGCCTGTCCGTATGCGATTTTTGCCTGATTCTCCAGCTTCATTTTGATATTGAGAATATTTTGCATTTTATAGACAAACTTTGCCATATCCTATCCCCTTACTCTGCAAACAACGCATATAATTGCTGCCTTATATCTTCAAAATCAAACTTCTCGTAAACTCCCTGACACAAAAATTCATTTACGGCATCTATTTTTTCGATCGCGTAGTCAATCTCCCTGTTGGAGCCTCTTTTATACGCACCGATATTAATCAAATCCTCCGCCTCCTGATATGTAGCAAGCACATTTTTAAGCCGGCCCGACGCTTTTTTATGTTCATCGGATGCAATCGAACTCATAACACGGGAAATACTCTGCAGCACATCAATCGCCGGATAATGATTCTTATGTCCCAGTTTCCTTGAAAGCATGATATGACCGTCCAAAATACTTCGCGCCGTATCGGTAATCGGTTCATTAAAATCATCACCGTCGACGAGCACGGTATACAACCCTGTAATAGAGCCTTTATCCGAGGTTCCCGCACGCTCTAATATCTTCGGCATCTCCGAATACACGCTTGGCGGATACCCTCTCGTCACCGGAGGCTCCCCTGATGCAAGACCGATTTCTCTCTGCGCCATAGAAAAACGCGTCAAGGAATCCATCATAAGAAGCACGTCCTTCCCCTGATCTCTGAAATACTCCGCTATCGCGGTAGCCGTCTTGGCCGCCTTGTTGCGGATCAACGCCGGTTTATCCGAGGTGGCCACAATCACTACCGAACGTTTCATTCCTTCTTCTCCCATATCACGCTCGATAAATTCACGTACTTCCCTGCCTCGCTCTCCGATCAACGCAATCACATTGATATCGGCCTTCGTGTTTCGCGCAAACATCCCAAGCAGCGTACTCTTACCCACACCGGAACCTGCAAAAATCCCGATACGCTGCCCCTTCCCTACTGTAATCAAGCCGTCCACCGCTTTTACGCCAAGCGGCAGCACCTCACTGATAATTTCTCTGGCCATCGGGTCAGGCGGCATTGCCTCTACCGGATATTCCTCCTGCAAATCAAGGCTGTCAATGTCCGTAGGCCGTCCGATTCCGTCCAGCGTATGCCCCAAAACACCATCGCCTACTAAAACAGATAATGGATGTCCCGTATTCTCTACGATACATCCAACACCGATTCCTTCCACACTGTCAAACGGCATCAGAAGCAGTCTCTTATCCCGGAACCCAACAACCTCCGCCATAACATATTCATCTTTTCCCCTGTCGATCATGATACGGCATAAATCCTTTAATTTCGCGTCCGGTCCCACAGATTCTATGGTAAGTCCGACTACTTTTTCCACTCTGCCAAGCCTCGTATAATAATTTCGGTCCGCCAGCTGTAAATATCTGTTAAAATTATATGTCACTTTCTCCACCTCATGAACACAAGGAACGTAAATCCTTTATCAAATTCTCAAGCTGCACGGAAAGACTGCAGTCAAAAATGCCGACATCTGTCTCCAACATACACTTATCCTCTGCAATCAGATTATCCGCAATCACTTCAATCGTAATATCCTCACCGACGCGGTCTACAATTTCCGCTTTATGAGTGTTCATAAACTGATAATTGTCGGCTCCAACGCGTATCTGAAAATTCTTGCAGCCCTCAATTCCGCTGATGGCATTGCCAACCAAATACAAAAGTATCTCTTTTTTATCGTCAAACTGAATATGAAACACCTTTTCCACAACCCGGATAATCACATCGAGAAGCTGCGGTTCCATATCCTCTAACTGTTCATCATACTGCCGCTGCTGTCTGAGACGCTCCTGCTCCAGCTCGGCCTTTTTTTCCTCAAGCTCCTTCAACGCCTGCTGGCGCCCTTCATCGTATCCGCTCCGGTAACCCTCTTCCCTTGCCTTGTCATGAATCTCCTGTGCCTGACCTTTCGCGTCTTCAATCATTCCGTCCGCCTGACTCTTCGCATCGGTAAGAATGGCTTCCGCTTTCGCCCGCGCCTCCTCCTCGTAATCAATCTGCGGCTCCTCCGGCTCAACTTCCACAACAGGCGCGCCAAGACCTGCGACAAAACCGCCTTCTCCCGCACCGGCCGCCAAAGCCGCCTCCTGCTTTTTCAACTCCGCAAGCCGCTTTTCTACTATCTCATTCGAATTAATGACCCTTGTCTTTTCCGACTGGTTGGCAACAAAATACTGCTTATACAAATTAGACAACGATCTCGTCACCTCCACCACGTGAAATAACAATCTCCGCCGCATCCTCCAGCTTGCGGATAACGCCTACAATCTTCTGCTGCGCCTCTTCCACATCCTTCATACGCACAGGTCCCATAAATTCCATATCTTCCTTAATCATCGCCGACAATCGCTTCGACATATTCTTAAAGATTACGTTCTGAACCTCTTCATTTGCTCCCTTTAATGCAATGCCAAGATCATTGTTATCCACATCACGCAGCACTCGCTGAATTGCGCGGTCGTCCAAAAGCAGAATATCCTCGAACACAAACATCTTCTTGCGGATCTCGTCTGCCAGCTCCGGCTCCTCGATCTCCAAGGACTCCATAATATGTTTTTCCGTTCCTCTGTCTACCGTATTCAAAATATCTACGATCGCATCCACGCCACCGACAATCGTGTAATCCTGATTGAGCAGCGATGATAACTTTCTCTCAAGCACGCGCTCCACCTCTTTGATTACATCCGGCGACGTTCTGTCCATCGTCGCAATACGCTTTGCCACATCCGCCTGTTTCTCCGGCGTCAGGGCGCCGAGAATCATCGCAGACTGTCCGGCAGACAAATACGAAAGAATCATTGCAATCGTCTGCGGATGCTCATCCTGTATAAAGTTCAACACCTGACTTGGATCTGTCTTTCGAACAAACTCAAACGGACGCACCTGAAGCGATGCCGTCAGCTTGGTAATAACCTCCTGCGCCTTATCCGGCCCGAGCGCCTTATCCAGCAATTCCTTGGCATAACCGATGCCGCCCTCCGCAATATACTGCTGTGCCAAACAAACCTGATAAAATTCATTCAGGACATCTTCCTTTGTCTGAGGTGAAATACTCCTTGTATTCGCAATCTCAAGCGTCAGCTCCTCTATTTCATCTTCTTTTAAATGCTTAAATATATTGGCAGATTTCTCCGGTCCAAGCGCTATCAGTAAAATCGCTGCCTTTTGAATACCGCTATACTCTTCTGTACCCATACTTTAGCCCCACTCCTCATTCAGCCAATTGCGCAAAAGCATTGCAACCGCCTCTGGATTTTCGTCTACAAATTTTTCTATCAGAACTCTGGTCTCAGACTTCTCATTATAACCGATATCATCCAAGCTCTCCGCTTCCGCCTCTCTCGTTGTCTCAAGCAACGTCTCAACCGAAAGCTCCGGCTCCATCTGTATTTCTTCTTCTTTTCTGGTGCTGCGGAACACAACATAGCCAAGCAATGCAAAGATCAACACCGCAAGTGCAATCTGAAGGTAATCCGACCATGTTCTGCCGCTCCCGCTCGAATAAACAAAGAACGGAACATCATAAGCCACAATACTGATATTTTCCTGTGCGATTCCGGTGGCCTTCGATACCATATCATAAAAATCCGGATCAACATCCGTCTTTACCCGCTGGCTGTTCGCCGCAACAAACTCGTCAAACGTCATATCATCCAGCGTACCGTCAGCCCGCAAAGTATCCTCATCATATGTCACATAGTTGGCAGCCACAACCGTAACGGAAGATTCTTCAAAAACAACGTCACCTACGGAGCCGGTTTTCTTAGTGATTTTCTCGTTCAGCCCATAATTCGTCGTACGGTCAGAAACATCCTGCTGGGTAACATTCCCGTCCTCAATCACATACCCCGGTGTGTCATCGTTCGTATCCGTTCCCGGAATGCCGGAGGTTCCGCCGGTAGTTGACGACTCGTAAAGGCTCTCGTTCAGCTTATACCCCTCGTCTCTTCCGTCCGCAACATAATATTCCTTATCCGTCACTTCCTCCCCGTCGAAATCAAGCTTCAAGTTCAGTCCGACCTCAACGTTACTGTATACATCCGTGCCAAGCATAACATCCTTGACTTTCTTTTTTACATTGTTCTCCATTTTCGACTGATAAGAGAGCTGTGAACTCGCCGTACCCGTCGCCGTACTGGAATCGCCCCCCGAGAACAGCACATTGCTGCTGGAATCCATAATCAAAATAGAGTCCGGCGTATCATTCCCCACATTGACCGCCATATACTGTGCCAATCCTGCCGCCTGTTCCTCCGACATCTCGCCCTTCAGCTTAAGTATTACCGTTGCATATGTATCCTGCTCCCTAGCAATAATCGTCCCGTCATCTTTCGGAATGGAAAGAGTCACCTTCGCGCTCTCTACATTTTCAAGCGTCTCAAGATAATTCGCAAAACGCTCCTCCATATATAGCTTATATCTCTTGTCTTTATCGGCTTCGGTTTGCGAAAAGCCGCCGGAAAACACATCGTCAAGCTTCGGTTCCGTCACCGGAATTGCATTCGAGCCAAGCAGGATATTCGCCGCAGCCTCGTCCTTCGCCTTAACCGAAAAAGTCAATCCGTCCGACGACAGCGTAAATACGATTCCCTCGCCGTCAAGAAGATCTTTCACCTGCCCTGCCTGTTCTCCGTTTTCGCAAGTAATCAATTCTATTGTCTGCGGCCGCGACATAATAACCGCCAATATAACCAACGCCAGCAATACAACCGCCGTAATACTGATAATCAGCGTCTTTTGTTTTGTGGAAAATCTTTTCCACCACTCCAATATCTTATTTCCAATCTCTTTAACCTTATCCGGCATCTCTTACACCCATCCCACTAAATCTGCATGTTCATAATTTCTTTATATGCTTCTATCACTTTATCTCTCACTGCAACCGTATAAGTCAGCGCTATATTCGCCTTCTCCTGTGCAACCAGAAGTTCATGGGTACTGGTAGATTCTCCCAGTGCAAACTGTATCTCTGCCGATTCCGCCTTATTCTGAAATTCATTCGTTTCCGTTACCATATTCATTGCCTGAGCAAGAATCGTATCGAAACCTGTACTCGTACTTTTAGTCTGATCATCCTTTTGTAAAACTGCGGTTTCATAATCCTGGGATGAAAGTCCCAATAAAGCTGATATATCCATTTTCCATTCCTCTCAACATTCTTCTGTCATTTATTTACCAATCTGTAAGCCCGCCTGCGCAATCGCCTTGCTTGTGTCGAACGCCGTCACATTCGCCTCATAGGCGCGGCTGGCGTCAATCAGATTTGTCATCTCTGTCACAATATTTACATTCGGATAAGACACATATCCATTCTCATCCGCATCAGGATTTGCCGGATCATATTCCATTATAAACTCCGTCTCATAATCCTCCGAAACCCTCGAAACCTTCACACCGTTCCCCAGTGCGGCCTCCTTCGTTCCCGCAAGCACCCTGCTAAACGGCGTAACCTGCCGCTCCTCAAACGTAACAACCTTCCTGCGGTACGGCGTACCGTCTTCCGTCCCCGTCGTATTGACATTCGCAACATTCTCCGCTATTACATCCGTACGAAAACGCTCTGCCGTCATAGCGGAAGCGCTGATATTAAATGCCTGAAACAATCCCATATTGACCCTCCTTCACTCTACCGCTATTTCATAACCGTCTTATATCTTGTAATCTCCTGTGTAATGCTGTCCGAAAGCCCCAAATAACGAAGCTGTTCAGAAGCAAGTTCCGCCTCCTCGTTATCTATATCCACATTATTCCCGTCCAGCCGATAAGAATAATTGGAATAATCCATATATGTTTTGGGATCAAGATGATTCAGATGTATGTCACTTATTTTCGCATCCAACGAAACATATTTCGAACGGCCGAGCTCCTGCTTGAGCAAATCTTCAAAATTCAGATCACTTCTCTTAAAATTCGGCGTATCTACATTCGCAATATTGTTAGAGATCACAGTATTCCGCTTCCAGCTTGCATCAGCAGCTTTTGTCAACACGTTAATATAATCATATGCATTTGAACTAATCATACCTACTCCTTCCACTTCACACTTTACCGCATCATACTTTATTATAAATTATCTTAGAAAAAACACAAGTGGTTTTTGCATTTTTTTACATGATATTGCGTCTTTTGGCACAAGACAACACAATATCTTAGCATTTTAGAGCATAAAAAGGGATTTACAGTCTCCTGCAAATCCCTTTACGTTCCAGAAACAATTCCATTTGTTCCGTATTACTCCCGTTGCTTTACTTAAGAAAGCTTCTGCTTCCTGAGTTTATTCAGCTCCTCAAAAACAACGTCATTAACCACCTTTATGTAGGTCCCCTTCATCCCTGAAGACCTTGACTCAATCACCCCCGCGCTCTCAAACTTTCGCAAGGCATTGACAATCACCGAACGCGTAATCCCTACTCTGTCGGCTATTTTACTGGCAACAAGAATCCCTTCTGTCCCATCCAGTTCATCAAAAATATGCATGATCGCCTCAAGCTCCGAGAATGACAGCGTGTTGATCGCCGAACGCACGATCTGAATCTTCCTTGTCTCTTCCGCATTCTCTTCATTCACAGACCTCATCATCTCAAGGCCGACCACTGTCGTCCCGTATTCGCAGAGTATAATATCATCAATATCATACTGCCTGTCATAACGGTACACAAACAGCGTTCCCAGGCGTTCCCCTGCAATATCAATGGGCGTGATAATCGCACTGTACTGTTTCATATCATCCGCAAACCCTAAAGTTTCCAGATTCACGTTCTCCTTTGTTGAAAGTATCCCAAGCAGACGCTCATTCAACATCGCATCCACGAAGCCTCCGACTTCGTCCACAATCAGCTCCTGTATCTCGGCAACGCCATCACAGATGCTTGTTCCCAGCACTTTGCCTTTCTTGCTGATAACGAGAATATTCGAATCCAAGATCTCTGTCAGAACTTCACAGATATCGTTAAATACCACTTTTGTAGAATTATTATTGTGTAAAAGCTTATTGATTTTTCTGGTCTTATCCAATAACTGTACGCTCATCCTATTCCTCCCGGGTCATAAAAGTCTTCCCCTGATTCGCCCACTCAGATATTCGCATCCAAAAAACTTAATTGTTCTTTATTTTATCATGTTTATTCTGATAATTCAAGGAATCTTTTCTTAATTTTTTCATTTTTCCTCATCTTTTTTCGGTTTTTCCTCCACATAACCGCATGTTTCGCCGGCACATGTCAGCTTATTCCCTTTTTCTACCATATAATTGCCGCATTTCGGACATTTTTTTTCGGAAGGCTTTGCCCATGACATAAAATCGCAATCCGGATTATTCTCACAGCCATAATACTTTCTTCCTTTTTTGGTTTTCCTTAAAACAACTTCTTTTTGGCATTTCGGACAAGGTATTCCGATTTTTTCCAGATACGGCTTTGTATTTCGGCACTCCGGAAACCCCGGGCATGCCAGAAATTTCCCATGCGGTCCATATTTTACCACCATATTGCGTCCGCATTCCTCACAGATGACATCTGTCACCTCATCGGCAATCTTTACTTTTTCCAGATCCTTTTCGGCGGCAAGCACCGCCTCGTCTAAGTCGGGATAAAAATTGCTTACCACTGTTTTCCAATGAATCTCCCCTTCCTCCACTTTATCCAAAAGCGATTCCAAATTTGCGGTGAAGTGCTCATCCACAATGCTCGGAAACGCTTCCAGCATAATAGAATTTACCGCTTCGCCAAGCTCGGTCACATAAAGGTTTTTATTTTCTTTTACGATATAGCGCCTTGCAAGAATCGTTGTAATTGTCGGCGAATATGTGCTTGGCCGCCCGATTCCCAGCTCCTCTAAAGCTTTTACAAGAGACGCCTCTGTAAAATGCGCCGGCGGCTGGGTAAAATGCTGCTTTTCATCAAAGTTTTTTAGCTTTAGTACCGAGGTCTTCTCTAACGAATTCAAAAGGACATTGCCGGTGGTTTTCTCCTCCTCCTCATTTGTGTAAACAGACAAAAAGCCTTCAAAGCTTACTTTGGATGCTGCCACAGTAAAAATATAGCCGTTTGCCCCGATTTTTACCGAGGTTGTCTCATACTTTGCACTGCTCATGCGGCTTGCCACAAACCTCCGCCAGATCAACTGATAAAGACGGAACTGGTCTCTCGATAGCGACTCCTTTACGGCTGCCGGTGTTCTTGTGATGTCGGAAGGGCGGATCGCCTCATGCGCGTCCTGTATCTTGGCGCTCTTTTTACCGGCAGATACTGTCGATGCCGCATATTCCCCGCCGTAATTCTCCACAATATATTCTCTCGCCGCCTTATCTGCCTCCTCGGAAATGCGGACGGAGTCGGTTCTTAAATAAGTGATAAGTCCGACTGTCCCGCTTCCTTTGATATCAATGCCCTCATAGAGCTGCTGAGCCAAACGCATTGTCTTTTGCGTTGAAAAATTCAATACCTTAGACGCCTCCTGCTGCAGCGTACTTGTAATAAACGGCTGCGGCGCCTTTTTCACTCTCTCCCCCTTTTTCACATCCATCACCTGATACTGCGCGCCCTTTAAATCGCCTACAATCTTATCAAGCTGTTCCTTGGATGCAATTTCCATTTTTTCCTCTTTTGTTCCGTAAAACTTGGCTGTGAGGGGCTTTTTTTCTCCTTTTACCTCAAATTGTGCCTCCAACGTCCAATACTCCTTTGGAATAAAGGCATTGATCTCATTTTCACGGTCACAGATAATGCGCAGCGCAACCGACTGCACACGGCCGGCGCTTAAGCCGCGCTTTACTTTTGCCCATAGCAGAGGACTTATTCGGTATCCCACCATACGGTCTAACATTCTCCTTGCCTGCTGCGCATCCACAAGATCCATATCTATCTCCCGGGCTTGTTTCAGCGAAAGCTTCACCGCATTTTTTGTAATCTCATTAAAACTGATACGGTACACCTTTTTATTCTCCAGATTCAAGGATTTTGAAAGATGCCAGGATATTGCCTCGCCTTCCCGGTCAGGGTCGGTTGCGAGATATACCTTCTCGGCCTTCTTCACTTCCTTGCGAAGCTTTGCAAGAATATCTCCCTTTCCGCGAATCGTAATATATTTTGGCTCAAAGTCATGCTCCACGTCAATCCCCAGCTGACTTTTCGGCAAATCACGCACATGACCGTTCGATGCCGTTACCTCATAATTTTTCCCTAAAAATTTTTTAATTGTTTTAACCTTTGCGGGTGACTCCACAATAACAAGATACTTGGCCATAACCCCAGCTCCTTTATTTTCTATCAATACTCTAATCTGCGAACGTAATAATTCTGAAATGTTTCCCTGATATACCCTTTTTCTTCCAAACCTGCAAGCGCACACATGCATTCCACGGCCGACAAATTTGTCTCATCTATAATTTCATTTATATTTTTCGAATGCAAATCTAGTACACTATACACCAGCATTTCCCCTTTTTCAAGTGAATTTTTTGAAAATTTTTTCTTAAACTTTGATTCCTCACAAAAAATCTGCAGGTCTTTTAGAAAATCCTCCTGCGACAATATCATACCCGCTCCCTGCTTAATCAAGCGGTTCGTGCCATAGCTCCGCTCATCTCCTATTCGACCGGGAACCGCATAAACGTCACGTCCCTGCTCCAAAGCCAGATCCGCGGTAATTAAGGAACCGCTTTTTATTTTCGCCTCAGCCACAATCACAATATCCGACAGACCGCTGATAATCCGGTTTCGCATCGGAAAATGTACCGGCAGAGGCACACTGCCCGGCGGATATTCGGAAATAAGGCCGCCTTCTTCCTCCAGCCTTTGGTACAATGCAATGTTTCCCGACGGATAACAGATATCTGCGCCGCAGCCGAGAACCGCATACGTCCTCCCGCCTCCCTCAAGCGCTCCCCAATGTCCTGCGCTGTCAATCCCCTTTGCCATTCCGCTCACCACCTGCACGCCGGCGGACGCAAGCACTCTTCCCAGTCCCTTTGCCATCCCGCTTCCATACGATGTACACTGTCTGGCGCCTATAATTGCCGCCGTTCTGTTCTCCTCGGACGGCAGTTTTCCTTTCACGAACAGCCCGTAGGGCGCATCCGGCAGCCCCTTAAGACGCCGGGGATATTCCTCATCCTCTATTGTCACCAGACGAATCCCCTTCTCCCTCATTTTTTCGAGTTCTCTCTCCCAGTCGCATTCCGTCCTGCCCAAAGCTAATTTTTTCGCTGCGGCCTCCGTCAGTATTCCTTCCGCAAAAAACTCTCTCTCCGGTCGTGTAAAGATTTCTCTTGCGTCCCGATACCTTTCAACCAGACGGCAAATATTTCTTATTCCGATCCGCTCCACCATACATGCTAACCAGTATTTATATTTCATATGCTAATGCTCCCATATTTTTTTATCGACGCTTCGGTAACAAACCGCCTCCATCAGATGTGAAAGCAAAATCTCTCTGCTCTCCTCCATATCCGCAATTGTCCGCGCCACTTTTAATATCTTGTGATAGGAACGCGCAGTCAGGGATAATTTTCGATAAATCTGCCGCATATACGCCTCCTGCTTCTCTCCGAGAGAACAATAACGACTAACGGCAAATGACGGAATCCTGCTGTTATAACAAATATCCGTCCCCCGAAAACGTTCCCTTTGAATTTTTTGCACGCGCACTACACGTTTTCGGATTTCCGCAGACGTCTCGCCTTCTTTTTGTTTCCCCGTCAGCTCCGCATAATTCAGCCTCGGCGCCTCGACACAGATATCCATCCTATCCAAAAGGGGCTGGCTGACCTTATTCAGATAATGACGAATCACGCTGTCACTGCAGGCGCACCTGTCCCTGTCAGGATAATAGCCGCAGGCGCAGGGGTTCATTGCCGCCGCCAGCAGGATATCCGCCGGATAAGAATATGTTCCCAAAAAACGGACAATTTCTATCCGCTTTTCTTCTAAAGGCTGGCGTAACACCTCAAGTGTGGATTTATCAAACTCCGTCAGCTCGTCCAAAAAAAGCACGCCATTGTGCGCAAAGCTGATCTCTCCGGGCTTGGGATATTTGCCGCCGCCCAAAAGCCCCTGCGGCGTTATCGTATGATGAGGACTCCGAAACGGTCTCTCCTCTATCAGCGCTTCTCTCTCCCGAAGCATACCGCTGACACTGTATATTTTAGAAATCTCCAATCGCTCTTTTTCAGTAAGCGGCGGCAGAATCGTGGGAAGACGTTTTGCCGCCATAGTTTTGCCGGCCCCCGGCGGTCCGATCATTAAAATATTGTGTCTTCCCGACACCGCCACCTCGCAGGCGCGCTTTAAAAAGCGCTGCCCTCTGATTTCCGAAAAATCCACGCCATACTTCTGCTTCCCCGCCCCTTTCTTTCCCCGATTTTGTTTGTATTCTGCTACGTCCTTCTCCCCATTCAAAAGACGAATGACCTGTTTTAAATTTTTCATTCCGTATATTTTGATTCCACCTGCCAGGGACGCTTCCTGCGCATTCTGATACGGTAAAATACACGCGCTTTTTCCGCTTCGCTTCGCCCCTACCGCCATCGGCAGGGCGCCCTCAACCGCAAGCAGATCGCCGTTTAACGTCACCTCCCCCGCAACAAACATCTTCCCGACATTCTCCTGCTTTACCACGCCAAGCGCCGTCAATATTGCTATCGCAATCGCAAGGTCAAAGGATGAGCCCGATTTGCGAATGTCTGCGGGGGATAAATTAACGGTAATACGCTTTGCCGGCAGCGCATAGCCCAAATTTCTAAGCGCCGTGCGTACCCTCTCCCTCGCCTCCTTCACCTCCGAACCAAGAAATCCTACCATATCAAACGTCGGCATCCCGTCGCTTACATCCGCCTCGACCGATACCTCAAGGCTCTCAATTCCACGCACAATTGCCGTCGATACAACACTGTACAAAGATGCACCTCCTAAATATATATATATAAATTATCTGGGATTGCTGCGGCGAACTGCCGCAAATATGAGGAAGATTTCCCCAAAATGATAAAAAAGATAGTTTCATTATAACATGAATACCATCTTTTTTAAAGAACTTTATAAATTTTCCTCAAAACTCTTCTGAAGTTTTCCGATTGCCTTTTTTTCAATGCGGCTCACATAAGAACGCGAAATCTGGAGCTGTCTGGCAATCTCTCTCTGCGTGACGGGCATCGTGCCGCAAAGTCCATAACGTTTCATAAGAATTTCCTGCTCTCTCTCGTTTAAGACTTTCGGAATCATCTCGTACAGTTTCTTTACATTTTTACCGTACTCCATCTGTTCAATCACATCCGGCTCATCATTTTCCACAATATCGAACAGATTAATCTGATTCCCCTCCTTATCCGTCCCTATCGGCTCATACAGCGAGACTTCCCTTGCACTTTTCCGCTTTGAGCGCAGATACATCAGCATTTCATTGTCTATACAGCGCGCCGCATACGTCGCAAGCCTGCTCCCCCTTGTATCGTCAAAGGTCGAAATTGCCTTGATCAGCCCAATCGTACCGATACTGATCATATCCTCCATATCTTCTTCCACATTCTGATATTTTTTTGCCACATGTGCAACTAAGCGCATGTTGCGCTCAATCAGCGTATGCTTTGCCTCCTGGCTGCCTTCTTTCATCTGTCTAAGACATTCTTTTTCTTCCTTGGCGCTTAACGGAGTCTGAAATGTTTTCAAAAGCAGCACCTTCAAAGCGAATTTATTACATTTTATGATTCCTGCTGTCCATAAGTGCCTTTCCCTATTTTCTTTCCCATGTCCTCATTTTCGACAATTTTTATTTCTGCTTTTCTTTCCGTTCCATTTCTTCTATAATAAAAGCATGAGAAGAATATTACACTATACCATTACAGCTTTGGACGACGGCAGCACTGTGCGGGAATTTTTACAACGGCGCGGATATTCCCACGCCGTATTTGTACAACTCAAAAAAACAGACCATGGCATTCTCGTCAACGGAACGTGGTATTATATCAACGACAGGCTGCGTACCGGCGACCATCTGCAAATTACAATTGAAGAAACAAATTTCTCGGACGGTATCCTGCCGATACCACTCCCTCTGCCCGTTGTCTATGAGGATGAGGATATCCTCGTAATCGACAAGCCAAATAATATGCCGGTTCACCCCTCTATGAAAAACTACGATAATACACTCGCCAACGCCGCTATGTATTATTTCCGGTCTCAGGGAATCTCTTTTACCTTCCGCTGTGTAAACAGACTCGACCGGGATACGACAGGACTGACCATTTTGGCAAAACACATGTTAAGCAGCGCTATCCTTGCGCGGCAGATGAAGGAAAGAAAGATACGCCGGACCTATCTCGCCGCCGTTTCGGGCAAGACGCCGGACAGCGGCACAATTGACGCGCCGATCGCACGCAAATACGGCTCAGCCATCGAACGCGAGGTTAACTTTGTCTCCGGGGAACGTGCCGTCACAAATTTTAAAAGGCTCGCCTATTGCAACGGGCTTTCTTTGCTTGCTCTTACACTTGAAACGGGGAGGACACACCAAATACGGGTTCATATGAAACATCTCGGCTATCCGCTGATCGGCGACTTTCTGTACTATCCTGATTTCAGCAAAATAAAAAGGCAGGCGCTCCACTCGTACCGATTGGATTTCCTGCACCCAATCACAGGGGAGCCCTGCTCTTACCGCGTTCCTCTTCCGGAGGATATGGCAAAACTGTTTCCTGATTATCCCACTTAAAACTAACGTATTCTCTCCGGAAATCCGACCTTTTTTTGAACCTTCCGCAAAGTCTTCATTGCATAATAATTAGCCTTGTCGGCATTTTCTTTTATAATCTCGTCAATATATGCCTTGTCTTTTGACAGCTCTTCAAAACGCTTTTGTACGGGTCCTAGTACATCTGCTACCGCTTCTCCGACAGCCGCCTTAAGCTCTCCGTACCCCCTGCCGTCAAACTCTTTCACAGCCTCCTCAGGCGTCTTTGCCGTACATGAACAATAAATATCCAGAAGATTTTTAATTCCCGGCTGTTCATCCGTGTATGCAATTTGGGCAAAGGAATCTGTCACTGCACGCTTAAATTTGCGGATAATTGTATCCGTATCATCCATCAAATAAACGCTTGCATTCGGATTCTCATCAGATTTTGACATCTTTTTCAACGGATCCTGCAAGCTCATAATCTTCGCGCCGGATTTGCCCAAGTACGCCTCCGGAATTGTAAATACGTCCCCATATATTCCGTTAAAGCGCTGCGCAACGTCCCGCGTAAGCTCAAGATGCTGCATCTGATCTATACCCACCGGAACCACGTCCGCCTGATACAGAAGAATATCAGCCGCCATCAGAACCGGATATGTAAACAGTCCCGCGTTGATATTGTCCGCATGCTTGGCCGCCTTATCCTTAAACTGGGTCATTCGATTCAACTCTCCCATATAAGTAAAGCAGTTCAAAATCCATGATAATTCCGCATGTCCCGACACATGCGACTGATAATAGATGCAATTTTTCTTCGGATCAAGTCCCGCCGCAATATAAAGCGTCAGAAGATTTCTGGCTCTCTTGCGAAGCTCTGCGGGATTCTGGCGTACCGTAATGGAATGCAGATCTACCACGCTGTAAAAACACTCATATTCATCGCTCAGCTTTACCCAGTTTTGCAGCGCTCCCAGATAGTTGCCAAGCGTCAGCGTTCCCGTCGCCTGCATTCCGCTGAATAATACTTTTTTTCCGTCAATCATTTTTTGTCCTTCTTTCTGTTTTCAATTATTTTTATTTTTCAAAACCTGCCCTCGAATATAGTCATAAACGGCATCTTCCCCCCGCTCCGCAAGCAGATGCAAAAGACGCTCCAAAAGCTGCTTTGTCTCTTCATGCAGCATATAGTGGTCCTTTCCCTTCTCGTAATACTGCAGCGGACTTTCGTCCGTATATTTATCCTTCAGATAATTTTTACTCGCACTGACACGGTCAATAAACATCTCCACAACATACTTTACAGGCATTTTCATTCCTGTCATTCCCTTTTGCTCATCCAGCCCATAATCAATCCAGTATTCCAAATGATGCTTATTGCGTCCCTTATGGTGAAGCCATGCCGTAGAACAACCTTTTTGTTCACGCTCCGCATTATTCGGACTCTTGTCTCCCTGAAAGTATTTACATCCGACAAAAAACTCACTCGGTCCGTATTTCGACAAATCATGCAAAAGCCCCTGCTTGTATAAGCCTACCCGAAAACATCCCTTCATTACCAAGAATTTGTGATGTGTAATCGTGCAAAAATGCCGCCACGCTTTCATCTGTTACTCCTTTATTCTCGCATTATATATCTTTATTTTCCAATCAAAATTCTGATGGATAATCCTCCGATTTCCAAAAGATCCTGCTTTTCCAAAAGCTTCTCGCTTTCCAAAAACGGCTCCTCCTGCGCGGTATCCATAACCAAATACCATTTTTTTCTTTTTCCTATCCTTGGCAGGGCAAGAAATTTCTTCCCATTATGAAAATTATACGCTACATAAATTAAATCATCACATTTACCCGAATTTTTGTCATCCTTCCCGCAATACATCATTCCTACCGCCTGCCGGCTCGGCTCAAATCCCGCCACCCATGCGCTGTCCCCGTGATAGGACAGATCAGGATATCCCATTCCGCAATAATCCTTCATATGCATCGGCTGCGGCATACGAAGAACCCTATGCTCTCTGCGGAAAGCAAAAAGCTTTTTAATATATTCCGTAAATACCGCATTTTTAGCTGCATTTTTCCAATTCACCCAGCCTGTCTTATTATCCTGACAGTATGCGTTGTTATTTCCGTCCTGGGAATTGCAAAATTCGTCGCCTGAGGCAAGCAGAGGAATTCCCTGCGCCAAAGCGACCATCGCCACTGCATTGCGCATCTGCCTTCTCCGCAAATGCTGTATATATTTTCTGCGCGTCGGCCCTTCAACCCCGTAATTACTGCTGAAATTCCAGTCGGCCCCGTCCATGTTGTTCTCTCCGTTGTCCAGATTATGCTTCTCGCTGTACATAAACACATCCGCAAGCGTAAATCCGTTGTTGATTGCCGCATAGTTGACGTATCCGCACCCTCTGCCCTGTTTTCTCTGTTGATTTACAAACTCAAAGAGATTCCCGTCAATATGATTCAAAAGCCTGCGCAGCGGATAAATATAGTCGTCATTATATACATACAGATGCGGGTACTTCTCCGGCTTCTCAATCAGCTCCTGCTCATATCCCGTATAAAACAGCTTTGTCCGCCTTAACACAAGATCCTGGCTCATCGCTCTGATTGGAAGTGCATTCCCTATCAGATGAAAACCGTCAATATGGTACTGCATCACCCAAAAACGAAGCACATCCAGCATCATATTCTGATTCATCTTCTCATCAAAATACATTTCCATCACACATTCCATAGAACTGCGATGCAATGCTTTAACGAGATCCCGAAGCTCTGTCACCTCATCCTTCGAAAACGCATACGAAGCCTTCGGAGCAAAGTAATTGCCGGGCACGTACCCCCAAAAATTCACTTTTTCCGCTTTTACGCAAGCCTTCTCCACCGTCACTGCTTCTGCCGTCTTATCTTCTTGTACATCCTCCGGCTTTTCTTCCCGCGCCTTCTTCTCTTCCATTCGCTTCCAGGTCGCATAATCCGAAAGCTTCGTATCGGACGGAAACATCATCTCCTCAAATTCATACGCCGGCATCAGCTCTACCGTCGTAATCCCAAGTGATTTCAGATATGGTATTTTTTCCTTCACCGCCGCAAAAGTCCCCCGCACCCTGCCTCTTGCGCCGCCATCCATCGAAAATCCCCTGACATGCAGCTTGTACATAACCATATCTTCTTGTGGAATCTCCGGAGTATGATCCCCTTCCCAGTCATATTCCGCCCCCGCAAACCCGCCGCGGATCTGATAAGCAGCCTTAAAACGCTCGGTATCAAACCAATTTTTTCGCCCTTCGATCCGAGCCGCGTACGGATCTACCAGCTCTTTTCCGTTAATCTCATAATTATACTGATACAGCCTGATATCAAGCTTCTCCACCAAAACAGAACGAAGTGCACCCACGCAATACTCCCTCGGAACCTCTATCCGCACAATCTCCCCTGTTCTTATCCGATATAGCAAAATGGCACAATCCGCTTCTTTTTCCCCTTCAAAAGTGAATACGGTTCCCGCTGCCGTTATCATTGTTCCCATTTTTGCATAATTTCCCTCTTTTATGGCATATTTCATTCCTTTTCCGCCTCTCTGTACCTGTCGTCATCCCTTATCATTCATGTCTATCTGCCACACTTTCAGGCATCTTATCTTACTATTATAAGTTATTCCGCATTGTTTGTATAGCAAAAATCTTTTTTTGTTCGTTTAAATTCTTTTCTTTTTTTATTTTCTTTCTGTATGTTGACTTTTCTTGTCCGGATTTCTATAATGAAGAAAATATATTAGCATAGAGGTGACTTATGGGTAATCCAAATGAACTTGATGATGATGAAGATATTTTTGTAACCTTAAACATGGATGACGGCACCGACGTCGAATGCCGAATCCTTACAATTTTTGATATCGGCGAACAGGACTATATTGCCCTGATTCCGCTGGACGAAGACGGCGAAGACAACGAGGAAGGCGAAGTCTACATTTACCGCTATTTCGAAGATGAAGACGGTGAACCGTCCTTAGAAAACATTACGGACGACGAGGAATCCGAAGCTGTTGTTGACCGCTTCGACGAACTCCTCGACGACGAATATTACGATGAGCTGCCATAAGCTTTATTCCCGCGGGCAATGAGCAGGGTATCCCGGAAGAACGCCTCCGAAAGGCTTCCTTTCCGGGACCTTTTATTTTCCGCTCTCTGCCATCTCTCTAAGAAACCGCGACGGCTCCATCTCATGATTGTTAATTATATCAGCCGAATACAGATAAAGTCTCTCCCTCGCCCTCGTCATACCGACGTAGAACATGCGCCGCTCCTCCTCTATATCCTCCTCAAGCACTGCCTTTTTGTAAGGCATAATCTTTTCATTGACATCCACAATATAGACTTCATCATACTCCAGCCCCTTTGCGCTGTGAAATGTGGAAAGAGACACCCTCTCTTCCTCCTTCATTGCCCTCGCGCTCTGTTCCTCAATCTCCCTATTGTACTCTGCAATATGCGCCTGCCATGACGCATAATCGGGATATTCCTTCGCCGCTGCCATCAACTCCTCTAAAATTTCAACCAGCTCTTCCTCCCTGATCTGCCGGTAAGCAGCATACTCCTTCAGGTAATCATCATAACCGATTCCCCTGCGTATATAGTTAATTGCCGCATAAGGCGCCATATTTGAAAGCATCTTACAGTCATAGGCAAGCTTATCAATCCTCTCGGCAATCCACTCCTGCTCGTTTTTTGCATAGTAATCCGCCCAGACGTCAAACGCCACCGTTTTTTCCTCCAGACTGTCTCTTCCGATGTAACGCTTCGGCCTGTTCATAATCCGCAGAAAATCGGCTCTCTCCCGGCTGCCCATGGCTATCCTTATATAAGAAAAAATATCCTCTGCGATCCAGTGGTCATAAAGACTTGGAATCCTATCCCTCGTCTTAAACGGAATATTATATTCCAAAAGCTGTTCCATCAAAAGCCGTGGCTGCGTATTCGTACGAAATAAAACCGCAATGTCCTCATAGCTTCCCCCCTCCGAAATATATTTTCGGATCCCGGCTATCACCGCAAGGTTCTGTTCTCTCTGATTCTTAAAATTCTTTACAAGAACTGCCTGTTCCCCTTTCCTTGCAAAAATCACCTTCTTTGCAAAACGGTTCTTGTTGTGCGAGATGACGCGGCCCGATTTTTCCACAATATCCGATGCACAGCGGTAATTCACGTCGAGAAGAATATGCGCCGCATCTTTGTAATCCTTCGCAAACATCTGCATAATCCCCGGAGCCGCCCCCCGGAAACGGTAAATTGACTGGTCGTCGTCTCCCACCGCAAACAGATTATTCCCCGGCAGCGCCATCATTTTTATAATTTCATACTGAAGCTGATTGATATCCTGATATTCGTCCACCAAAATAAAAGGATATCGCTTTTGCCACAACGCAAGGATATCTTTACGCTGCGAAAATAATTCATATGTATAGACAAGCATATCGTCAAAATCAATCAGTCTCTGACCGTGCAGCGCCTTCTGGTACTGCATGTAGATTCTGCGAAAGGTATCCTCCGGACAATTCTTGGAATAATAATGCGCAATATCCATTCTAAGATTCTTCACCATACTGATTTCACCAAGAAGCGCTCCGATAAATTCATTCTCATCTTCATAGTCAAGGTGAAATTTGCGCACCATATCGCGCATCAGCATAAACTTGTGTTCTTCCCTGACAATATTTTCCGCAGTATAATGATAAGCATGCTTTAAAACAGAAAAGAATACCGCATGAAATGTGCCGAAAGTCACCGGAAGCTTTTGTCCCATCAGTCTGGCAAAACGCTCCCGCATCTCTGCCGCTGCCGCCTTAGTAAATGTCACAACAAGAATATCCGCGGGATTTACGCGGTATTTTTCAATTAATGCCTTTGTCCGCAGCGTAATCACAAGCGTCTTTCCCGAACCGGGGCCTGCAAGCGTTAAACAGGGGCCTTTAAAATGATTGACCGCCTGAGTTTGTCCTCTGTTAAGTTCTCCCATTGCTAATCCCTAATTCTTTTTTATTCTTACTGTGTTGGCATTTACGGACAATCCCTGAATACTGCGCAAAAACTTCGACATCGCCTTGTATCCGTAGTCCTTCACATTAAAATTATGATGATTCCGTTTTAATTCATCATGGATAATCGAAAGGTTGTCAATACACCCGCCGCTTTTCTTAATCAGTGCAAGAATCTCCTCCTCAAGCTCCTGCCTGTCAATCTGCACCTCTTCTTTCAATAAGCTGTAATGATTGTTGCTCTTTTTTACCCGGCAGTGCTTCATTTCCTCATCCAAAAATACGCTAAGCTTTGAATAGCCGTAATTTCTCGCGTCAAAATCCGTAAATTTTCCTGCAAGGCGGCTTCCCACATACCCTAAATCCAGGACCGCCGTCCCCTCTTCAAAGAACATCATCTCAATGGCTTTCTCTACATCCGAAATGCTTGTAACATTATCCATATCAAGACTCTGACTTACAATATCGTTGCCGCCTGCCACCGTTTCCCTGTCCGTTTCCCCAACCAAATTCAAAAGCACGAACTTATTGCAGGCCTTCTTGAGCGCCTGCGGAGTCTTTGACTCCCCCATTCCAAGCACGTACTTTTGCTCCTCGCGAAGCCGCATTGCAAGGCGGGTAAAATCACTGTCGCTTGTCACCAGGCAAAAGCCTTCCACCTTATCTTTATATAACAAATCCATAGCGTCTATCACCATCGCCATATCCGTCGCGTTTTTTCCTGTCGTGTAATCAAACTGCTGTATTGGCATAATGGAATAATCCAAAAGCTTCTTTTCCGTCCAGTCCGTCCCCTTAGACCAGTTACCGTATATGCGGCGGCAGCTGGCATACCCATATTTCTCCAGCTCGTCAAAAATAACCCCCGCATATTTAGCGCTGACATTGTCTGAATCTATCAGAACCGCAAACTGGCGCTTCTCCTCACCGATTTCATTTCCCATCTTCTCTCTCCTTTGCCGCAAAAAAGTGCAGACAGCGTCTGCACTTTTATCTTACTTGTTTTCGCCTAACTTTTCAATTGCATTTTTTATTCTTTTCAAGGACTCCTCTTTGCCCAAAACCTCCATAAGCTCGGTCGCTCCGCCAGGCGTCATCTGCTTTCCGGAAACCGCGGTTCGAATCGGCCACAAAACATAACCGTTTTTGTACCCCTTCTGCTTCACAAATTCACTGATAGCGTCATACAGCGCGTCATTTCCGTAATCCTCCTGCGCTTTTAGCAGCGGAAATATCTCTTTTAACACGAGAAGAGAGGATTCCTCCGTCGTCTTCATTTTTTTGTGAATATACATTGCGCTGTCATACTCCGGCACCGCCTCAAAAAAGTCAATGTGTCCCGCAATATCAGGAAATACCTCTATACGCGTCTTAACCATCGCCGCAATCTTCTTTTTATCGTAATCCTTTGTGATTACAGCTGAAATATAAGGCTCTGCCATCTCATAAAATTTATCAAAATCCATCGCCTTAATGTATTCCCCGTTCATCCATTTTAACTTTGTATAGTCAAAGACCGCCGGGGATTTACTCATATGACGGTAATCAAACACCTCTGTCAGCTCTTTAAGAGAAAATATTTCCCGATTGTCCGCAGGACTAAAGCCCAGCAGCGCTACAAAATTCACAACCGCCTCGGTCAAAAATCCCTGCTCAATCAAATCCTCATAGGAAGAGTGTCCGCAGCGCTTACTTAATTTCTGATGATCCTCGTTCGTAATCAGCGGACAGTGCACATACGTTGGCACTTCCCAGCCAAACGCCTCATAAAGACGGTTATATTTCGGAGAAGATGACAGATACTCGTTTCCTCTTACCACATGCGTGATTCCCATCAGATGATCATCCACAACATTGGCAAAATTGTACGTCGGATAGCCGTCCGACTTTATCAGTATCATATCGTCAAGCTCCGAATTGTCTACCGTGATTTCCCCATAAATCTCATCACAAAAGGTAGTCGTCCCCGTTGTGGGATTATTCTGCCGGATAACATACGGCACCCCCGATGCAAGCTTTTCTTCCACCTCTTCCTTCGACAAATGCAGGCAATGCTTGTCATACACAATAATTTCCTTGCCTGCTACCTCTTCTCTAAGGCTCTCTAAACGTTCCTTGTCGCAGAAACAATAATAGGCCTCGCCTTTTTCAATCAATTTTTTCGCATATTCCAGGTAAATCCCCTGTTTTTGACGCTCACTCTGGACATACGGTCCGACTCCCCCGTCCTTATCCGGCCCCTCATCATGAACCAGCCCTGTTTTCTCTAAGGTTCGGTAAATAATATCAAGCGCCCCCTCCACATAGCGCTCCTGATCGGTATCCTCTATTCTCAAAATAAAGTCCCCGCCCTCATGCTTTGCAATCAAATACGCATACAACGCCGTACGGAGATTCCCCACATGCATTCTTCCCGTCGGACTAGGTGCAAACCTTGTTCTAATTTTACTCATTTTTTCTCCTGCCTTTTCTTTTTCGTAATTTCTCTATGTAGATATCAATTCTTAATCTAGCATACTGTTTTTGTGAATACAAGGATAAAATATTATTTCCCGCATCTTTCGCAATCCCCTGTGCACCCCGAGCAGCCGTCTGGTTTTTTTCTTTTCATGAAGCACAGGGCGGCTCTTAACCAGACAAACAAAACCGCAAGTATCAATAAATCGGCAATTCCCATTTATTTTCCTCCTAAAACAGTAACGCCTTCCTAAAATAACATTCCTATGTGGTAGACGAGAAATGCAGCAATCCAGGCTATGACACACTGCAGCGCTACTACAAGCGCCGCCTTTACACCGGATTCCATCTCACGCCGGATCGCCGCCACCGCCGCCACACACGGCGTGTACAGCAATGTAAATACCAGAAAGCTGACGGCAGTCAGCGGCGTAAAAATTTCGCCTAATGTCTGGCTCAAATTCGAAAGAGAAGTCCCCGTTAAAACACTCATTGTACTGACCACAGCCTCTTTTGCCGTAAATCCCGTAATCAGAGAAGTCGATATCCGCCAATCGCCAAATCCAAGCGGAACAAATAACGGCGCAATCCACTTTCCTATAAGGGCAAGCAGGCTTTCCGCGCTGTCATTTACTACATTCAGCCTGGTATCAAAGGTCTGTAAGAACCAGATCAGAATCGTCGCCACAAAAATCACGGTAAACGCTCTCTGCAAAAAGTCCTTCGCTTTGTCCCACATTAAAAGCACAACACTTTTTACGGAAGGCAGTCGATAATTGGGCAGCTCCATCACAAACGGCATCGGGTTGCCTCTAAACTTCGTATATTTAAAAAACAGCGCCATTAAAATTCCGACAACAATTCCGCCCGCATACAAGGCCATCATTACAAACGCCGCGCTTTTCGGAAAAAAGGCGGAAGCAAACACCGCATAAATCGGTATTTTAGCCGAACAGCTGATGTAGGGCACCAGCATGATTGTCATGTTCCGGTCACGCTCCGACGCAAGCGTACGGCTTGACATGACAGCCGGGACGCTGCATCCAAAACCGATCAGCATCGGCACAAAGCTTCTTCCCGAAAGCCCTATCTTCCTAAGCAGCTTATCCATTACAAACGCCACGCGCGCCATATATCCGGAATCCTCCAGGATTGACAGAAAGAAAAATAAAACCACGATAATCGGAAGAAAACTCAATACGCTTCCGACACCCGCAAACACGCCGTCTATCACAAGACTATGTACAACCGGATTGATACCGTATGAGGTAAGCCATGTATCCGCTGCCCTCGTCAAAGCATCAATGCCAAGCGACAAAAGATCGCTGAGCGCAGTCCCAATCAGCCCAAATGTCAAATAAAATATAAGCATCATGATCACTAAAAACATCGGAATTGCCAAATACTTATTCGTCAGCACGGCATCAATACGGACACTGCGCCGTCTCTCTCTGCTCTCGTGACAGTGCATTACCGTCTTGGAACAAACCTTCTCAATAAATGTATAGCGCATATCCGCCATGGCTGCATTCCTGTCCATCTTATGATCCGTTTCCATCTCTTCTATACTGTGTTCCATCATATCCAGCTCATTCTGGCTTAGGACAAGATGGCGAATGATATCCTCATCGCCCTCTACAATCTTCGTGGCCGCGAATCTCGGGGACATTCCGATCATCTGCGCATGGTCCTCCACCTGATGCGAAAGCGCATGAATACACCGGTGCACCGGTCCCTGCTCACAAAAATCCGTGACACGCGGATATTCCCTGTGTCCCGCCGTATGCACGATACACCGGATTAAATCCTCAATCCCTTCATCCTTCGCAGCGCTGATCGGGATTACCGGAATTCCAAGCTCCTCCTTCATCTGCTCAAAATCAATGGAGCCTCCATTACTTCTGACCTCATCCATCATATTGAGAGCCAGTACCATTGGAATATGCATCTCAAGAAGCTGAAGCGTCAGATACAGGTTGCGCTCAATGTTCGTCGCATCCACAATATTTATAATACCGTCCGGTTTTTCGTTTAAAATGAAATCCCGCGTTACAATCTCCTCATTCGTATACGGCCGCAGCGAATAGATTCCCGGCAGGTCCACAACGGAGCAGTCTTTTTTTGAACGTATCTGTCCCACCTTCTGGTCGACGGTAACCCCCGGAAAATTTCCGACATGCTGGTTGGAACCCGTCAGCTGGTTAAACAGTGTCGTCTTGCCGCAGTTCTGATTTCCCACAAGTGCAAAGATCATTACCCTTCCGCCTCTCTTTCCACCTCGATTTTCTGCGCATCTTCCTTTCGTATGGTGAGCTGATACCCGCGAATATGAAGCTCAATCGGGTCTCCCATCGGCGCAACCTTCTGCACGCTCACTCTTGTCTTGGGAATTAATCCCATATCCAACAGTCTGCACCTTAATATGCCTTCCCCGCCCACCTTTGTAATTACTCCGATGCCGCCTACCGGCAATTCATCTAATGTCATGTGTAAGTCCCCTCTGTATATCTCTTATTCCGAAAATGTAGCTATGCTTTCTACATTCTAACGCAGCAGGACTATTTCTTCAACAAGTTTTCAATCATATTCAAAATTTCTTCTTTCGGGCGCGCACCCTGAGACTGTGAAATTACCTTACCGTGCGACAAAACGAGCAGCGACGGAACCGTCATAATCTTATACTTTTCCGCCAGCTTTGGCTGTTGGTCCACATTGACCTTTCCAATCTGCACCATGTCAGTCTCCGCCGCAATCTCATCAATCACCGGCGCCAGGCTTTTGCAGGGACCGCACCAGTCCGCATAAAAATCTACAAGTATCGGCTTTTCATTTCGAAACACATTTTCCTCAAAATTTGCTGTTGTCAACTCTAATACTTCCATTCTTCTCTCCTCTTGTAACTATTCAGCCTTCAGCTTCCCAGTTACCTCCTCTTTACACTTTTATGTTACTGTCTTATTGTGCCGCCGGTATGCAATTTTATTCCAGACAAATCACCAAATCCGCGTCTTTTCATAATTTATATAGTAAATAAAAATAAAGAGGACGATTATATGAACAATTGTGACCGTCAAAATATGGAAAGGTACATGTCCTATTCGACAGCCTCCGCTTCAAAAGACGAACCAATTGCAATGGCATACGTGCCATGGCAATATTTTCATAGCACTTACGATCCTGATAAAGCCCTGATGATCGGGACAATTTTCCCGGAATTAAATAAACCATTCTTAGGAAAGCGAGGTGCATGTCAGTCATGATGAACATTCCTATGAATCAGCAGCAGCTTTTTACGTGGATTAATGAAATCAGCTTCGCCTGCAACGATATTATTCTTTACCTCGACACGCATCCTGATGACGAGGAAGCTATGAACTATTTCAACCATTATTCGGAAATGCGGAGAAAAGCGTTAAAAACCTACGAGGAACACTATGGTCCTCTGACCATTGATACAGCCGCTCCTGTCAGTGGAAAATGGTATTGGTCCACCCAGAAATGGCCTTGGGAAGGAGGTATGTGTTAAATGTGGAATTATGAAAAACGACTGCAGTATCCGGTAAACATCACACAGACAAATCCGCAGATCGCCCAGGTTATTATCAGCCAGTTCGGAGGTCCTGACGGCGAGCTTTCCGCCTCCATGCGCTATATCTCACAGCGTTATACAATGTCGGATAAACGTGTTCAGGGAGTATTGACGGATATCGGTACCGAAGAACTCGCCCATATGGAAATGATAAGCGCTATCGTTTACCAGCTCACCAAAAATCTTAGCCCTGAGGAGATCAAGGCTTCCGGCTTCGATAAATATTATGTAGATCATACACTGGCTCTGTGGCCTCAGGCAGCCGGCGGTATCCCGTTCAACGCCTGTGAATTTCAGTCCAAGGGCGACTCCATCACTGATTTATTCGAAGATATGGCTGCGGAACAAAAAGCCAGAACAACCTATGAGAATATACTGCGTCTCGTCAAGGATCCTGAAGTTGCAGACCCGATTCGCTTCCTGCGCGAACGCGAAATCGTTCACTTCCAGCGTTTCGGCGAATCTCTTCGCCTTATTCAGGATGATTTAAATTCGAAAAACTTCTATGCATTCAACCCGCAGTTTGACAAATGCCCAAAATGCAAATAAACAAAATTTCTAATAAATACAGGGCTGTGGCCTTACGGTTAAACCGTAAGGCCACAGCCCTTTGTACTATCGGAAGTTCCTTCCATTTTTAAATGCGTACCGTTCCAAATATTATCACACTTCAGACAAACTGCCTTATGATAAAAATTCTACCTTTCCGCTGTCAATGTGGTAAATTGCTCCACACACCTTCACACCGGCTTCCTCGTCATTCGTTATCTTTAAACCGTCTTTAATCATAGATACGCTTCTCTCAACATTCAGGCAGCAAGCGCGCAATTCATCCTTTTCGTCACCGATTGCCTTACGAATCTCATCCGTTATGTATTTCACGTATCCCGACGGTTCACCGCCCATAGCCGCGCCCACTGCGCCGCAATGACTGTGCCCCAGCACAACCACCAGCTTAGAACCAAGGTGATCAGCCGCATATTCAATACTTCCCAGCTGATGATTATCAATGACATTACCTGCCACCCGAATAACAAATATTTCACCAATCCCGGCTGAAAAAACAGCTTCCGGTATCACTCTCGAATCGGAGCAGGTCACGACAACGGCGTACGGATTCTGCCCTTCCTCGCATGTCTTTTTTCTAAGCAGCGATGAAATATCTCCCGGATTAGACTTGGCATCCAGATAACGCAAATTGCCCTCTTTTAATTTCTCCAATGCCTCCACGGCAGACAAACCTGTGTTCTGCATATTTTCCTCCCTTTCTTCTCCTATATGGCCATCCGGCCTTTCACAAAGTATACCCTCCGGGCACCCCATTATGGCCATTCGGCCTTTC
>CANOCV010000013.1 GCA_947564465.1 uncultured Roseburia sp. | reverse complement strand
TTTGCATGTATTTGTGCAAACTGCCAATAAAAACTTTTTTCACAACCTTTTGACATCCGAATCCTAGGATATAAAAAATCCGTGAGTCAAATATACTCACGGAACTTCCTATTATCAGCGTCCAGCCCCAAATCTTAAGGGCATATCCGGACTATGAACTTTCTGATGGGCTTAAGTGGACTCGAACCACCGACCTCACGCTTATCAGGCGTGCGCTCTAACCAGCTGAGCTATAAGCCCCCGGACGCAATTCATGCGCCTTCATACAGGCAACAGGACTTGAACCTGCACCCTCTCGGACCAGAACCTAAATCTGGCGCGTCTGCCAATTCCGCCATGCCTGCCTGCCATATGTGACTTATAAAGTTTAACCCAGAAAACGATAAACGTCAAGATATTTTTCTATTTTTATAAATAAAAAGAGCCGCATACACAGAATTCATGTTCTACATATTCGGCTCTTTAACTTATGATTGGTTATTACATTTTATGATTCAATATATTGGTACTCTTGCCAGTTTCAAAGATACCTTCTCTTATTGAATCCTTATAAAATATCTGCTTTTTAATCTTCATTGCATTGGAAAATGAATGATATGCCTGAAAAGTAAAATCAAAAACGTATTATCCTTCAACACAAAATGTCAACATATAATTAACATTAGTGATAACTGACCTTGTCTTATTGACAATCTTAATCATATAATCGGTATATTCATCATCAACTTTAACACAGCTTATTTTCTCAGAAATGGCAAATCTGGGTTTGATTAATATCATAAGCAGATAAAAAACTATAGATGCAATTATGCTGCTTATAACTCCAATAATTATTGTTTGTTCTATACTCACTTATCGCGCTCCCCTTATCTTCTGTACACAATTTTAGCCAAAAATCGGATACGCTCTGCCTTACCGCCTCCCTCCTGCCGCACTTTGATCTCCACCCGTAACCTTTGTCTCCCCTCCGTCTGCTTCTATCGTGTATTCCTCACCTGTTTTAATTTCCGGTGCCGACACCACAAGATAATTATACGCTGTCCCTGCCGTAACCGTGTACAAAACATTTCCTGTCTTATCCTTTATGGATACCTCGCTCCCTGCCGCCGCCAGACTGTCCATCACGACTGCAAAGCTCTCCTGTGCCGAACCCCCTGACGGAGCCTGATTCATCCCTGAAACGCAACCTGCAATAAGGACGCCTCCTGTAATTTCAAAACTTCCGTTGTAATCAAGGACACCGTTTCCACCGTTTTCCGGTCCCCATGCCGTCACATTTCCTCCTGTCATCAGAATACTTCCATTCGAATCTATCGCATCACCTTCCGCTATAACATGAATAGTACCTCCGTTTATCACAAACGCTCCGTCAAGTACCTCATCCGTTCCGAATGACCGTCCTCCGCCATTCGCTCCTCTGAAATTATCTTCCGGAGGCTGCGTTGCCATACCGGCTTCTTCATTTCCTGACTGAGGCCGCATATCCCCCGTTCTTCCATTTCCCCGAGGCTGCGACATATCTGCGTCCTCCTCAGGGGTCCGCCTCATTTCGCCACCCTGAGGTTCAGGCGGTACTTCTCCGTCACCTCCGTTATCTTGCCCTGTATCCGCCACAATACCCTCGCCGCCGGATATATTGATTCCGTCGTCGGAAGCCTTCAACTTGATCTCCCCTGCGTTTATCACAATATTTAAGCTCTCAAGTCCTTCATAACAGCGCGATATGTCAATATTTCCGTCATTGACCACTAAGGCCGTCTCACTGTGAATTGCATCATCCCCGGCGGCAATCTTTAAGCTGCCCCCGTCCACGATCACATATCCGTTCTCCATATCTCCCTGCTTGCTGGACTTTACCGCGTCTCCTCCCGCCGTAAGATTCATCATGCCGTCTCTTATCACGACAGAATCTTTTCCGACAAGCGCGTCGTCCTCTGCGTTGACCTCAATTGTCCCTGAAATAATAAAAAGATCGTCTCTGCTGTTGATACCGTCCTTATAATTCGCATTTACAGTAAGACTCCCGCTTCCGTTAATGATCAAGTCATCCTTGGAATATATTGCGGCACAAGTCTCATCCGCTTCATCCCTTAATGTGTATTTCTCTCCATCACTAACTACATTTTCACTGTCCTCTGCAAGCGTCAGATAGAGGTTCTTCACACTCTCCACAAGAATCGGCGCATGCGACTTGCATGTAATGTCTGCCCCTTGCAAAATAACGTGTACATTCTCATCCTCAGATAAATCAATCACAAGCTGACCGTCTGCCAGCTTACCCGACACAATATATGTGCCCTTTTGCGTAATCGTAACCGTACTTCCCTCGGCCTTTGCTCCCTCCCCGTCCACCTTGATTTCAGTGTCTTTTAGCAGAATTTTTACCGCCCCCTCTTCT
Organism: uncultured Roseburia sp.; assembly: GCA_947564465.1. GTDB lineage: Bacteria > Bacillota > Clostridia > Lachnospirales > Lachnospiraceae > Roseburia_C. The sequence continues at coordinate 62,383 of CANOCV010000013.1, read as the reverse complement.
TCGTAAGACGGATCTAACGCCTTATCAGAATATGTCCCCGCCTGCGGAATATTAAGCCCCGAAGTTGTACTGACATGAGCGTCCGCCTGTACGCCGTCGGCGCCTGACCCCGAAGGACTGTTTCCTCTGCACCCGCTTCCAATAAGCAAAAAACATAAGACGACCGCCGTTATCCCTTTTTTCATATGCAATTCTCCTTCAAAATCTCTATTGCTAAAGTTCCTCATTGCTTGTGACCCTGCCGCAGACAATCGTCAGATTTCCGTTTCTTGTGCGCAATTCATCTATAAATTCCTTCTCCGCACGTTCATCCCGTAAAATAATCCCGTACCACAGCTCATACATACTGCCCAGGTTTGTCGTCCTGACACGTTTTAATTCACTCTTTTTCACGTATTTATCAAAAATGTCGTCAAACACCTCCGTGTAATCAAGTGTTTCCGGTATCGTAACCTTTAAATCCTTTTCATGTAAACCCGCTTCTCCAAAGCGGCTCCTTTCAAGCAGCAGCATCGCAAGCCCTACAAACACCGTGATAAACGCGGCATATGTAAGGAATCCCATCCCCGCGACCACACCGACTACCATTGAAAAGAAAATTCCGCAGATCTCCTTGGCGCTTCCCGGCATGGAACGAAAACGCACCAGTGAAAATGCTCCCATAATGGCCACGCCCGTCCCGAGATTACCGTTAACCATCATGATAATCACCTGCACCAAAGCCGGCAAAATCACCAGTGTAATCATATAATTCTTGGAATATCTGCCCTGTGCCATATAAAAAATTGCAATGATAATGCCAAATATCAGGGACGCCAGCGTACATAACATAGCCTCTCCCACTGTCAGTGTTCCTGTCACCGTATCAATTATGCTGGTAAACATAATTCCTCCTCCTGTGTGCTCTCTCTGTAATTTCTGATTATACCTCTTTCGGACGTTCCTGACGGCCATTCGGTCGTTTCATGTAAATTTTCCCATACTTTGAAAATGATGTCGGATAAATCTCAAGCCCGCAGAGCATATCTGCCAGCCAGATCGGATATGCCCCCTGCGCCTTAACCTCCATCAGAACCTTATTGTTCTCAAGCAAAAGCTTTCCTGCATCTCCGCCCGTAAGATCCAGTTCCTCTTCTCTTGAGCGGATGCGAAAGTCAAACGTAACCCGAAGGTCTGCATCCTCCCGCCCATACATCGCAATCCTGTCATACGCAATATACATTTTGGGAACCGGACGATACAGTTTGCAAAAATAATCAATCTCCCTTAAAATCTGCGGATTCACCGGTGATACGGGATAAATTCCGTGCTCCAGATAATTTCTCGCCTCACTCAGCGGAAGCTCAATTCTGCGTTTGTACACCACACCGTTCCATTTCTTTTTCAGTTCAATAAAGCTGCTTGACGCCTCCCCCGGCACGCCATAGCTCCGAAGCCGCAGTTTTTCTTTGTAAACGGGTTTCTCGTTCGAACGCCGCACCAAAAGAAAATCTTCTGTATCATAATATATATTGCAGATCGTGCTCAACCCATATGTATCCTCAACCATCTCCTGATCCAGACGCTTCCGCAGCGCTTCGTAACATGATTCCTCAAGCAGATATTTCTTTTCTACTCTCCTGAAAATCTCATTGCCCCTCACATACATTTCCTCCGCTTCAAAATATTTCCGATAACCTATTGTAGAATAATTGTTTGTCCGCTTTTTGTTCTCTTTGTGGTAAATTTATGACCATTATGTGACGGTTTTGTGTAAAACACTCCGATAGAACAAAAGTGTGCTTCGCAAACCTTCGCGGATTAACAACTGATGATTCGGATGTCAAAAGGTTGTGAACAAGAAGAATGCTGGCAATTTGCATGTATTTGTGCAAACTGCCAATAAAAACTTTTTTCACAACCTTTTAACACCCGAATCCTATGATACAAAAAAACGGATATCCTCATCTGACAGGACGCCCCGAAATCATCTTCGGGTACATTTAATCCAATGTCAGATTCAGATATCCGTTTTTAATTTTATAATTTCCATAAAGCATTGCAAAGCTGCTGCCGTTTGTCTTCGCCGGACGTCGTACAATCACTCTATCCGGATTTAATCGAAGCTTTGAGAGTACGCCCAAAACATCCTCATCCTTAAGTGTCGTCTCAATGATTCTAAGGGTTTCATCCTCCATGCGAAACAACAGAAGATCCTCCGTATGATCATGAACAACCTTATATGCGAATCCGCCGCAAAAATCGTTTTCAATCAGTGCGTACGCAATCGCCTCCTTATCCCACTCCACATATCCGCTGCCGCAAAAACAGCCGTCGCGAATACGCTTATACTCCTCCGGCGTTACCGTAAGCAGCCAATACTGCTTTTCTTTTTCTCTACCGGCAGAAGCGGTAATCTCCGCCGCCCTGATTATTCCCTCTTCACTCTCATTCGCTTTCGGCTCATATTCCCGTATGCCAAATGCATGAAAAAAACCGTTTTTTTTGTAATAAGCGGCTAAATGGGCATCCGCGGGCTCCAAAAAAAACGGTTCCGCTATCCTCTCGTATCCCTCCCGCAGAAGTTTTCCCGCATACCCCAGACGGCGGTATTTCTTTTTCGTCGCAACTGCGTAGACGTAACGCGCCCTCACTCGTCCTTGTCCGCAGTGAAGGTACGCGGGCAGCAAGCTTATCATAGACACCGGCCGTCCCTGCACAGTTATCACTAACATATTATCTTCCGTAAACCGGTTTGCAAAATAAAAATCCACATATTCCCTGTCATCAGAAAACGCCTCTATCCAGAGTTCCTTTAACTCCGGAATCATCCCACGGTTCGCAAACACAATCTCCAAATCATCCCGCATCGCCCTATTCTCCAACATATTCCGCAGAGTATTTCTCCAGCAGTATCTCCGGATAGTAGGAAAGCTTTGCACGGCGGAGTCCCTCTGCTCCCGTATCTTCCTCTCTGTTCACATAAGTAAATCCCTGGCACTCATGCTCCACGAACTGCTGATTAATCATTGGATATGCTCCCTGAATATCCGGAAACGCTTTTTCTATATGCACCACAAATGTATCGGAATTTAATGGCTCTCCGATCGTAAACGCTACGATTTCCTCTCCGGAATACAATACGCCGCCCACAAGAGAAAGCTCCTCAAAATGCTCAATTGCCTCCTGTACGGCACAAAATTCATCCTCCATCTCGCTGTTCCATTTGCACTGCTGCCTGTCGCACCAGAGTCTGTTCATCTCCAGACATTTTAATTTATTTTCAGACGTCATCGGTTCATAATGCCAGTCATTGTTTTCCTTAAATCTCGCAATGTGATTTCGCTTGCCGTGCAGCTTCTTTCCTGCAAGGCTTGTCAGTTTCTCCACTGTATAGAGATAGTCAAACCCATCCCGCTCCTCGCTGACAGCAAACCGTCCGGGAAACCAGTTGTCCAGCAGCTCCTTATCCTCCGCCAAAAGGCTGTCAAAGCGTAACTTTTTCCCATTTTCCTTCGACTCCTTCAAAAGCTGCTCCACCGCCTGCCTTTTACTCCCATTCCCTATCGGGAATGCAAAGCAATCCTCTCCCCCTGCATCAAATTTTATAATACAGCAGCCGCAAAGCTCTGCCACCTTCACCTCATAGATATTCCGCCAGATAAAATTATTGCAAAAGCTGTACTCACATCCCCTGCGGTCATCCTCCCTCATTTTCTGCGTCATCCATGATTTGTCCTTTAATGTAATCTCTTTCCATTCCATATTCTTCCACCTCTGAAAATATTCTACCACGTTCTGTCAAGTCCTATACACATACGGAACCTGCCAGCTTCAGTTTCCTTCCAATGCACGGCAGCAAAAAACCGAACCCCAGACAGCCCCATCTGCCTTTTAGGATTCGGTTTTTCTTTATTTTTTATAAAAATTTTCTACTACCACCGTAAATCAATAATAAGTGAAGTCGGATTTGTAAAATGCAAAAGTGTTGCCTGATCAAACACATCATCATAACAAAATCCGTATGCGTGTCCGTCTACACTGTGCTCATGCCAGAACTTGGAATAGTAATTGCACGGAGCGGTCAGATCCTGATAATATGTCTCCGGCTTATACCAGTTTTCCGGATGGAGCGCGACACCTCTGTTAAATGCTGCGCAAAGCTGTGCCTCCAGTACCTTTTCAATCGACGTGCCGGAATCAAAAGCTCCCTTTCCTTCCAGTACTTCCTGCGTATTCGGTTTTTTCACCGTTCCTGTCTGGTTGCTTCTTTCCTCTGTAAAGTTTAAGACATCACCGCTTACACGGGCAACGAACTTACCTCCCTCACACTCGAAGCTTAAGTCCTCCTTCGAATATTTATCCCAGAACGCGTCAATATAACTCTGGAAATATTCCCCGTTTTCCTTGCCCTCATTAAAGCTGCCTTTACATGGCGCTATAATACGGTATTTCTCCGCCAAACTCTTAAATTCCTCCGGCGCTTCTGCTCTAAACTTTGCAAACAGCGCGGATCGGCTGCCTAAATCTCCAACCATCCTGTCAAATACATCATAATGCTTTCCGGCATCCTCGCCGTTTTCACCGATCAGCCTTGTCACTACCGGGAAACAGAAGTTGTCAACTCTTGTAGTATTTCCCCAATATTCGATCTTATTCTCCGGTACAGCCGGATTTTTGTTCGGCCCAAGATTGCTTCCGATCGTAAACTCCATAAATTCGAACAGAACATTCGCATTCGGATCGCTCGGATTGTTCATATCCGGTCCGGCAAAACCGATAACTCCATTCTCGGCCTGATTAATTGTGATATAAACCGGCTCTCCATAGCTTATATACATTCTTCCCGACTGAATACTCGGCATATATACATGCTTATTATCGGCAAGCGTATTATAAATCTTTGCACACTTCCGATCCCCCACCGTAAGTGTGTTCAAATCCGGTGTCGCCGGTATCAGATTCCCCTGCGCGTCAACGTAACATAAGTTGCCCGTATTCCAGTCATAACCCAGAATACTCCAGTAAATCTGATCGTCACTGTATTTTCCGTCCGTCTTATTGTTCAGCTGGAAGATAATCTTATCCTCCACTTTCGGAATGGAAGTATCCTGCTCCGGCGTCTCCACCTCCGTCGGAATTTCCGTATCATATTCCGTATCATCCCAAATTCCCGGATCCGGTGTGTTTCCGCCGCTTTGAACCGGTCGAAGCTCAAACCAGTCGACCGTAAGATCTCCCGCCACTACGATCGCCGTAAGCTGCTTTTCCCCCTCCGTCAGTTCAAAGCTCTCACTGGTGTAATCCGCAAAATCCGAACCGCCGCTGCTCACCCCCACGCTTGCAATGCGGCCTGTCTCCTCTCTGAATACAATGACTCCGTCCGTTGATCCGGCTGCTTTTGCGTGTGCAACGAGACGATATTTACCTGTCTCGCTTACCGGCAGCCGATAACGCATCCAATCGTTTGCATTCAGTCCATGAATCTGCGTATCTTCCTTCACAACGCCCGACATGTTTGTATATGCCTCCGCCTCTATTCTCGTATTAAGCGCCGAGCCTACAATATATGTCATCACTTCACTATCATACTGTGCGCCGACATTATAAGTAAACGATATCTCAACACTGTCGCCGCTCTTTGCAGAACCTAAAGCAAGCTCCCAATTCGTTCCGCTGCCTGTCATATCTACGTTCTGCGGATCTCCATTATTAACTTTATAATGGGCAATTACATATTGAGCTTCCTTTGTTGGCATAAATATAACTTTACACCCTGAATTTGCTCCCTCTGTTACTTTTACAGAATAATCCGCTGTCGTCCCGATTACTATTTCTGCCGCCAATGTCCTGCCGCTCATCCCCAACATGAAAAGCAGGCACAACGCAGCGGAAAAGAATAGAAACGCTCCCGCCAGCAAATGATTTTTTCGGTTTTCTATGTGCTTCATTTTAACCTCCCTGTTCCTAAAATTTTGTTGTTCTCCCATAAAACATAAAAAAACTTTTCCACACAATCACTTATTATCCGAAATAACCACTATAAACAGTTTACAGAAATCCGTCGAATACTGCAATCCAATTTTTTTTCCTGAAAAGTAACTTTTTTTACTTCTTCCTTCAAATTTCTTGCGGCAAAGCTTGCAGGCATTGCAATCTTTTTTATTTATGTTAGGATAGAATTAAATTATCCACTAACCACTGACCACTATAAATACTACATTTAAAAATGAAAGAGGTATCTATCATGCAAAAAAGAACACTTGCTCCAAAACTGGTCGCAGGAGCTCTTATCCTTTCCTTAGGTATTTCAGCCATGCCGAATTTCCGGTACACCCCGGCTGTAAATATTGTATACGCTGCGGAAAGCGATTTTGCGTTTGACGCGGCGGCGGGCCGTATCACGGCTTATAAGGGAGCGGACCAGAATGTAAATATACCGGATACAATAGAAGGAACTGCCGTAACGGAAATCGGCTACGAAGCATTCAGCGGGAACAGCACTTTAACCGATATTTCAATGCCCGGCACCATAACGGCAATCGGCTCTATGGCATTCGAGGGATGCACCGGCTTAAACCGCATCACCATTCCGTCGGGAGTCACTACAATTGCGCCATACACATTTTACGGATGCAGCGGATTAACGAGCGTTTCTCTGCCATCCTCCGTCAGCACAATCATGCTGGAAGCATTCGGCGGCTGTACAAACCTCACCAGCATTATTCTGCCTGAGGGTGTTGCCACCTTAGAGGACGAAGCCTTTGCGGCATGCTCCTCTCTAAATGAAATCACTATTCCGGCCTCCGTGACGTCAATCGGAGCGAAAGCCTTCGACGGCTGCGATCCTGACCTGAAGATTATTGCCCCGGCAGATTCCTATGCGAAATCTTACGCTGAGGCAAATCATATTCAGTTCCAGGATAAACAGGAAACTACGGAAAATATGAACAACGGAATTATAGCAAATAAAGTCGTTACTCTGATTTCCCAAATCGGCGTCGTTACTTTAGAGAGTGAACCGTACATCGTTGAGGCAAGGAATGCCTATGACGCACTCACTCCCGAACAGCGGGCTCTTGTCACTAATTATACCACATTAGTCGAAGCGGAAATCGCACTCACCAAGCTGAAACAGGAAAATATGCCTCCTGACGAAAAAGAGCAGGCAAATCAGGCTGCCGCAAAGCTTGTTATGGATAAAATCGCGCTGATCGGCTCCGTAACCTTAGACAGCCAGACCGCAATCAGCAATGCAAGAACCGCTTACGATGTGTTAACCTCCGAGCAGAAATCGCTTGTCACAAACTACGAAGTCCTGAAAAACGCAGAGACTGCTTATGCCGAATTGAAAGAAGCATTTGACAACGCGGAAAAAGCCGAAGCAGATAAACTTGCAGCATCCGCCGTAATAGAAAGCATTTCACTGATCGGAGAGGTCACTTTAGAAAGCGAGTCCGCCATCATACGTGCAAGGAATGCCTACAATGCGCTGACCTCCGACCAAAAAAGGCTTGTGAGCAACTATACGGTCTTGAGCGCCGCAGAGGATACGCTTGCACAGCTCAAGAAAGATGCAGAGCTTGACGAACAGGAAAAAACCGACCGTGCAGCCGCAAACCTTGTGATGCTTAAAATAGAGCAGCTCGGATATATCACACTAGACAGCGAGGAAGATATCCGCGGCGCAAGAGACGCTTATGACGCGCTCACTCCCGAACAGCAGGCGCTCGTCACAAACTATGACGTTTTAACAAACGCGGAAAACTCCTACAAAGAATTAAAAGAGGCGTTTGAAAATGCGGAAAAAACCGAAGCCGATAAATTAGCCGCTTCCACCGTAAGCGATTTGATTACTCAGATAGGAACCGTAACCTTAGACAGCGAAGCCGCCATTGTGCGCGCAAGAGACGCTTACAATGGACTGACTGCTGACCAGAAAGCGCTCGTGCGCAATTACACAACATTAACCGCTGCGGAACACGCCCTCGAAGAACTCAAAAACGGAGGCGGTATACCGGACGATAAAGACGAGGCAAATCAGGCGGCCGCCAACCTTGTTATGACAAAAATTGAGCGGATCGGATATATTACCTTAAACAGCGAAAGCGATATTTATACTGCAAGAACGGCTTATGACGCATTGACCTCCGAACAAAAATCACTTGTCACAAACTATGATGTTCTGGTAAATGCGGAACACGCCTATGCTGACATGAAGGAAGCGTTTGATAAAGCGCAGAAAGCCGAGGCCGACAACATCGCTGCGTCCGCCGTGATTGACGCCATCTCTCAGATCGGAAGCGTAAGCTTGAACAGTGAGCCTCTGATTGTAAAAGCAAGAAGCGCCTACAACGCGTTGACAAATGACCAGAAAGCGCTCGTTATTAACTATGATGTTTTGACAAGTGCGGAGGCTGCCCTGACTCAGATAAAATCTTCCGCTCCTTCCGATAATTTGTCGCTGACGAATACAACGGCTACCCTTTACACGAAAGGCAAAAAAACGCTCACGCTTTCAGCTGCCTATAACGGAACAAAGCTTTCCGGTGCGGCTGTAACATGGATTTCGAGCAATCCGAAGATTGCGTCCGTTAAAAACGGTAAAATAACTGCAAAGAAAAAAGGAAATATTACAATTTCCGCCACCTATAAGGGCATTACCGTAAAATGCACCGTTACCGTAAAAAAACCGACGCTGAAATTGAAAAAGACTAAAGCCACACTGAAAGTCGGCAAAAAGGTTAAAATTCGCGCAACCGCAACACCTGCCAAAAAAATCACTTACAAATCGAACAACAAAAAGGTTGCAACCGTATCGAAAAAGGGCATGGTAACAGCCAAAGGCATTGGAAAGGCAAAGATAACCGTAACATCGAACGGAGTAAAAAAGAAATTCACAGTAACTGTCAAAGAATAAAGGAACAAAAGTGCGCTTCGCACACCCTCGCGGATTAACAACTTTCAATGCGCAGCTTTTGTTTCCGCCTGCGGATTTGTCCTAAGGGGTACCAGGCTTGCCTGGGGGATTCCTTAGGGCCATTACATAACAATATCTTCCTCTAATGCGAGTGCGCATAAGCTTTTATATCATAAGTAGTAGGTTTTAGTGCTTCACAGCAATAAGGTCTTTCCTATGATATAAGAAAAGGAGATGGGGGACGCCCATCTCCTTTTTATTATAAGAACAGCTTTATCCTTATTTCAAATTAATCGCTTTTTTATGCGCGTCTATAAAGGCATCTATATCCGCATCCGGCGTACACAAAAACTGCACCTGGTCGTTGTGTACAGCCGCAGCATGCGAATCCAGTGATGTATCCCAAGCAAGCACTCCGGTCCTTCCGTCCAAAAGCAGCTTCTCAATCTGGACAAACAGAGGATTCAGTTCATTCTTCTCCTGCCTTGTTTTCCATCCGCTAAATCCGCTGCCTGATTCATACGCGGCATTTCCGATTGCTTCATTGATATAGATTGCAAACTCTGCCGCCTCCTTCTCATATTCTGTATTTTTATTTACCCAAAAAGACTCCACAAAGCCGCCGCAGTAATCGCTTGCATTTCCTTTGCCCTCAATCATCGGAAAACTACATGCTACAACATGATCCGGATTGATCGTTGCCGCATCATCCGTATAGATCTGATTCGCAAACCAGCTTCCCGTAATCCGCATCGCAGCCTCTCCTTTGACAAAAATGCGGTTTGCCTCGTCATTTCCTGCCTCTAACGGATTGCCGCCAAAAGCATTTAAATTATATAGCTCGGCCATTTTTTCCGCCGCTTGTGTGTATCCTTTATCCTCAAACAAGACTTCCCCACTTAGCATGCGGTTCACTTCCTTCGCACCGACCTCGCGCATGGCAAGCGCCTGATAGATAAGGGCCAGATTCCAACCGTCTTTAGCGCCTGCGGCAATGGGTGTGACAGCGCCCAAATCGTTGATTTGCCGTACGGCATCTAAAAGCTCGGTATACGTTGTCGGAATTGCCGCGCCCGCCTCCTCAAAAATATCTTTGTTGCAGAATAAAGTCAGATACCAGGAAAACGACGGCAGGGAATATGTTTTCCCGCCGTATTGAAAAGCAGCCGCCGATTCCGGCAGAAGCCGGCCGCGTATCTCCTCTGTGATATAATCATCCAGCGGAAGAAGCTTATCCGCCTGCACGAGCTTTTTTGCAGTAGCCGCCCCCCAGTAATAAAACACATCAATCTCGTCCGCCGCCCCCGCAAACTCTGCCGAAATCTTTGTCTTATACGCCTCGGTATCCAGCGTATATGTCTGAATAACAATATTTTGATGCTCCTTCATGTACTGCTCAATCGCCTTATCATACAACTTTTTCAATTCATTTGTATCATTCGTCCATTGATGCCAGACGTGCAGCGTCACTTTCGGTGTGTCCTCTATCTCTCCCTTCCCCATCTCACCGCCTCCGCCACATGCGGCAAGACATGCCATTCCAAACAAAGCCAAAAAGGCAGCTATTCTTTTTTTCATTTTCCACCTCCAAATTCCTATCAGGAACCAGACTGTTTAAATTCTTTCACGGTCACGCCAACCTGTTTTTTAAAACAGATCCCAAAATAGTGGGAATCCCGAAAGCCTATCCGCTCCGCAATTTCATACACCTTTAAATCCGTCGTTTTTAATAACCGGATGCTCTCCGCAATACGTTTCTTTGTAACATACTCGATCATACTCTCCCCCATCTCCTTCTTAAAAATTCGGCTGAGATAACTTTCGTTGGCAAATACACAGGCAGCCACTGTCTTTAGCGAAAGATCCGGGTCCGTCAAATGCTCGTCAATGTATTCCAGCGCTTTTTCTATCAACCCGCTATTCCTTCTGACGTTAATTCCACGATGAAAATCCATAATCTGCTGCATATTGTCAATAAGAATCGTCCGCATCTCGTCTATTGTCGTAATCTTTTCAATCTCCATATACAGCTTCTCCCCTCCCAAAAGCTCCATGGCGCTTCTCCCGTAACGATTCAAGGTTCCCCCCGCCTTTGATATAATGTTCATTGTCATCAGCCGCAGATATCCAAGATTCATAACTCCCGCCCCACGAACCTTTTCAATATATTGTTCCACATACCCCTCTACCTTATCTCGTATGCCATTTTGCACTGCATACAAAAAATCATTCCATGCAATCTCCACTTCATTTTCATTTTCATTCTCAATAGCCAGATAATCCCTGTACAAAATACAGCTTCCTTTTCCGAATACCACAACTGCGCCAAGCGCCTTCTCACTCTGCCTGTACGCGCTGACAATCCCCTCAATTCCTTTCTGTTCCTCGCTGACTCCTATATTCGCCTCCACCGCAAGGCTCTCGCCCAGCTTCCTATGGATCTTCTCCCCAAGCTCTCCGTCTGCCGCATCCGCCAAAAAATACGCCAAAACATGAAATGTATAATGGACAAAACAGAGCAGAGGATGAAATTGCCTCTGTATCAGTGCAAGAAGCTTTTTAGAGTATTCACTCTGCCTCTCTTGCGAGTCCTCACCGCAAAGCTCAATATTTATACAAATACAACCTCTTAGCAAATCCTGCGCGCCATATAGCTCAAGACGCCTTATAGCCTCTTCGTTTGGCACACGCCCTTCCACAAGCCTCTGGCAAAGGCTTTCCCTCACAATATCATAATCGGCAAAAACGGATTCCCTGCGCTCCTCTTCCTCTTGTATCGACTGTTTTTCCTGTATAATCTGCTCTCTTAACTTCCGGACAGTCTCTCCCATTTCCTCCATATCCAGAGGTTTTAAAAGAAAATCCTCCACCCCTATGCGCACTGCCTTTCTCGCATAATCGAACTCACGATACCCCGTGATAATTACAATGCGGCACATCGCATCCAGCTTTCTGATATTTTCGGCAAGCTCTAATCCGTCCATATGCGGCATATGAATATCCGTAAACACAATATCCGGATGTTTCCGCTCAATTACCTCAAGCGCCTCCGCTCCCGAACCGGCCTCCCCGACAATCGTAAAGCCGTTCTCCTCCCACGCATATCCATTCCGGATTAAAACCCGCTCTAACTTCTCATCATCTACGATTAATACTTTTACCTTCATGCTCCTTCACCGTCCAATACTCCTATACGGATTGTTACTTCCGTCCCGCTGCCCACCTCGCTGTGAATCATAACCGGATTATCTATTTGATAATACAGCGATACTCTCTGTATCAGGCTGTACAACCCAAAACCGTTTTTCCCCGTTTGTGTCTCTCCCCGCATAATTGCCTCAATGCGCTCCTCATCCATTCCGCATCCATCGTCCGTAACAATAAAGATCAGCTCGTCCTCATCCTGATAGCCCTTAATCGTAATCTGCCCGCCGTTTCCTTTTTCCTGAATCCCATGATGCACGGCGTTTTCAACCACCGGCTGCAAAATAAGCTTCAGCATCTGCATAGACATGATTTTCTCCTCAACATCATACGTAACCATAATTTTATCATCATATCTAATATTTAAAATCGTAATATAACTTTTGATGCACGCAATTTCATCCTTAACCGATACAATATCCTTTCCGCTGTTTAAGCTGTTTCTGTAAAAGCTGCCGAGCGCCTGCGTCATTTTAAAACAGCTTTCATTGTCATTGATCAAAGCCAGAGCGGATACCGCATCCAATGTATTATATAAAAAATGGGGATTGATCTGCGCCTGAATAATATCCAGCTCATTTTTAAGTATAATCTTCTCCTCTTCTTTTACCTGGAGAATCAACTGCTCAATCGCTCCCATCATCTGATTAAAACCGCTCTTTAAGGTGTTGATTTCATTCTGCCGTCCATCTACCTCCATCCTGGAGAAAGACCCCTGCTCCACAAGCTTCATATGCTTTACCACCTTCGCCAGCGGAGAAAATATAAGCTTTGAAAGCATTATGGAACAAAGAAACATAAAAATCAAGTTCAATCCGGCAATCAATATTACAAGGTAGCTTGGAAAGGATGATTGTATCCCTACTTCATTCATCGGCATCATTCCGATTAAAATCCAGTCCTCCACTCCCATATTCTGATATACGCATATCATTTTTCTGCCGTTCACCGTCACGGTCTCATAACCGGAATCCCCTGTTCTCTCCCCCGGAATATACTGTTTCCAGTCATGTGTCATTTCTTCCGGCGTAATAATATAATTCCCCGCCTTATCCACAATAAAAAAACTGGATTTATAGGGACCGCTGACCTCCCGGAAATAAGACTGCAACGTCTCCTCATCAATGGTCAGCATAAGAATCGCAAGACGCTCATACGTCTCCTGGTCACAAATTTCACGCACCAGAGAAATATAATTTTTCTCCTTTCTCGTCGGAAAGCTTAATACACTCTCGCTTTTGTGAATAAAAAAGCTGCCGCCCTCCGCATCCTTCATCTTCTGATACCAGCCCGTATCCTCAATCTTTTCTCCCTCCGCAATAATCGGACCGATCTTATAAGAATTATAATCGTTATAATAAATGTCAAAAATATTCGCCGTAGAGATATATTCCCCTGACAGTATCATCCTCACAAGACTTTTTTGAATCGTCTGCTGAATAACCGGATTGATGCTGCTCGAATCGATCTGTCGCAAAGCCTCCTGTACATTGCTGTCAAAATAAATCAAGTCGGAAAACTGCCTGACATTCTCTAAAATCAAATTTAAGTTTAAATTAATTGCTTCGATTGTCTGCATGCCGGCAGCCCCTACCTCCTGCTCCGTATATTTTTTATTTATCACCGATATTGCAGAAAATGTCAAAAGAAAGGATAGAATCAGCGCCAAAAAATACAAAAATATAATCTGAATTTGAATTTTCATGTTTTTTATCAGCCGCACCATTGCAAATCTCCTCATCGCTCTTTGAAAAAGCCTCCAGGTCTGCTGACCTGGAGGTTCTATCCACACCTGTTTTGTTATATTTTCATTGTAAGCTGTATTCTCTGTTTCTTCAGATCCACGCTCATAACCTTTACCTCAACAATGTCCCCGACACTCACTACCTCCAAAGGATGCTTGATATATCTCTCGCTCATCTGTGAAATATGTACCAGTCCGTCCTGATGCACGCCGATATCCACAAACGCCCCAAAATCAATGACATTCCGGACTGTCCCCTTTAACACCATTCCCTCTGTCAAATCCTTCATCTCCAGCACGTCACTTCTTAAAATCGGCTTTGGCATATCAAGACGCGGGTCACGCGCAGGCTTTTCCAGCTCCTTTACAATATCCGTAAGCGTTATCTCACCGACCCCAAGCCTGACGGCAAACTCTTTTAGATTGCCGATCTTCTTTGAGATCCCCTTTAATTTCCTTTCCCGGATATCATCTGTCGTATATCCAAGCCCTTTTAACAACTGCCCGGCAGCCTCGTAGCTCTCCGGATGCACACTGGTAGCATCAAGCGGATTCTCTCCGTCTGCGATGCGTAAAAATCCCGCGCACTGCTCATACGCTTTCGGACCAAGCTTTGCCACCTTTAACAACTCCGAACGTCTCGTAAACTTACCGTTTTCCTCTCTGTAAGCCACAATGTTCTTTGCAACCGCCTTGCTGACTCCGGAAATGTATTCCAACAGCGATGCGGACGCCGTATTTAAATCTACACCAACCTTATTGACACAATCCTCAACCACGCCGCCTAACGCTTCGCTTAGCTTTTTCTGGTTCATGTCATGCTGATACTGGCCGACGCCGATTGACTTAGGGTCAATTTTCACCAACTCCGCCAGCGGGTCCTGCAGCCGTCTTGCAATCGAAGCCGCGCTTCTTTGCCCCACATCAAAATTCGGGAACTCTTCCGTCGCAAGCTTACTTGCAGAATAGACGGATGCGCCCGCCTCATTTACGATAATATACTGCACCGGTACAGAAAGCTCTTTGATAAGCTCTACAATAATCATCTCCGATTCCCGGGAGGCCGTTCCGTTTCCCACGGAAATCAATGTAATGCCATACTTGCGGATAAGCTGCTTTAATACCTTTTTGGACTCCTCCACCTTATTCTGCGGCGCAGTCGGATAAATCACAGTCGTATCCAAGACCTTACCCGTCGCGTCTACAACCGCAAGCTTGCAGCCCGTACGGAACGCCGGGTCCCAGCCAAGCACGACCTGTCCTGCAATCGGCGGCTGCATCAGAAGCTGCTCCAAATTCTTGCAAAACACCTTAATTGCCCCATCCTCAGCCTTTTCCGTCAGATCGTTTCTGATTTCGCGCTCAATTGCCGGAGCGATCAAGCGCTTATAGCTGTCCGCAATGACCTCCTTAAGTATCGGCGTTGTCACCGGATTCTCTCTTGTAATAATTTTTCTGCCAAGATAAGAAAGAATATCCTCCTCCGGCGCCTCGATTTTTACGGAAAGAACCTTCTCCGCCTCTCCGCGGTTTAATGCCAATGTCCTATGTCCCGCAAGCTTTGATACCGCCTCGTCAAATTCATAGTACATCTCATATACGCTCTCTGCTTCCGGCTCCTTCGCCGTCGAAACAATTCTCCCGTGCTTCACTGTCAGATCCCGAATACGGATACGATAATCCGCTTCGTCAGAAATATATTCTGCCAGAATATCCTTCGCTCCGTTTATCGCATCCTCCGCCGAATGCACTTCCTTTTCTTCATCCACAAACTGTTCCGCCGTCTGCTCAAGCGGCTCCTCTGTCATCTGAAGCATAATGATATTCGCCAGAGGCTCCAATCCCTTCTCCTTGGCAATCGTAGCCCTTGTCCGGCGTTTCGGACGATACGGACGGTACAAATCTTCTACCACCACCAGTGTCTCTGCCGCAAGAATCTGCCCTCTTAGCTCCTCCGTCATCTTGCCCTGTTCCTCTATGCTCGCAATCACCTGCTCTTTTTTCTCCTCAAGCCCTCGCAGATAATTCAAACGGTCATAAAGATTCCGGAGCACCTCGTCATTCAATGCTCCGGTCATCTCTTTTCTATATCGCGCAATAAACGGAATTGTATTGCCCTCGTCAATCAAACTCACCGCCGCCTGTGTCTGGTGGTTCTTAATCCCCAGCTCTTCCGATATCTTACTGATAATGTCCATCCGTACTTCTCCTTACTCTTCCATTTTTCTAATCTCATAATTCAGACAGGCCAAAGCCCGCTATATTTTATCATTTTCCGATTTGTGAAACAAGATTTCTTTTGATTGTTTTTTGCAAATGAAAATGGTATACTATGGGCGAAACATTAAATCATCCGGGAGGAATTGCCATGGACTACCAAAACGATTCACAACTTGACCGGCAGGAAATGCCGCCAAATCCGCCTTATCAGGATAAACGCTCACACGGACTTGCAACCGCGTCCCTCGTCATGGGGATTCTCTCACTTGCCACATGCTGCTGCATTTACTCCGCCGTTGTCTTCGGCGCACTCTCCATCATCTTCGCACTCTTATCAAAAGGCGGAGAAGTGACTATGGACGGCATGGGAAAAACCGGACTTATCCTTGGAATTTCGGGACTTGCTATCACAATTGTCCTGTATATTATTATGTTCCTCTACGCAATTAACTTTTACGGAGGCTTTGACGAAATGATGCGTTATTCAAATGAACTCGCGGAACAGTATATGAAATACTACCGATAGTCACTATCGGACGTTTTCTTCCCTGTTCCCCTGTTTCAGGTCGCCGGATACCTCCATATAAAAACATGTCTGTGTCTGTGTCATATACGGCTCTACCCACAGATAACCGACTCCAAGCGACAGTACGCAAAGAGCCTCCCAGCCAAGAAATGCGAGATTTAAGTAAAACAAACGTCCCTTATTTCCCCTCATCATACGCCTGCTCTCACGAAAGGCTTCCGCCACGCTTATCTGCGGCCGATCCAATAAAATATAAGCATACAATCCGTAATTTAACGATAAAAGTATAACGAATACTAACATAAATATTACAGACAAAAGAAGCGCCGCAAATAGAACCGCGCTTCTTTTTGAAGTCTCAAGAAACCAGACAACCGCAAAGAAAGGAAGCATAGGCAAAACGCAAAACAGGGTGAACAACAGAGCCGCAAGAATATACTTATCCGGGTAATTCTTAAACGCATAAAAGAGATCCGAAAATGCGTACTGCTTACGGCGCGCCATATTCAGGGCAATCCAAATACATCCCGCACGAAGGAGAGACGCAAGAAGCGATATAACAAACGCTGCAATGTAATAAATCGTCCACTCCCTGACGGATGACTCTGCCGTTATATTCCACGAAAACGGCAGAAGCAAAATTACCGTTATCAGTTCCGTGACTACCATTGCGCCCATCGGCGTTCCGTAATGATGTGTCAATATTTCCCTTGCAAGTCTCTTAAGCTCTGCCGATTTCCTTTTCATCAAAAAATACTCCTTAAATTTGATACGTTTCCTTGCTTATGCCACATAATCTACATTCCTGCCAACCAAAGATATCGCGTCAATTGATTTCTTTTGCTGCTGGTACGGATTCTGCTCGTTGCCGTATTTAATCATTGTATTGGTCTGTCCGCCTGCCACAAAACTTTTGCCGCACTCAGGACAAATTTCCGTGTGGATGCTTACGCTGGCGGAAACTACCTTTCCGTCCATTTTTTCAGCCTTGACATATGCGTTGGAGACATGCTCCTGCTCGTGCGCCATTACGCGGGACGCAGCCGCCTCCGGCGAAATATGCGCCGCTGACTTAAAGGAAACATTCTCATCCGAACCATCCACATATTTACGATTCTTACATGTCTGGCACTCCTCCGACGCCGAAGCGTTGTTCACACCTCTTCCTGCCTTTTTCCCCTCATCGCTCAGCTCTAAAATAACGCCGTCATCTTCCTTACCGCCAATCCTCTGCGCGGACGTTCCCATCATAGAAACCCCTGACATATCGTTTCCCGATACGGGGCTGCCGCTTATCGCGCTTCCATACCCGTAATAGGACCAAGGCGAACCACTGATTCCTCCAATCATTTTTTCATCCCCTTTCATTGTCCAAAAACTTTATTCTATAACGTTTCCGTTTTCTTCCATTGTAACACGCAGGACTTTTAAAAACAACATGTTTTGACAATCCGGCCCTCTCCTGTTATACTCTGTATGTTACTGCCCGCAAAAGCCAACGGAGAATTATAGTCATGAATAAAAATACGAAAAAAAATCGTTCCGTAGAAAGATCTTTATATATAACAGGCTGGTGTCTGATTGCCTGCTGCCTTCTGGTCTATCTCCTCTGGCAGCTACAGCTTCCTGTCCTCAAAAAACTATTTATGCCCTGTACCTTCCATGCGCTTACCGGACTCTACTGCCCGGGCTGCGGCGGTACACGCGCCGTTTTCTATCTGTTTCACGGGCATTTTCTGAAATCCCTGCTCTACCATCCGTTTGTGCCCTATGCCGCTGTTTTATGCGGATGGTTTATGATCAGCCATACCGTTGAACTCCTGTCACGCGGCCGCATTGCCATCGGCATGAAATACCGCGACAGCCTTCTGTGGATTGCCGTGGCTCTTGTCATCGTTAATTTTATACTGAAAAACCTCGTGCTGATTGTATGGCACGTTGATTTGCTGCGCTTATAGACTTCCTTCGGCTTCCTCGTCCTTTGCCCAGCCAAAGGCATACATAACCGCCTTGTTCCAGCCCTTCATCTTCTTTATCCGCTCGCTCTCCTCCATGTCGGGATAAAAGACGCGCTCCGTCTTCTGATTCTTAATCAGCTCTTCCTTGCTCATCCAATAACCGACCGCAAGTCCTGCAAGATATGCCGCGCCCCGCGCCGTCGATTCCACGCATGCCGGACGGCTGACCGGCACATTCATCATATCCGCCTGAAACTGCATCAGGAAATTATTGGCACTCGCTCCTCCGTCCACATTCAATGTCTGAAGCTTCACATCCGCATCCGCCTCCATCGCAGAAATAACTTCCTTCACCTGATACGCAATCGACTCCAGGGTTGCCCGAATAATATGATTCTTCGTAGTTCCTCTGGTAATACCGACAATCGTTCCCCTTGCGTATTGATCCCAGTGCGGCGCGCCAAGTCCCGTAAATGCAGGAACCACGTAACATCCGTCTGTTCCTTCCACCTTCGTCGCCATATATTCCGAATCCTCCGCCGAATCAATCAGCCTCATTCCGTCACGCAGCCACTGAATTGCGGCTCCTGCAACAAAAATAGAACCCTCTAACGCATAGCTGACCTCTCCGTCCAAGCCCCAGGCAATTGTCGTGACAAGCCCGTTTCTTGAATACACAGGCATCTGCCCCGTATTCATCAATAGAAAACAACCTGTTCCGTAGGTGTTTTTTGCATCTCCCTCCGAAAAGCATGTCTGTCCGAAAAGCGCCGCCTGCTGGTCGCCCGCCGCTCCGGCTATCGGAATTCTGCCCCCGAAAAATGAGGATGCCGTGTAACCGTATACACAGCTTGAAGGCATCGGCTTAGGCATCATGCTCTCCGGTATGGAAAGCTCCGCTAAAATATCCTTATCCCAGGTCAAATCCGCGATATTAAAGAGCATTGTGCGGGAAGCGTTGGAATAATCCGTCACATGTACCTCACCCTTCGTCAGCTTCCAGATCAGCCATGTCTCGACGGTCCCAAACAAAAGCTTCCCTTCCTCTGCAAGCTTTGCCGCGCCCTCTACGTTATCAAGAATCCACTTTACCTTTGTCGCGGAAAAATAGGCGTCAATTGTCAATCCTGTCTTTTCCCGGTAAACCTGTTCCAATCCTCTTTTTTTCAGTGAATCCGCAATGTCTGCCGTTCTCCTGCACTGCCATACGATTGCATTACAAATCGGCTCCCCGGTTTCTTGATTCCAGACAACTACCGTCTCTCTCTGGTTTGTAATTCCGATCGCCGCAATATCTCCGGCAGCAGCGCCAATTTTAGACATCGCCTCTACCGCCACGCCGAGCTGGGTGGACCAGATCTCATTCGCGTCCTGCTCCACCCAGCCGGGCTTTGGAAATATCTGAGCGATTTCCTTCTGCGCCAGAGCACATATCTCTCCTGCCTCATTAAACAAAATGCAGCGACTGCTTGTGGTCCCTGCATCGAATGCCATAATATATTTTGCCATGTCACACCCTACTCTATTTCGAAAACAAATAATCAATCAGTTCATGACCTTTTTCTATAAAGTTACCGGATTTCTCGGCCTCCGCCTCATTATAATGCCAGGTGTGTCCCTGTATATCCGTGCTGTCATACAGCAAATACGGCACGCTGTCCCCCGTATGCGTACGGATGCTCACCGGCGTCGGATGATCCGGCAGTATCAGCATACGAAACTCCTCGCCTGCCGCCTCTAATCCCTCCGCAATCGGTTTGATAATTCTCTGATCCAGATTCTCAATGGCCTGCACCTTGCGCTCCATACTGCCCTGATGTCCCATCTCATCCGGTCCCTCTAAATGCACATAGACAAAATCATAGCCGTCCTTTGTCAAAACATCGACTGCCGCCTGCGCCTTGCCCTCATAATTTGTATGAAGTCCGCCGTTGGCTCCCTCAACGGTTATCACCTTCATGGACGCGCCGACCGCAATTCCTTTGAGCAAATCCACCGCGGAAATCATCGCTCCCTTTTTCTGTGTCTTTTCCTCAAAGGAGGACAGCGCCGGTTTTGTTCCCGCACCCCAAAACCAACAGGAATTGGCAGGGTTCTGCCCCTTCTTTTTGCGTTCCGCGTTAATCGGATGATCCTTTAAAATATCGTAGCTCTTTCGCATCATCTCACGCAAAGCTTCATCCTCCGGAAGACTTTTTCCGATCTTCTGCCCCAAAATGTCATGCGGCGGCACAAGATCTTTCACCTCGCCGTGGTCCCAGATCAGCAAATGGCGGTAACTTGTACCCACATAAAACTTATAGATATCTGTCTCCAGTTCTTTTCTCACCGCTTCAAGCAAAACGGCTGCATCCTCCGTCGATATCTCGCCGGAACTGTGATCAAGTATCGTCCTCTCTTCATACGGACAATCCTCCTCCGAAAGCGTAACGATATTGCAGCGCAGCGCAATATCCGTCTCCTTCATCGGCACACCGATGCTTAACGCCTCGAGCGGGGAACGCCCCGAGTAATATTTTCGTGGATTATATCCCAACACAGACAAATTCGCCGTATCGCTTCCCGGATTCATACCGTCCGGTATCGTATGTACCATGCCGATCTCACCTTTTGACGCAAGCTCATCCATCTTCGGCGTCTTTGCATAGGCAAGCACCGTCTTGCCGTCAAGCTTGTCCATCGGCTTATCCGCCATTCCGTCTCCCAAAACTACCACGTATTTCATATCCCTTACCTCTGTTTCTGACACTCTTAGCTGACACGGATCATCTGCAAAATACCGTTCAGCCCTGCCGCCTTTTTCTCATATTCCGCCTCTGTCATTCTCTCCGTCACAAAACCTATTTCGCCTGTTACTCCCTCTGCTTTTACTGCCTCCACACTGCCAAACGCTGCCTCCACCGCAGGCATATCGCTTGTGGTGCGGACAAAAAATCTGTTTTCCAGGCTCTTATAATCTGTAAGCTCCATCTTCTTAGAGCTCCACTCCACAAATATATTACGATTCAGATGCTTGGCGATATCTACCATGTCCGCAACAACCGCGCTCGCAGTCGGAAGCTTTCCGGCGCCGCTGCCGTAAAACATTGCATCGCCCAGCACGTTTCCGTGCACAAATACCGCGTTAAACACATCGTTTACCGGATAAAGCGGATGGCTTGGCACAAGCATACACGGCGCCACCATTGCGCAGTAACTGTCTCCTACCTTTTTGCTTGTCGCAAGCAGCTTGATCGCCCTGCCCATTGCCTTGGCATACTTAATATCCTTCGCGGAAATCTTTGTAATTCCCTCACAGTGAATATCCTCAAAATCCACCTGCTGCCCGCACACAAGAGATGTTAAAATCGCAATCTTACGGCACGCGTCATGTCCCTCAATATCCGCAGTCGGATCCTTTTCCGCATAGCCTTTGCTTTGCGCATCCTTTAACACATCATCAAATTCCAGGCCTTCCTCACTCATTTTCGTCATCATATAGTTCGTCGTCCCGTTTAAGATTCCGGTAATCTCCTCAATCTCATCCGCAGTCAGACACGCGTTTAAGGAACGTATAATCGGTATGCCGCCGCCTACACTCGCCTCAAACATAAAATTTACATTTTTTTCTTTCGCGAGTGCAATCAGCTGTGCGCCCTTTTCCGCCACCAGAGCTTTGTTGGAAGTGGTCACATGCTTGCCCGCCTCTAACATCGCCTTTACAAAGGTGTATGCCGGTTCCACACCGCCCATCGTCTCCACAACAATAGAAATCTCGGGATCATTCGCAATCGTTTGATAATCATGAACGATTTTATCCTGAATCGGATCTCCCGGAAACTCTCTTAAATCAAGGACATACTTCACTTCGATTCCGTCGCCCGAGCGCCTTGCAATGCTCTCCTGATTTGTCTCCAATACCTCTGCAACTCCGGAACCGATTGTCCCGTATCCCATAATTGCCGCTTTTATCATCTCTCTTATTCCTCCAGATTTTATGGCCGCTATTCCCTGGCCAGTATTTTTACATAATGTATGCCCTCTGTCCCTTCAATCGCCTCCACCATCTGTGCCGGATCTCCGGTTTTTGGCAAAATATCCATACTTAACGTCAGGGACGCAATTCCGTTTACCGGAATGGACTGATGTATCGTCAAGATATTCGCATGGAATTTGGCTACGATATTCAAAACCAGAGATAAGAGCCCCGGCTCATCATCCAGCTGAATTACAATCGTAATCGTTTTCCCTTTTACGTTATCATGAAACGGAAATATATCGTCCTTATACTTGTAAAAAGAACTTCGGCTGATATCTACACGCTCAACCGCCTCCTGCACAGAGGAGACGCGTCCCGATTCTAACAGGCGCTTCGCCTCCACCACCTTCAGAAGTACCTCCGGTACAGCCTTTTCCTTCAACACGAAATACTTACCCTTATCCGCCATCTTTTCCTCCAGTGTTTGCAACAGAAACACAACTGTATTCACCAGGAAGATAATACCACACTCCGGCGGAAAGTGCAAGTTTTTTAAGATTCCTCCATATCTTTCGGGCATCCCAGGGAACACCATTTCAAATAGCCGTTAATAAACAGATCAATGCTTCCGTCCATCACGCTGTCCACATTTCCGGTCTCCGCTCCGGTGCGGTGATCCTTGACCATCGTATATGGCTGCATCACATAAGACCGAATCTGATTGCCCCAGCCAATCTCCGTCACCTCTCCGCGGATTCCCGCCGCCTTATTGGCATTTTCCTGCTGCTTTAACAGATACAGCTTTGCCTTTAACATCTGCATCGCCTTGTCCTTATTCATATGCTGCGAACGTTCATTTTGACATGTCACCACAATCCCTGTCGGAAAATGTGTAATTCGGATTGCCGATGAGGTCTTGTTGATATGCTGTCCTCCGGCGCCGCTGGAACGATACGTGTCAATGCGGATATCCTCATCCTTCACCTCAATGTCAATATCTTCCTCAATATCGGGCATAACATCACAGGAGACAAATGAAGTCTGACGCTTGCCCGCCGCGTTAAACGGCGAAATGCGCACAAGCCTGTGTACGCCATGCTCTGACTTTAAATACCCGTAAGCGTTCTCACCGTTTACCTGAAAGGTAATCGACTTGATTCCGGCCTCGTCACCGTCCAGAGAGTCTAAAACTTCCAGCTCAAACCCCTTATCTGACGCCCATCTCGCATACATTCGGTAAAGCATTGAGGCCCAGTCACACGACTCCGTTCCTCCCGCGCCCGCATGCAGCGATACAATCGCGTTATCTTTGTCATACTCCCCTGACAAGAGCGTCTTAATCCTTATTTTTTCAAACGTCTCTTCAAACTCTGTGATCTCCTGCTCCACCTCCGGGATAATTTCGGGATCGTTTTCCTCGTCTCCCATCTCAATCAGTGTCGCAATATCCTCAAGCTTCCCTTCTAAACTGTGATATGTCTCCACATCATCCTTGTAGCCCTTTAATTCTTTCATCTTCTGCTGTGAAACCTCCGGATCATTCCAGAAATCCGGCGCTTCCATCTCGCGCTCTAATTCTTCGATTCGCTTTGCCTTATTAGCGAGGTCAAAGTGAATCCCTCACTTCCTGCAGCGGAGCTTTATAGGCTCCTAATTTTGTCCGAAACGGATCTAATTCTACCACAGTATCACCAACTTTCTTTTTTATTTTTGTTTTTCTCGCTTCATCTGACGAAGCATCACCTTATCTTCACTGCTTACCCGATAAGACTCCGTCATTTTCTGAATTGCCTTGTTGTATGTCCAGTCATCCAGCTTACAGTTTTCCAAATATTTTAATGTCTCTTTCGGATATTTCACATAGCAGACCGACAAATTCCATGCCACTGCCATTTTCACATAATAGCCCGGATGGCTGATCTTGTCCATCCATTCAAAAATCCGGCCGATATATTCCTCCCGAATGAAGTGACATAAAATCATCACCACACCGAAACGAATTTCATATTCCTGCTCGGAATCCAGATACTTCTGCAAATATTCCCACACAGCCTCCGGTTCCTTTTTTGCAATCTTTAAGGTTGTACAGGACGAGTCACAGACAGACCAGTTATTTATTTTAGGCACAAACGCATCCAGATATGGATTGATCTCTAAAAAAGACGCTTTTACATATCCTATGGTCATTCCCTGCAGCAGCGTCTCTTCCATCGAATCGTCCTTTGCGTGTTCAAGATAATCCTTCCAGTCTTCTTTTGCAAGCTTCTTTGCAAGCTCCCGAAGTTTTGGCAGACGCACACCCAGCATATTTTCTTCTCCCGGAACAAGCGCCGAGGAAAATTTCCCATATTCTTCCTCCGCAAGCGCCTCCAATTCGGCCCGTATCCTCCTGTTTCTTTCCGATGCCTCCATTTTCTATCTCTCCGCTCTTTTCTTCTTGATAAGGCTTACCGACAACACAAGCATCAGCCCTGCCAAAACGCCCACAAAATCAATTGCCACATCCACGGGGCTTCCACAGCGTCCCTCTACAAAGGTCTGGTGATATTCATCCGTCACGGCATATAAAACAGACAGACCCGCCGTCAGGAAAAATCCTTTCTTTCCCGACATACATTCATATGCGGACAGGTGCAGGAAAAACAGCGCCGCAAGCACGGCATATTCCGTCATATGAGCTATCTTCCTTATCGGATAATGTATCTTCTCCGCCCTCTCTTCTATCTGCTCCTCCTCAAGCTGCCATCCGCATATCTTATTAAGCGCCGCTACCGCCCGATAGGAAACCGTATCTGAAATTGCAGAGGACTCCTCCGCCGGTTGATGCGACATATAAAAAATTAAAACCATCCAGAACGCCAGAGCCAAAAAAGTAACAATTGTATATCTCTTCCCTCTCATCTATTTTTCCTGCATTGTCCTTTTCATCCCTTTTCCGGCCATCCACACAAAAAAAGCTGCCAGCGCGCCTACCGCTGCAAGAACCGCAAATACCTTTGTCACCCAGCGAATATATTCTACCGCAAACAGATACAGATAATCCGGCTCAATGTAGAGACTTGTGTACGGCTTCCCAATTAAAATCACCGCCGCCACTGTGCAAATCAACAGAGATGCTCCAAGCAGTGAAGCCGCAATTTTTTTCATTGCACGGTGCTTGTAATGATCCATAAACAGCAGCACAAAGATACACAGCAAAATATCAATGACGGCAATTACCATATTAACGCGAAATACATTCAAAAAAATCTGTTTGATGCCATAGAGCGTTTCCCCTATAATATTCTTCACGCTCTGTTGATAAAGACCGTGCACTGCCTCGCCAAGCTCCTCTTTGGTTTCATCTGTAAGATAGAGCACTCCTTCAAGCGCTTCCTTTACCTCAGAGCTAATATCCGTATATTCTGCGGAAGGCTTCAGGCCCTTCAGCGTCATCTGCACATGATTTCTTGTTGCAAACAGATAGCGGTCATATGTCACAACACTGTCACAGGCATTCTGAGGACAACCGTTTTCCTCCATTATCTCATAGATTTCCTCCTGCATCTCATTAAATGACTCATGATAATATCCGCTTGCACTTAGCATATCCGTAATTCGGGAACTCTGAAATAAACCAAGCTGCACCCCAATGCCCGCTGCAGTCACGAATATATTTACCGCCAGAACCGCAACGAGCACAGCTCCAAACACCTTGCGCAATATCCTGCGTCTCTTATGGTTGCTGTACGATAATTTATGTCTCTTTTTCTGAAAACTAAAGCATCTGAAAGCAAAAAGCACTCCAAGACTTATCACGGTAACTCCAAGCAGAATAAGCTCCACCACGGTAAACATGCTTCTCGTGTGGGTTCCCTTGATATATCGAAACGCATTCGGAATCACGATTTTCTGATTCTTGCTTCCGCTGAATATAATCTGATTATTTATGGTATCATACGTTATTTCCCCGTTTTCTGCCTCGTCCTTTTGCGGTCTGGTCGCCAGGATCTCCTCCCTCTCCTGTTTTTCCTCTTCATTCAGGTAAGATTCCTCCGCCTGTCCCGCCGAATCAAATTCCTTTGTATTCCCTGCGTTTCCCGCTGCATTTCCTCCTGCATTTCCGCCCTTCTCCGTATTTCCAAGCTCCGCGTCCCCGGCGTTTCCCGGTTTGCCGTTATCCTGTTCTTTGTCCCCCTTTGAACCTCCGCCGTTCTGTGTGTCGCGCTCGGTATTCGGTTTTTTTCCGTCCTCCGTATTCCGTTCCGTATCCTGCGCTCCTGCGCCCTCTGTCGACGGTGTCTGCCCGCCTCCCGGCGTTCCTTCGCTCTCTGTTGACGGCTGGTTATCTCCGTTCCCTCCGGCTTTTGAAATATATCCTCTGTCTATCGCCTTTTTTATATTTGTTTTTCTTCCCATTGAACGAATCGCGGAATCCGCCTGCGCAGCAGTCAAATCCACATCGTCTCTGCACAGATACGCGCTCAGCTGGGCCAGATACTCACTATTGGCATAATAAGTCTCTCCACTGTAGGTAAAGCTGCCCGAAGCGGCACTATAGACCCGTGACTCTTCCCCGTTCATCTCTCCCGCCATACACGGCACAAAAGAGAGTGTTGTAATCCCTGCTGCCACTAAAAGTGTATAAAAAAACTTTTTCATACATTTCCTCCTTCTTTTACTGCATCTGCGTATCCATGCAGAAAAATATCCCGACCGTTTCAAACAGCCGGGATATTTTATTTACAGTCTATAATTCAACTGCTTATTTGTAAATATTGAATGCAGATACATCTGAAAGAACGGAATCAATTGTTCTGTTGCTTCCAAGTGCCTCAAATACCTTGTTTGCTGCTTCTTTATTTACCTTTACAACAATATCATCATCACTTTCAACGCAGGAAATAATCTCTTCGCCGTCTGCTGTCTTTAAGCTTGCGGAGTACAGATCGCCGGTAACCGCTAATGTAGCCGTAAACGCTTTATCTGTAACCGTTGCCACACCGTCTACGCTCGCATCAACCTTGAATGTTACGGTTCCCTGATTTACTGTGATATCTTTTACAAGCACAACTTTGTTACCGGAAGTAATCTCTACGCTGTCTGTTCCCTTTACAAGTGTTGCAGACTGTGTTCTTCCGTTAAAGGATACCTCTACATTCTTTGTATTAGCATCAACATCCTGAACTTTAAGCTCTACACCCTCGCTGGAACGGCTTACAAGCTTGCTCCAAGCCTTATTGAGCGCATCCTCTGCATCTGTACCGAACAAAATATAATCTTTGCTCTTTGCCTCTTCAATCTTTGCCTCAATGTAATCCTGAAGCTTCTCAATTGTCTTGTCGCCCTTTGTCAGACTTGCAGCATCTGCATTCTTATCCAGTGTGAATACTACCTCTGCACCGTCTTTTACAAGCGCATTGTTCTTACCGATTACCTGTACGGTACATGTTGCTGTCTGACCATTGATTGCAGCTGTAATTGTTGCAGTCTTCTTGCTTGCCGGTGTATTTGCTTTTACAGTTACAACACCGTCTGCTACTGTTGCGATAGCCTCATCAGATGATGTCCATGTTACAGTCTTATCAGTTGCATTTGCCGGCTCTACGGTTGCTGTAAGCGTCTTTGTCTGATCGCTGTCAGTTGTCGTAAACTTAAGCTCTGTCTGATCCAATGTAATTCCTGTTGCAGGAACGTCCGTCGGTACATCCGGTCCCGGACCCGGTTTTGCTGTTACGGTAATTGTCGCCGTCGCCTTCTTGCCGCTCATGCTTGTTGCTGTAATTATCGCCGTACCTGCTTTCACACCGGTTACCTTACCTGCTGCTACTGTTGCAACCGCATTATTGCTGCTTGCCCATGTCACTGCTGTTCCCAGTGCATCATTTACGTTTGCTGTCAACTGAACAGATGCGCCTTCCTGAACGCTTGCCGTTGCCGGTGTTACTGTGATGCTCGGAGCAACTACTGTAATCGTAGCCGTTGTTTTCTTTTTGCTTCCGTCGTTTGCCAAAGCCGTAATTGTTGCGGTACCGGCCTTAACCGCCGTAACAACGCCGTTCTGATCTACTGTTGCAACGCCTGCATTGCTGCTGGTCCAGTATACGTTCTTGTTGCTTGCCTTAGAAGGAGCAATCGTAGCCTTAAGCGTATATGTTCCGCCCACATTTACACGTGCCGCATTCGCATTCAATGTCACTTTCGTTGCAAGCGTTACTTTCTTTTTAACGGTAATTGTAACCGTTGCTTTCTTCTTGCTTCCGTCTTTTGCCGTAGCCGTAACTTTTGCCTTTCCGGCTTTTTTCTTTGTAGTTACTTTACCTTTTTTGTTAACGGATAAAATTTTCTTGCCTTTTTTGTCTACCGACCATTTCACTGCCTTGGATGCAGTTGCCGGTGTAACTGTTGCAACTAACTGCATAGACTTCTTGTAGCCTAATGTTGCCTTCTTTGCATTAAGAGCCACTTTCTTTGCTCCCTGCTTTACAGTCACCTTACATGTTGCTTTTTTCTTTCCTGAAGTAGCGGTAATTGTAGCTGTACCTGCGCTCTTACCTGTAATCTTTACAGATGAAACGGCTGAACTCTTTGCTACTTTAGCAACCTTTGAATTGCTGGATTTAAATTTTGCCTTAACGCCTTTGCCTTTTACTTTCAAAGTAAAGGACTGACCTGTCACGATTGTTTTCTTTTTCGTTGACAGTGTAACCTTGGATGCAGCCTGTGCTTCTAACAATGAAGCATCAACACTCGTTCCCACAAGTGCAGCCGCAAGACCAAGCATGCAAAGTTTTTTGAAAAAATTGGTTTTTTTCATGATACTTCCTCCTAAATTTTTTGTTCATTCACTATTAGTGTTTTATGAGATTATAAGCCGCTACAACGATTCGGTCAGCTCCTCGGTGTCCCAGAGCCCTTCAGTATCCCACAGCTCCTCCGTGTCTGTTCCGTAATATTCATCATAGCTAACTTCAGTAATCGCAGCGTGCCCGATCAGAAAATCATATACCTTCTGGGTCAAAAGATACTCTTCGATCTCCTCCCTGCCATACAATTCCTCGGCTTCCTCTACGCTTTCACATCCCATATCTTCTAAGTACTCCCCGATCATCTTATCATAGTCGCCATCCTCAAGTGAAACTCCTGTCGCCGTAGTGACTGCCTCCATCAGTAATTCTCCCTGCAGGCATTCCTCTATGTATTCCTCCTTAGAATATTCATAGAAAAAATCAAGATATTCCTCCACTTCCATCTCCCATGCCGCAGCTTCTGATTCCAGCTCTGTCGCATAATAATCCGCCATATCATCGTATAACTCCTGCGGATATCCCGTTACGGTTGAATTCTCCTGAATCTGGCTCCATAAATCATCGATCAGGTTCTCTCTTATCTCTGATGCCTCAGCCTCGCCCTCTGCAATCGCTTCTACTTTCAGGTCTTCATAAGCCCCCAGCTCCACATAGTCCCAGACGTTATATCCATATTTGTCCGTTGTATCTTCATGCGAAGCGCCTTTCCCACTGCATCCGGCAACCAATAACACACTTAGCGAGATAATTCCGGCAGAGAAAAGTATTCTCACTGCCGCATCCTTTTTTGATGCTGTTCCTCCTAATAGCTTATTCATAATCAAATTCATTATATATTTTTCCTTTCAAAAGGTCAAGTTAATCTCACCCGTCAATTTGTATTTTGAGTGCATTTTCACAATTTTTTCGTATTCTCTCCCGCCTTGTTATGCAATTTGCAGCCTTATTCATCCTTCCCGTAATAATCGTCCCCATAGTACCCCCCATAATACTTGCCATAATATTTGCTGTAATATTTTCCGTAGTACTTACCGTATCCGTATCCTTTGCCGCCCACCTCTACTTTGTTGAGCACGGCTCCTAAAATACGGCATCCGCTCTTTTCCAGCTGGCTCTTTACCCTCTGAACCATCTTATAGCTTACATTATCGCTTTCCACAACAATAATCACGCCGTCGCACTGCTTTGCGACGATTGCCGCATCAATTACGCTTCCAATTGGCGGACAGTCCAGAATAATATAGTCATATGCCTGCCGCACTTCATAAATAAGTGTTTCAAACTTTTTATTACCTAAAAGCTCGGACGGATTTGGCGCAGCCGGCCCGGTAAATATCATATCCACATTCTTTATGCTTGTCTCACAGATCACCTCCTCAATACTCGCTTTGCCTGTCAGATAATGGCTCATTCCTCTTACCTCCTGATCCGCGCCGTAACGCGAAACCAAAACAGACTTACGGATATCCGCATCAATAAATAAAACCTTTTTATTGTCTTCCCCAAACGCCTCCGCCAGACGCAATGACACGACTGACTTTCCTTCGTTCGGAGTCGAGCTTGTAAACGCGATTACCTTTACATCCTCCCCGCAAAAACTAATATTGGTACGCAGCGTCTTGTACGCTTCATTGGAACGGAAATCAAGCTTTTTTACTTTTTCAAAATTAACTTTCATTATCTTTTCTCCTTTCCATTCTTTGCGCGGCGCCTTCTCTGGCTCTTATCCTCCGCAATATCACGCTTGCGCATCTTTGCCTTCGTTTCTCCCTCTGCCACCGGAATTACACCGAGCGTATTTAATCCAAGATACTTCTCTACATCCTCGGATGTCTTAATCGAATCGTTCATCAGGAATCTGACAATTACAATTCCCGCCGCAAGAATAAAGCCTATCAATGCGCCCATCACAACATTTCTCTTAAGGCTCGGGCTGATCGGTCTTGTATTTACCGTACCTTCCTCCGAAATGTTCGGCTCTACGGTATCCATAATCTCAGCCACATATTTGATTGCCACTTCTGTCACTTCATCTACAATCGTCTTCGCCATATAAGGGTCCGGATTGACAACCGTAATGTCAAGAATACGCGTATTATCCGGATTATCCGTCGTTACGCTGGAATAAAGCTGCTCATATGTCATATCCAGCTCCAGATTGCTGATCACCTTATTCAGCACCGGACGGCACTTTACAAGAATACGGTAGTCGTTCGTCAGCGCAGACCCCACCTGCAGATCCGTCATTGACAGTGATGACAAGTCTGTCGTCTGATTCAGAATAAATATACTTGACTTCGAACTGTACAGCGGTGTAATTGCAAGCATCGTATACAGTCCCGCAATCACGGCTCCGATCACAAGCGCCGCAATGATCATCCATATTTTATTCAGCAGCGCAAAAAACAAATCCTGCAAATCAATCTCAAATTCTTCATTTCGGTTGGTTTCCATGTTCTTCTCCTTGTACTTTTAATCTAAATATCTGTTTTCCACCATCATCTGCGGATATTCCACCGTCACAGCATCCATATACGCATTATCCAGCTTGCGGTACATCCACTCTAACGCTTCCCGCATATTCGGCGCCCGATTTTCCAGATTGTGCGCATCGGTTCCCAAAAAACTAATCTTCTCCTCTTTCATCAGCTTTCTGCACCACCGCACATTTTCATCAAAAAAACTGCCAAGAACACTCTCTGCGTTCATCTGGAGATAAATTCCCATTTCCTCCAGCTCATCAATACGCTCCATACGCCCCACAAGACAATGATAACGCTCTACATGTGCAATAATAGGACGAAACCGCGCCTGTGTCAATTCCTTCATTGCTTTATAAATCCCCTGATAGGAAATCTGAATATTAAATTCTACCAGCACATATTTTGTGCCCGCCATTGTATGCACCAATCCGTTCCTGACATCCTCCACCACTCCGTCCTCATAGAGCAGCTCATTGCCCAGATACAGTTCCATCTCGGGAAAATGTTTTTTTGCCTCACGCTTAAGCTCCAAAAAGATATCGTCCAATCTTTCGGGTTCATAGCTGTTTCTCCCTCTCTCATAATGCGGTGTCAGTACGATTCGACGGCACCCTTCATCATAAGCAACGCTTAACATTTCGATTGACTGCTCCATATTTTTTGCGCCGTCATCAACACCTGGAAGGATATGGCAATGAATATCCATATAATTCAAGTTCATTTTCTTCCCCTATCTTTCCTGCCGGATTCCCCGGTCTTACAACACTTCTCTTTTGACTTCATCATGAAAAATAAAAATCATGTATCTTAATATAGCACAGTTCTTTTATTTTGACTAGCTTGAAATTGAAAAAAAAGAGAAACTACTATATATAGTCTCTCTTTTTTATTGCCAAATTTACCAGATTTTTTATAATTTTTGCAATTGCATAGCCGAGCATTGCCCCGAGCGTGTTATGAAAAACATCGTCAAACTCAAATAATCCCAGTTTATATATATACTGCGCCAGCTCAATCGACACACTTAGAAACGCCCCCGCTGCAAATACATAATACCATCGCATTCTCTCGCCAAAGAAATCCTTCAAAAACACACCGAGAGGCAGAAAGGCAAATACATTTTCCAAATTTTCCCGAAGAAGAAAACGATTGCCGTTCTCAATGATTTCCCGATAAGACCAAAAAATACCAGCCGCCAGATGATTTCCCTCGAAAGGGGTACGCCCGCCAATCGTCACCTCATAGAGCGCCAAAAGATAAAAAACAGCTGCCAGAACGGAAACAAGCCTTAACAAGCGTCTCCTTTTTGTCCTGTGTTCAAAGATGCTCTGCGCGGTAAAGACCACAAGCCCAATTACCACCGCCAACAGAAAATACTCCTGAATCAAGTAAAAATCCATAGCAGACTTCCTATAATTCCCTGTCGCAAAATGCCAGCGCCGCAGCAATCACCTTATCCATATCGTAATACTTATACTCCCCGAGGCGTCCCCCGAAAAAGACTCCCTCTTCGTTCTCCGCCAGCTTTTTGTATTCCTCATAGAGCGCCGTATTCTTCTCGTCATTCACCGGATAATACGGCTCGTCGCCCACATGCCATGCCGCGCTGTACTCGCGGCTTACTACGGTCTTTTCCTGCGTTCCAAACTCAAAATGCTTATGTTCTATGATACGCGTATACGGCGTCTCGCGGTCCGTGTAATTGACAACCGCATTCCCCTGGTAGTTCTCCATATCATAGACCTCTGTCTCAAAGCGCACGCTTCTGTACTCTAATTCTCCCAGACGATAGCCAAAATATGCATCAATCGGTCCCGTATAAACGACCTTCTTTGCAAGCTTATCCAAATTCTCTTTTTCGACGAGATAATCCGTCTCAAGACGCACATCAGCTCCTTTTAACATCTTCTCTATAATTGCAGTGTACCCGCCGATTGGAATTCCCTGATAGCGGTCGTTAAAATAATTGTTATTGTAAGTGAAGCGCACCGGCAGACGCTTGATAATAAATGCCGGAAGCTCACTGCAGCTCCTTCCCCACTGCTTCTCGGTATATCCTTTCACAAGCTTCTCATAAATATCACGCCCCACAAGGGAAATTGCCTGCTCCTCAAGATTTTTCGGTTCACCCGCAATCTCCTTTCTCTGCTCCTCAATGACTGCCTGTGCCTCCTGCGGGGTAAAAACATTCCACATTTTTGAGAAAGTATTCATATTAAACGGCATGTTATAGATTTCACCCTTGTAATTGGCAATCGGACTGTTCACATAGTTATTAAACTCCGCGAACCGGTTAATATACTCCCATACCGTCTTGTCACTGGTATGAAAGATATGCGCCCCGTACTTATGCACATGAATATTCTCTGTCAGCTCTGTGTAAATGTTGCCGCCGACATGAGAACGCTTGTCCACCACAAGAACCTTCTTTCCCTTCTTCATCGCTTCGTTGGCAAATACTGCGCCATACAAGCCTGCGCCCACTATTAAATAATCGTACATGATCTTTTCCTCTCTGTCCTTATTTTCTTCCTTATATTTCCTGTTACTATCATATAGCTTTCTGCGGAAATGTTCAACAGGAAAATAGTTACTGCAACGCCAGCTCGGCTCCCTCTACCAGTTCGCACATCAGCTCGTGTACCGGGACGATTTTTTTGATACGGTCTACATTGGCCCCACAGAATACGAGACCATCCTCTACATTTCCTCTCACCGCCTCCGTCAGAGCCTTTGTAATGCAGTACAAAACTTCCTTCGGATTACATTTTTCCAGACAGCCGTAACACTTTCTAATCGGCTCCCGTTCCCCTTCAATCCGCTCAATAAAGCCATTGCGCAGTGCCCGCCCCGGCATCCCAACCGGGCTCTTTACAATCCGGATATCCTCCTTTCTCGCATTTACATATGCCTCTTTATAAGCCTTCGAAGCGTCACACTCCTCCGTTGCCACAAAACGGCTTGCGAGCTGCGCTCCGTCTGCTCCAAGCTCTATCACATGTGCTATATCACTGCCGCTAAAAATACCGCCTCCCACAATAACCGGGATTTCACAATGATATTTCTCTTCAAAACTCTTTTTACATAGGATAATCTCCCGAATTTCCCTGTCAAAATCTATGTTAGGAGAACGAAGCTCCTCCTCCTTAAATCCGAGATGCCCTCCGGCCTTTGGCCCTTCCACGACAAGAAAATCCGCAGTCCTTTTATACTTCTTATCCCATATTCTAAGAATAAGCTCCGCTGCCCGCTTAGAAGATACGATCGGTGCAATTTTTGAAAGCCCGCCGCGTACCAGCTCCGGCAGATCCAAGGGAAGACCCGCACCGCAGACAATAACATCCGCACCTGCTGCCACAGCCGCCTTCACATGCTCCTTATAATGCCTGAGCGCCACCATAACATTAACGCCCACAAGCCCCGCTCCTCCCGCAATCTGCTTTGCCCGCCGCAAATGCTTTCCTATCGCCTTTATATTACAGCCCTCCTGATCTCCTTCAAATCCCTCTTCGTCATACCCTATCTGTGCGCTGGATATAATCCCCACGCCGCCTTCTTTTGCCACTGCCCCCGCAAGTTTTGAGCGGCTGACGCCAACGCCCATTCCTCCCTGAACAATCGGAAGCTTTGCAATTTTATCACCGATTCTTAATTCTCTCATATACAATTCCTTTCTGACCGAACTCCGTTTTCAATTACTTTGACTTTCCAACAATCCCATCTTATTCCAACATCGTTTTATTGTCAACAACAAATCGTTTTTATTTATATTTTATATGGTTTTTATTACTATATATAACATCTATTGTAAATTCAGAACTTTGACCAAAAAAACAGAAACCAAATCCCGCGAAAAATGCTCCAAGTTCTGCTCTCCCAGGGGATTTGATTTCTGTTTCTGTGCAACCAGACAAAACTGTCCCGTTTAAGGTTATCTTGTCTGCCGCTGTCTCATAATTCCATTCGAAAGATAATCGGCAAGTTTCAATGCCTGACGCTCCAATTCGTCAAATGTATCCACATCATCAGCATATTCTCCGGAAAGTCTGGCAACAATCTCCCGCTTCGTCAGCATCAAATATTCTCCGATCTCCCGTTCCAGATCTTCCTTATCAAAATTGATATTCATATTGCTCAATATCTCTGCCAGAGAGGTCACATCCTGCTCCAATTCGACATCCAATCTGTCCGTTTCCTCCGCATTTCCACCTTTTACCAGCGATACAAGCTGCATCATCCCATCTGTAAATTCCACCAATCTTTTGCGCAAAGACTCTGCAATCTCAGGCGGATAATACTCGGCAAATACGGATCCCATCTCTATCGGAATCTGCTCCAAACGCTCTCTGATTTGCGCGTTGTCGTCATCATCCTTCGCTATTGACAGAATATACATACGCATCCAATAAGAATACTGCTCCCACAGCCTTCTTAACTTCTGGTTCAGCTCCATCTCATTGTCCTGCGCGATATTTGTATTTCCTCCCGGGCAGATTAAAAGCGTACTGCCAACCTGCAGATTATACGGATTCACTCCGGGATTCTGCATCAGTATTTCCGGTACGCTGGTATCATAGCTTTTTGCCAAACGGTAAATGGTGTCTCCCTGCCTGATTACATGTGTGATTGTTCCTGAACAATACATGTTTTCATTCCTTACTTTTATTTCTTTATAATTATATGCATTTTTTTGTCCAAATTTCCAAACACTATAAAAAGAATCTCGCTTTGCGGGATTTTTAAGCACAAATGAAAAGGAGATGAAACAATGGCTATTTTTCACGACGATTATCTGCCGGTCGGCTTTAGTATGGGACTTGCCATGGATTTGACAGCAATGAGCCGTTTTTCAAGAATGACCGAGGCCGAAAAAGAAGAAGTGCTAAACCGTGCCAGAGATGCCAAATCAAAATCCGAAATGCAGGATATCATCAGCCGCCTGTCTGACGATACGGACATGTAATTTTCACCCTCTATATATGCTTTGACAGGAGTATGACACTCCGTCAAAGCATATTCAAGAAATCCACGTGTTTTTCTTGTGTTTCCGGAAAAAATTTCAAATTCCTTTCCGATGTTTTCTCAATATTTCAATACCTTTTACTGTATACAATAGATTTTTCAAAATATCTTTCATCCCCCATGTTCTTACACAAGCTGCAGTTAATCCATGCTTTTGAAATACACGTGAAAACTTTTTCCGTTTAAGCATTTCTGTTTCGCTTTCATCCAATCTAGGATTTCCTTTTCTAATAAGTTCATAATCTACTTCCCACAATGCAAAATTTTCCATTCTTTGAATCCATGCTAATCCGTTTTCGGAATGTGCCATAAGCGCAGATACCCCATTTTTATTATAATATTCCTGACTTTTAATATCTCCCCAGAAATCTCCAATTGTAATATCCGCCACTCTGTTATTTCCTTTAAAAGAGCAATGATAACAGGAAGGTCTGATAAATACTGTAAAAGCATATCCAAAATTTGTTCTGTACAATTTTTTTCATATCTTGTACCGTTTTCAAATTCCGCTGCTAAATAAGGCGGTGTACATCCTTCTTTTTTATAACGCACATTAAAATTCACAATCGTACTCTTATATTTCTTTTCCAACAAATGAACATATTCCCTCTGTATCTTTGCTGATGTAGGACCATGACATATCAGCTCACATGTATATAGATTTGAGTATCTATCTTCAAAATATGATTTCACCGCTGCTATTTCACAGGGAAGTCCAAATACCATTGTGTGTTTTCCTTTTTTCAGACTTTCCTCAATCTTAGAATATATCTTACCTTTTTTACTTTGAATATATTTACTGCCTTTCAAAACTGTAAGTTCATCCATCTGGGTACACTTTATAAACAAAGCATCTTTAAAATCCTTACTATATGCCACTCCATAAACCTCGCCACCCGCTTTCAGAACCGCTTTCGCCAGTGCATGCCCTGCACCTCCCGAAGCTGAATCCTTTAATTCAGCATCAGTCAGATAGCCGGCATAACAGTAACGGTTATGTTCTTTGATTTTTAGATTTCCCCTCTGCAAAACGGGACATACTTTTGTACATAGCTGACACGATATACACCTATCCTCCAAAATGACCGGATATAAAAACCCTTCTTGATCTTCTACCATTGTTATAGCTTCTTTCGGACACTTCCCGGCACACGCCTCACAACCACAGCACTCTTTTCTTGCAACTAATTGATTACTTATCTCAATCAACGCCTGCATATTACTTCTCCCTTACCTTTTTCCATGTCATCCGGATCATTGGAACCCACTCATTTCTTTCAAAAAACAAAACTACACACAATAACAGCAATTCAAGATAAAACCCTTTTGAAGCCCCAAACGTTATTATCAGTATCTGAAAAATAAGCACAAGATATAATACCGCCTCTCTTTTTATATTAACATCAAGCCTTATGATTTTTCGCGTATCAATAAAACGAACAATCCATACCACGAAATAACTGGCTAAAGTTGCGATTGCGGCTCCCAACACCCCTACTCTTTTTAAAAGTATAATATTTAAAACAATATTCAGAAGCGCTCCGCCCACCGTAGAATAAAAAACCATTTGCGTTTTTTTCGCAGCCGTATATATCGTCCCTAAAAATGCAGACAATGTTTTAAACAAGGCACCAACCAACAAATACGGTGCAATTTGATATGCTTCATAAAATTCATTTGAAAACAATATCCTGCTGATTACCTTTACAAAACAAATAATGCCCGATACCATAACAATGTTAATCGCAGCATACTTTCGATAAACGGACGAAAAAAATTTTCTGTTCTCCTCCGTGCCAAAGTCATCAACGGAAGAAATCTGCCATGCACTCATAAAGACAGATGAAATCACGCTGAGCAACGATGGTATTTTATATGCCACTGAATAAATGCCGTTCATTGCTATTCCACAAAAATATGTTACCAGTATTCTGTCAGCAGAATTGCTGATCCACCAACTGACAGAATTTGGAATCAGTGGCAGCGAATACTGTACCATGTCATGTAACAACTGTTTGTCCATTTTTTTGGGACTTTGAATAGATGTCAGGATTTTTGTTTTGCAAATATACCATATATCAGATGCAAGCATTCCAACAATAAACCCTAACAAATACCCCTTTGTCCCCCATTTTAATACAATTAAAAAAAGCAAATTACAGGATATCGTTGTAACCGTATTAATAATTCCACCGAAAACATAATCGTTTACCATTTCCAAACCACGCACAGCATATGTGAGAAAGGAGTCAAATGTATATAAAATAAAATATATCACAAACAGAATAAAATATGACTTTAACGATGAAAAGAACAAAATAATCGGAGAAAACACTAATACAAGCATTATTCCTGTTATATTTATCCAGAAACCAATTGTTACGATCCTCCTGTTCTCAATCTGTCTGTCCAACAGAAAACGGAAACACGCTTCATTAATTACAATTGTAAACACAGGCCACAACATGGAAATTATAGTTACAATCAAGTCTGCCGTTCCATATTCTTCTGTCGATAAAACAGCCGTATAAATCGGAACAAAAACAAATCCCAATAATTTTTGTGCAAAATTTCCAATCATAAAAAGCACTGTGTTTTTTCCCAGCTTTTTATATTTGTTCATATCTACTTCCTACAATCTCAAAAAACCTTCCGCTTTATTTCTTTCTCTTTTGATAATTCCTCTTATTCTTGTATAATCAATATTATTCAAGTCCTGTCTCATATTCTCATCTTCAATTTTTCGCTCCTCCAGTCCAAATAATTTTGCCAACGACATAATTCTTGAATTTGCATTATCTGCGCTATGCTTTTCCTCATAATAAAGCGACTTTTCAAATATAATGGACAGTGCCATTCCATGAAAAGACGTTGTTATGACATGATTTGCATGTAATATTAACCACAGGAAATCTTCTAAGGAAGCATCTTTTATATTGTTCACACCAATATA
This sequence comes from uncultured Roseburia sp., assembly GCA_947564465.1. Lineage (GTDB taxonomy): Bacteria > Bacillota > Clostridia > Lachnospirales > Lachnospiraceae > Roseburia_C. The sequence goes on along the minus strand of CANOCV010000013.1, from coordinate 22,628 downwards.
TTTTCTTGCATATCCATGCACAACCACAACCTTTAATCCTTCATCCTTTGCAATTTTTTTTGCAAAATCCAATCCATATACAGGTCTGCCCTGCGCATAAACTAAAATATAATTTTTCAGATTCCGGTATGTTGTTGAACGCTCTGCTATTTTAATCCAATTCTTCTTCTCAATTAAAAATGTCGGATCGATCATCTGCACAACATTTTCCACTCCGACACTCATTAATATTTTTACTGCATCACACTCTCTGACAGATATCCTATCAAACTTGGCAAGATATTCCCTCATTATTTTTGCATTCTGCTCGCACAATCGGCTCACCCCCATGCTTGCTGCATAAGAAATCAATTTCTTTTCTGGAGCAAAATCAAAAAAGAAAGCCGTATCCCGACCTGTCAGTTCAAAATTCCATACCTGATCGCTCCCAACAATGAAAACATCATATAAATCCTTTAATTCATCCTTTGTATCGGTTGTATAAACCTCTCTGGACAAATATTTGCCAAGAAATCGATCAAACCTTCTCTTCCGACGTCTCATAACCGGAGCATTGATAAAAAACTGCAAAATCCCCTTTAATGAACCATTGAAATTTTTTAGTTTCATATCATGCGCTCTTGTAATGGACGCACAGTGATAATTTATAATTTCGCACTGATATCCCATACTCCGCAAAAAGCTACACAAAGCAAATGCCTGTAAATGAGCGCCATAATTTAATGTGTTTTGAAATGTAAGAATCCCAACTTTTTTTTGCACTTTCAAAAATTTCCCTCCCTGCTCTATCAGTCAGCACTTTCTTTCATTCTCTTGTCTGTTCTTTTAACAATCCCCACACTCACCCCAACTACTACGGCATATATCCACATAAATCTGTGATCAAACAATGGATTCCCTGTCATTCCGTATAGCACAAACATCATCTGTATAGACGTCACAATAAAAACATCTCCCGTCAGCGTTTTTGATTGAATCATATGTTTAATACAAGAAAGAAACGGGAAAAAAATTGCTGTATAAAATATCAGTGCACCAAATATTCCTACTTCTGCTAATAACTGAACATATATATTATGCGAATCATTGTCCATTACCGTTGTAAGACTGCGGATTCCCACGCCAAAAACAGGATGCAGATTAAAATATTGCAGACTTTGTTCCCACAAATCCATACGCCCATTTGTGATATCTCCCATCTCAAAATATTTTAACATTTTCTCTACCGCGAGATCATATATCCCAAGACGATAGCCCAGATAGCCCACACAAGAGATCAAAATAAGAGAGAGCAAAAAATATTTCGCTTTACGATTATTTTTCTTTAATCCCATATACCACGATGTAATCATGATTATGATGACATAAATAATGAAGCTTCTCTTCTTTGTCAAGACCAGCATTACATAGCTCAATATAACCAATATAAATTCTATCATTTTTTTCTTAGATTTTTCTCTTGTAATCATTTTATTGAACACGATAATTACAAATATACTTATAAAAAAACCATTTGGCGCCGGATTATCACTCAACCCACAGTACGTACCATAGCCCCAGAATCTTCTATTGGAAGATAAGGCTGCCCCCGAAAGAAAATGAGATGCTACGGAATAAAAAAAACTCGGCAATATCAACTGTATGAACGTAACCAACACATGAAAGCCGCAGAAAGCAGCCATTAAATTCATGATATGCATACTGTCCATCCCCGGCTGGCTGCACAACCATAACAATACACAGAAAAATATCAGCAGCACACAATATTGTAATGACGATACTCGATTCATGGAATACAGCACAGATATGCACGCCATAGCCATAGCAGCAAACCACAATATATTTGTCGTATATACAACTGCTTTTTTATTCAACGCCACAAATAGTATCATAATTAAAGCAATCATTAACGGCTCTACATAATATAGGTTAATATTCAGAAAATAATTTAATATGATTGCGATCATCATACATAGCGCAATCACATATTCACTAATTCTTCCAAAATTTACTTTCATTCTTCTCTCAACTTCCTATATAATAAAGTTATAAATGTTGATAAATAGCGTCCTTCCGAAAAAATGGCACATCGTTCTTTTCCATCGTTTCCCATCCGATTTCTCAGCTCCGCATTCTCCACCAATTTTTTCATTGCAAGCGTCATATCGCAAATCCACTGTTTTTCATTATCCGTCGAACAAAGAAACGCCGTATTTTCGTCTGCAATCTCCGGTATCGCTCCGTTTGTTGTCGTAATCACCGGCAGACCCGCTGCCATCATTTCAAGAACGGTAAGACCAAAAGGTTCCTGCCAAATTGACGGTACAACACCAATATGGCCAAGCGCATAAATTCCAGCCATTTCTTTTCCCGGTATATATCCGGCAAATATAATATTTGCATTTCCTTGCGCCAACTCACGGCACTGATTCATATAAGGCGTCACCTTTTCGTCACTGTAAAATGCTCCCCCAGCAATCAACAATTTCACATCATCAGAAAATCCGGCATCCATAAATGACCGAATCATCTGATACACACCTTTTTCCGGCACAATTCTTCCGGCATACACAATCACAATATCCTGTATCCCAATATGAAATCGCTCTGTGTACTCATCTGTCAACGCCTTATCTGCTGCCGTATAGTCCTTAAGCTGAATTCCGTTATAAAGGACATGCACGTCACACTTGATTTTTTCACTTATTATTTTATCTGCCAGATATCTGCTAACAGACCAATACTCATCACAGCAATTCAATTGTTCAAAATCAGACTTTTCAAACCAATCATTATGCGCATGAAAAATCAATCTACCATCATACACTTTGCGGATTAACGGAAGAAAATCCGGTGCATTCTCATCAATTACCACATCATAATCATTGATTCTCTTACCCAACTCCTTAAATACTCTCGATATATAATAATTACCAATATACTTTATCCTTGTGTTAATCACATATCGGACTGCCGTGCCGATTTTAGCCATAACGGAAGAACTTTTTATGTTCACAAATCGGCAATACTTATATTTCTCCTGCGCCTCCTCAATTCCATCTACGTAAATACTATACACCGTAAATTGTTCATGCCAGTTTTTCTCGTTCTCATCAATCAATAATTGTATTAAATATTCCACTGCGCCCCCCTTAACGTTCGGCAATGGAAGCTTTCCTCTTGTAATTATCAGCACATTCAAAACGGCACCCCATTTTCTTTCTTACCTGATCACCCGGCAAAACACCTCATCAACTCTTCTGCAATATTCTCTCATAAAATTTCTCTGCTTCCTTCACCTGTGTTATAATATCAAACCCTGCCCTTGCAACAATTTCATAATCTCTCTCTCGATCGGAAGTCTCACAATTCTGCTGTAAAATTTTTCCTGTCCACTCATCTATATCAAGATAATCATTTATGACAACGACTTTATCCGTGATCCGCGGCATCAGATCCGTATGGGACGGAATCACAAGCGGCAAACCTGTCGCCTGTGCCTCAATCAATACAACACCAAGTCCTTCCCAGCGGGATGTCATAACAAAAATGTCACATGCCATTAAATAAGCGCTTATATTATCCTTTTGCCCCCAAAAAACAACATTACTTTCTATTCCCATATGTCTTGCTTTACTTTCCAACATATCCCGATCTTCTCCGTCACCGATTAACCAAAGCTTGGCATTCTTTCTTTTTTCCAATACCTTTTTAAAAATATCCAGCAACAATGCCTGATTCTTTTGATAAGACAATCTGCCGACACATCCAATTACAAATTTATTTTCTACATTGCTTTCCTGTCTGATTGTATCTCGAATCCTTTTATCAAATCTGAAACTTTCTAACTCAACTGCATTTTTCCATATCTCAACTGTTGCCAAATCCGATTTCTCAAACATCCAGTCAGCCGCAATCTGCGAACAGGATAAACGATAATCTGCAATACCCGAAAAGCGCTTTTTATATATTCTGTGAAGCATTGCCCTCTTTTTACTTGCGGAAGAATTATGGGAATGAATCACAACAATACGTCCAAACTTTTTAGCAATCTTTGCATCGGAATACATAATCGAGTACGTTGTATGAATATGAATCACATGATATTCAGGGTGTTTCTCTAGCAAAAGTTTAAATGACTGATTGTGCTTTAACGGTGACTTTGAATAAAACGGAACCCTATACAGTTTTCCACCTAACTGTATGATTTCTTTTTCATAAAAGTTCTCGTTATTATCATGAACAACAAAATCAAATTGATATTTCGTTCTGTCAATGTTACGGTACAATTCCATTAACATCTTTTCAATTCCGCCGACATTCATACTTCCTATCACGCAGTGAAGAATTCTTTCCGGCTTCTCTTTTTTATTATCAAATAAAACTTTTACACATTCCTGCGCAGCATTTCCGTATTTTACTATATATTCATCTCGTATATATTTCTTCGTATACTCGCACTCCCTATCATAGTCTATCTCCTTTATAAATCGAATAACCTCTTCTTCTGACTGCATGATCCCATGGGAAAAGATATTCTCATACCCCTCATAAACCCCTCTTTCCCGTTTATATTCTTTATAATCGTATGCATAAGAGATAATCGGTCTTCCCAGAATGGAATAATCCCAGATAATTGAAGAATAATCAGAAATCAATATATCCGATACCAGCATTAAATCGTTAATATGCGGATATTTAAACGCATTAATTACAAAAGGATGCTTGTCCGGAATATCCATTAGTTTTGCTACTTCATAATGTGCGGTTAATAGCAAAACATACTCATCCCCTAATTCCTTATTCCAATAATCAAAATCAAAAGGCGGGCGCAAAAAAACTGCCAGACCGGAATCTCTATTGTACTCCCGAAAAGTTGGTGCATAAAGGATCACTTTTTTTTCCAAAGGAATATTCAGCTTATTTTTGAGCTCCTTTATATCCTTTTCTGTCCTTCCAATCAAATCATCATTGCGCGGAAGCCCGGTTCTATATAAATTATCCTTCTTTACATCCCATGCATGAACTAATAATTCACACTCCTTTTTTCCCTCAATAAATATATAGTCAAACTCTTCTTTCCCGCTAAGATGAAATGACTTGTTACTTGCCTTTATATCATTCCCTATTAACTTAATTCCTGCCATTCCATGCTGAAACATAATGTTTATTGTTTTTTTCTTCTTAAATTTCAGTCCTCTGGACGCGGAAGAGTTTGTAATCCAGTATTTCGCCCTCAACGCCGTTTTATAATACCTAAATGTATCAATTTTTATCTTTTCATTCTCCGGAATCTCCGAAACGGAAGATGGATCTAAAAATGCCCACATATATTTATAATCCATGTAATCAGGGTTTTTTTTCATATATTCATATATGAATCTTGGACTGTCGTCATATCGCTGTCCGCCGTATACAACAAACAGGATAAGCTTCTCCTCTGTTGAAACAAATTGCCCAACCAATTTTAAAAATATGGATCCCAGATAAAAATACAATGCGTATACGAACTTTGAATTTTTTGCAATTTGCTTCAAAAAATTTTTCATCCTGTTTCACCCCTCTGCCTCTTACTATCATTATAAATCATATAAACCATCCACCTGTCTTTACATACTACTTTCCTTATATATACGCTCCATAAGCAAAGAAACTACCTGTATATCAAATTCTTTTGCTCTATCTTTATTACTTTCTCCCATCAAATTTCTATTCTCGAGATCCCTGCACAGCCGTTCAATAGATTTCGCAAATCCATCAATATCATCTGGGGCACACGAAAAACCAGAACAATTATTTACCGAATAATCATTAATACCATGTATATTAGACGTCACTAACGGAAGGCCAGATGCCATCGCTTCAATCGCTGCAATTCCCAATCCCTCTCTACGAGACGGAAAACAAAATATATCCGCTGCATTAAGAATCGTTGGCACATCTGTACGATATCCCAGAAAAAAAATTCTATTATTTAAGCTAAGGGAATCCACCAATTTATGCAAGCTTTCCTCTCTCTCCCCCCTCCCACACAACCAGTATTTTACATGTATATTATCTATTTTGGAGATTGCTTTTATAATCACCTGATGGTTTTTATTATAATTCAATTCCCCAACGGAAACCAATATCGTATCATTAACACTTGCACCCAATTCCTTTCTTTTTTCAACCCGATCTATGCTTTTATTTCCAAACATTTCGAGTTCTACTCCCACTCCCGGAATGTACTCTATTCTACCTGCTTTCATTTTTTTCCGTGCCAGAGCATAATCTTCTTTATTAATGGTAATCAATACATCCGTCATATGCGCACAAATCTTCTCTACTGGATAGTAAATCAACCAGTTCTTTAACGGAGCTCCCTTAAAAAAATGAAAACCGTGCGCCGTATATAACACCTTAGTTCCATATTTTCGATATTTCGCAGCCGCCAAACGTGCAAGCACTCCCCCCATCGGAGTATGGCAATGAATCAAGTCAAATTGTTCCTCCCGAATAAGCTGCTTTAACCTCTTATATGCCATAATATTCGCTAAACTGAACGGATTTCTTGCAAAACTAATCTGATGCTGGATTAAACCACTCTCTTTTAAGTCCTGTTTCTTCCTCTCGTCCAAAATATTTGTAAAATCAGACGCCCCATGAACTTCATACCCTATGTCTTGTAACAATTTTATATCATTCAATTCAAAGCTGGCAATAAAACCGCCCACGGTAGCCACGACCAATGCTTTTTTCACTTTGCATCCCACCTTTGGTATCCTAAATATTCAGTTCCTCTTTCCAACGCAGCACAGACAACGTCCTCTCAAATGAATACTGAACGCTTTCAATCTTTCCGCTATCCAGACACTTTATCATTTCATCAAATTCATACTCATATCCTGTATTCTCATGTTGAAAGTTTATTTTTGTTATTTTAAACGGAAACTTCCATATATAAACCGGATAATTTCCAAACCACCACTTTCTTGAAACCAAAATACCTTTTGTCCCCTTAACAACAAGCACGTAACTACTACGATGTTTTAACGATGAATAAATTCTAATCCGTTGCTTTCCATAAACCAGCTTCGAACAATTATTAACTGCATAATTTGCTTTTAGGTATCTTGTCTTTCCCGTAACTTCCAAGGGTTCTCCAAACAAATACAGCATCGTAGCCAGTGGATATATCTCATAGTCCCATAATTCATAACGTGTCTTTACGCTTCCATTCTCATGTATAAGACTCGGATAACCTAAACTAGCTGATGCATATTTAACACTTCCTAAATTCCCAATCTCCCGCTTTATTCTCTCCATAATCGGCATATACATTGTCCACAATGCATCCACCAGCAGAAGATGCCTTTCCCTTGCTAATTCTATCAGTTCCTCTGCTTCTGCCAGCTTCCCGACCAATGGCTTTTCACAAATCACATTCTTATTTGCCAACAAGCAGTTCTTAATGTTTTCATAATGACTCTTTGTCGGTGTAGAAACATATACCAAATCAATCGTGTTATCTTTTAACATTTCCTCGTATGAATCAAACACGTGCTCTACACCATATTTCCGTGCAAAGACCTCTGCATGTTCTTTGCTTCGGGAAGCAACTGCATAAAGATATAATCTATGATTTCTTTGCAGCGTCCCTGCCACTTTCCCTGCAATTGCTCCTGCACCAAAAAACGCCACATCATAAACTTTCTTCATTCCCTTTACCCAAAGCTTTCACATATATTTCGTAATATTTATCCGTATATTCCTTTAGACTAAATCGTTTCGTATGTTCCTTTGCATACAAAACTTTTTCGTCAAACATTTTATCTTTCTCAAAAAATTTCTTTAATAATGCTGTTAACGCATTTACATCACCGTACTCAACTCCAAAACATAAATCCTTCATATCTTCATATCCCCCTGTCTTTGTCCGAATCACTGGAACGCCCATTACAAAAGCTTCCACATTTACAATACCAAATCCTTCTCGTTCTGATGGCAATACCATTAAATCAGCAACAGAAAGCCATTCGTATCCACGGATATAGCCCGGAAAGATTATTTTGTCTGTAATCCCCATTGCTTCCGCACACTCAATTATTGTCTCTTTATACGATTCATTTTCCCCCGGAAATACCAGTCTAAATTTTTCATCAATCAAAGAACGCAATGCTTCCAACAAAAATTGATGACCTTTCACCGGATGCAATCTTCCATATAACAATATAATCCTTTCATCTTTATTTATTTGGTATTTCTCTACTAACGCATTCTGTTCCTGAACCGTTGCCTTTTTAAATTTCTCAAAATCAACTCCAAGATTCACAACCGCAACCTTATTTTTAGGAATCCGAAAATCATTTACCAGCATCTCTTCGCCTGCAATGCCCTCTGCAACTGCGCATGATCCATACCGCGTTGCAACTCTATGTATAAAGTCTGATGGCAGCGGAACCAAATGATTAGACCAAATATATGGTACTTTTCTATGAAAAAAGCAATACACCCCAGCGTAATACGCAGGAATCCTGTTTTGCGCATGGATGATATCAATGCTTTTCTTTTTCACCAGTCTGCATATTAATCTATAATTCCGAATAATTTTAAATAAATTTTTTGTTGCAAAATCAATAATCTGCACGTCAAAACCATGAAACATATACTCCAAACTCTCTCCCTCTTTTATCCCAATTACCGTATGAACATTCTTATATTTCTCCAATCCCTCTGCTAATGATTTGACACACGATGCTACTCCGCCAATCTCACTATCCTTTACAAGCATCAAAACATTCATAGTATTCCCACTTTCGTTCAAATTCGTATTCTTTATCTAAACACCTTTAACCGTTATTCCCTCACGGAACGTTTGTTTTTATCCCCAGAGTACGAAATTGGCCTGCATGGCACGCCAACAGCGGTACAGGCGTCGCCGATATTCCTTACCACAACGCTTCCCGCACCAATAATGGCCTGTGCCCCGATGCTGATCCCCTGAATAATACTAGATCCCGTTCCAATCTCCGTTCCCTCCCCAACCGTGACGCATCCGGATATGTTCACGCCCGGATAAACCGTCACATAAGACTGCAGCTTTACGTCATGCCCGATAGTGCAGTCCAGATTAATAATGTCAAAATCCCCCATATTGTAATCCACCGTACCGATCACGCCTGCGCACACTATATTTCCCTCACCGCACACACATCCGGATGATGAAATGACGCTCGGGTCAATCAGGTTCGGGAAACGAATTTTCCTGTTTTTTCTTAACTTCTCCGCCACGGATTTGCGGACTGCCGGGGAGCCAATTGCCACAGCCGCGTAAATTTCACGCCCACACTGCAATAGGCTGTCACAGCCTCCCAGCACCGGACGCCCGCCTACCTGTTCCCCTATCTGGATTCCATCGTCCACAAAACCGACAATCTCCCATTCTTCCTTTTCACTGTTGATCCGCTCCAAAAGCCACTGCACTTCCCGCCCAAACCCGCCGGCACCCACGATCACAATCTCTTTTTTCTCCATCATATTTTTCTCCCTGTAAACATTTCCATCGTCTCCGACGTCCCGCTGCTAATCCCTTCATGCATGACAACTGTCTTTACTGTCTGCACGACAATCTTTAGGTCCTGCAAAAAAGAGACGGATTCCACATAGGTGACGTCCCACTCAAACTTTTCTTCCCAGCTAATCGAATTTCTCCCGTTCACCTGCGCAAGCCCGGTAAAACCCGGCCGCACCTCGTGACGTCTCTTCTGGCGCTCATTGTACAGTTCAAGATACCTTACCAACAAAGGCCGCGGCCCCACAATGCTCATATCGCCCTTCACAATATTGATAAGCTCCGGCAGCTCATCCAAGCTGGTCGCCCGAAGTTTCCTTCCAAACGAAGTCAGTCTCACCTCATCCGGCAAAAGTTCCCCGTTCTCATCCCGCTCATCTGTCATGGATCGGAACTTATACATCCGAAATATTTTCTCATCCTTTCCCGGCCTTAACTGTCGGAACAAAACCGGGCTTCCCAATTTCATCCGAACCAAAACCGCTGTCACAAGCAGGATGGGACTTAAAATAATCAACGCCGTAAGTGAAAGCAGAAAATCCAACAAACGCTTTATGTACTTTTCATAAATCCCTCTTTTTCGCCTCATGGATTCTCCTCCATACCACAGAACCACACCTGTCACATCTTCCACAAATGTCTTACAACCCCGCAGATCCTCTCCAAATCTCTCTCATTCATCTTCGTGTCACTCGGCATGCACACGCCTCTCCCAAATATAGTCCCTGCCGTGCTGTTATCCGCACCGGTCGTCTCATCCACAATGTGAAGCTCCTCCTTCTCTGTCACAAAATCGCAGTCCGAAAAAACAGGCTGCAAATGCAGCGGTTTCCAGACAGGACGGCTTTCTATATCATCCGCAAGCAGCGCGTCCATAATATCAAACGGCTTCACACCACAGCCCTCGTCAAGCTGTATTGCACTCAGCCAGCAGTTACTGTAAGCATCCTCACTCTGCGGCATCATAGACAAGCCCTTCAGATGCCCGATATGCTCGCAGTAATAACGGTAAATTGCGCGCTTTTGCTCTACTCTCTCGTCTAAAACCTTTAACTGACCTCTTCCGATGCCCGCAACGACATTGCTCATCCGATAGTTATATCCGATTTGCGCATGCTGGTACCAGCGCTGTGCCTCTCTCGCCTGTGTCGCCAGAAACAGCACACGCTTTGCCCGCTCCTTCGCGTCCTCCGTATTAATAAGCAGCATTCCTCCGCCGGAGCTTGTAATAATCTTATTCCCGTTGAAGCTTATAATTCCGTAGTCTCCAAAGGTTCCGGTATATCTCCCCTGATAAGTCGTCCCAAGGCTTTCCGCCGCATCCTCAATTAGCGGCACATGATACTTTCTGCAAATCTCGGCAATCTGCTCAATCTTAGCGCAAATCCCATAGAGATGCACAACAATGACCGCCTTTGGCAGCTTTCCTTGCTTTTCATACTTATCGAAGGCTTTCTGCAGCGCGAACGGACTCATATTCCAGGTCTCCTCGTCACTGTCTATAAAAACAGGCTTCGCATTAACATATGTAATCGGGTTTGCCGATGCGGAAAAAGTCAGAGACTGGCAGAACACAAAATCTCCCTCTCCAACGCCAATTGATTTTAACGCCATATGAATTGCCGCAGTTCCCGACGATAATGCCACTGCCGCCTTCGCATTCAGCTTTTCCTTTATTTCACGCTCAAATTCCGTCACATTTTCGCCGAGCGGTGCTATCCAGTTTGTATCAAACGCTTCCCTAATAAAAAATTGTTCATAGCCCTCCTCGCTCATATGGGGAGATGCCAGAAAAATATGCTGCTTCATAGACTTCGCCTGTCTTTCTTCGTATTTTGCATTTTTACTTTAGATGATGCGGTATATATTACCGGGCTTCGCCCGGCGACATATACCGCTACACATTCTACGCCCTTTTCCTATTGTTTTCAAGTCCAAATTAGTCCTGCGGCGAGTATGTGCTTACGATTCTTTTCACATACTCGCGGATATCCGACGGTTCAGTGACGACATACTCGCCCAACTCCTTAAGCTGCTCCATAAAATGCTCTTCATCCATCTCAATCGGCTTACCGATATGAATCAGCTTATTCTCCGTCTCCTGCATGCCTTCCTCTTTCATCAGCATCTCTTCGTACAGCTTTTCCCCCGGCCGAAGTCCTGTAAATTCAATCTTAATGTCCTCGTCCGGCTTGTGTCCCGACAAAAGAATCAGATTCTTGGCTAAATCCAGAATCTTTACGGGTTCTCCCATATCTAAGACAAAAATCTCTCCGCCTTTCGCATAGGCTCCCGCCTGAAGAACAAGGGATACCGCCTCCGGTATCGTCATAAAATAACGAATAATATCCGGATGCGTAACCGTAACCGGTCCGCCCTTCTCTATCTGTTTGCGAAACAGAGGAATCACGCTTCCGTTGCTTCCCAGCACATTTCCAAAGCGAACTGCGACAAATTCCGTCTTAGAACGTTTGTCATATGTCTGGATAATCATCTCACAGAGACGCTTTGATGCACCCATTATATTGGTCGGGTTCACAGCCTTATCTGTCGATATCATAACAAAACGGCGGACTCCCCACTTGTCGGCCGCCTGCACAACCTTCCATGTGCCAAGCACATTGTTCTTAATCGCCTCATTCGGACTGTCCTCCATCAGCGGTACATGCTTATGCGCCGCAGCGTGATAGACAATCTCCGGACGATAAGTCTCAAAAATCTGATCCATACGCTTCGTGTTCCGCACACTTGCAATCAGTACGACAAGGTTCAAATCCAAAAAACGCTCCCGCAGTTCATTCTGAATATCATACGTTGTATTCTCATAAATGTCCACAATCACAAGCATTTTCGGATGATGGCCTGCAATCTGGCGGCACAGCTCACTTCCGATAGATCCGCCTCCTCCGGTCACCATAACTACCTTGCCGGAAACATAGTCCATAATCGAATCCAGATCAACCTGTATCGGATCCCGCCCCAAAAGGTCATTCACATCTACATTCCGAAGCTTGCTGACACTGACCTCGCCGTTTACCAGCTGATAAATCCCCGGAAGACGCTTTAACACGCAGCCTGTGTCTTTACAAATATCAAGGATATCCTTGATCTCCTGCGCCGGCGCCGTCGGCATCGCAATCATAATTTCCTGTATCTGATATTCCTTCACGACCTGCGGTATATCGTTACGGTTTCCTACTATTTTAATACCGTTGATAAAATTTCCTATTTTATCCTTGGAATCATCAATTACACACACGGCTCGTTTATCAATATGCTTGCTGTGCGTAATCTCACGTATCAGGGATGCTCCCGCGGCTCCGGCTCCCACAACCATAACGTTCGTCTTCGTCCGCCATTCGACGCGCTTATCCATTGCCGCCCGAATCGCCCTGTATGCAAAACGGCTTGAAAATTCAAACGCAAACAAAACGGCAACTACAATTATGTAATAACTTCTCGGCAGCGTCAAATCCGACGGAGGCACCACCTTGACAATAACATACTGCGCGGCTACCGCGCACACACAGGCAATTCCGACATTTCCCATCTCCGTCATACCTGCAAAACGCCACAGACTGGAGTACATGTGAAAAACAGTAAAAATAAGTATATCAACGATCACAACCGGAATAAGGTAATGTTCAAATATTCTCAGATAAAAGTAAAAAACATCACTGAACTGAAGCTCAAAACGAATGAAAAGAGTGAGTGCCGCCGCCAAATAAATGGCTGCCAGATCGTATACAAACAGCAGCAGCTTACGCAGCCCCAACTGCAATTTCTCTTCATACAATTTTCTCATAGCGTATATCCCCTTCATCAAGTTTTCTTTGGCTTTGTTCCATTCTAGCCCGACCCATATGAAAAATCAAGCCCATATTTCCTACTTAACCGGTTTTTTGCGCGTTTGGGAGTAATTCCCATACACGCTTCCGCCGTTTGCTCCTGCGGCAAATGCACGTACTTTCACCTTGCATACCGCCCCTTTCGGAAGATTCTTCACTTTCTTCGACTGACTTTTCTTTGATGAAGCGCGCACCGTCACTTTCTTTTTGATCGTATCCTCCCCCCGCTTATAAGTAATCACAATATCGTATCCCTTGGCTCCCTCCACGGTCTTCCATTTCACCTTCAAGGCTTTGCTCTGCGCCGTCACCGTAGGCTTTCCTACTCTTTCGGGACGCGGACGCACCGACTTCACCCCGGAATCCCCGCTGACGCAGTCGCCAAAAACATTGGAATACGCCCTTACCTTGAAATAATATGTTCTTCCCGGAACAAGCCCCGATACATTCAGTGAATTATACGCTCCGCCCCGCACCGTCTTTAATCTCTTATACTTTTCATTTTGGCCTGCTGCATAATATATGTAATATCCCTCCGCGGTGCCCACCCGGCTCCAACTCAGCTTTACCTTGGTACTTCCCGTCGAAACCGCGCTTTTCAACACCGGAGTGCCGACAGCTCCGCTGTATGACACCGAAGACATCGGGCATTGCGAGTGAAAGTCAACGGTCGTATATTCCATATCTCTGACGTGACCCTTAAAATCCTTCTCGCTCTTTAAGAAGTAATTATAACTCACGCCGCTCTTCACACTGTCCCATGTCGTATCCAGGTTGTACCAGCTCTGTTCGATTTTTACAATATTCCAAAGATGGCTCTGTCCGTTGCTGCTGCCGGAAACACACCGAACGCTCACCCCCGCCTGCTTGCACATGGCATAAAACAGCGTCGCATACCCCTGGCAAACCGCGCGCCCTTCTACCAGCGCGGAATATGCGGAATGGCTGTTCCATGTACCGTCGCTGTAATATGCCACATTTTTGCAGATGTAATCGTGAATCTTCTTTACTTTTACAACATCCGAGTCATAGGTAAGGTTTAATCCCGCCACTGCGGACTGTATCCGGGACTTCATAGTCTGCTCCCTCGCCGCATCCGAAGCATATTGTATACTCCATGTAATCTCCGCCCTAGTCGATGTATAGCGGAAACTCCATTTTATATAAGTCAGGTGAAACCGCAGATAATCCCCCTCTACCGGCGAAGATGTCACAGTGCAGGCCTTGTCAAATACCTTATTAATCGTTTGCTGGATATTCGCCGAGTTCAAATTAGAACCGGTATATTCGTAAGTAAAGCTCTCATTGCGGGCAAGCATCTGTTTTTTGACATACTTTGCCGCTGATGTCACCGTAGAATAGGAATTGACACCCGTGGAAGGAACGCCTTCCTCCGGCTCCTTTCGAGATAAAACAAGCTGTGACCTGTCAGCAAGCGGGCTGACCCACTCCGCTTCCCCCTCACATTCCTCATAATCCCCAATATTTTCTTTTTCATCCTGCTGCGGAATCTCTGCCGCGGCTGCCGTATTCCCGCCAAACACCATCACACATGACAACAGAAGTGCCAAAATACGCTTTTTCATTCTTATCCCTCCTGGCCTACTTGAGTTCCTTTGATAACTCCTCAACTGCTTTTATAATCTGGTTATCCTTCATCTCATCATAATCCTCTGCATCCTCATCCCCCAAATATTCATACTCCAATTCAATATCCGGCGCAATCCCTGTTCCGTGAATATTATCCCCGCAAGGAGTAAAATACCGTGAAACCGTCAGCTTATATGCACTTCCGTCGGCAAGCTGACGAACCTGCTGCACAATCCCTTTTCCAAATGTCTTTGTCCCAATCAGCGTGCCGTAATCAAAATCTCTGATTGCCCCCGCAAATATCTCGGATGCGCTTGCCGTATTTCCGTTGACAAGCACCGCAATCGGCAGCTCCATAAAATGCTCGGCATCCGAGGTCAGATCCTGCCTGTTTCCGTATTTATCTTCCGTGTAAACAATCGTCCCCTCCGGCAGTACCAAATCCAGCATGG
This sequence comes from uncultured Roseburia sp., assembly GCA_947564465.1. Lineage (GTDB taxonomy): Bacteria > Bacillota > Clostridia > Lachnospirales > Lachnospiraceae > Roseburia_C. The sequence goes on along the minus strand of CANOCV010000013.1, from coordinate 7,185 downwards.
CCTGGCAGGAAGTTAACAGTCCTCCGCCATTGCTGCGCAGATCTACAAGCATAGCCTGCATCCCCTCTGCCTTCAGGCTGTCTATCGCCGTCTCAAATTCCTGTGGCGTATTTTGGGCAAATTCACTCACCTGTATATAACCGATATTTCCTTCCAGCATCTTAGACTCCACCGTCGGAATTTTAACATTCGCCCTCACCACGTCATACTCTAAATAGTCGCTCTCGCCCTCTCTGTTTATCTTAAGATGTACGCTTGTGCCCTCTTCTCCCCTGATCTGTGTCACAAGCTTCTCCAACTCTGTGGATGTGGCCGCAATATCTCCCACCTCCACGATTTCATCCCCCTCCTTTAGGCCGGCCTTCTGCGCCGGTGAATCGTCGTAAACTTTCGTTATTGTCACCTGCATCGTTTCCTTGTCCTGTTGTAAGCCTGCTCCGATTCCATAATAATTTGCGGTCGTACTTATCATCATTTCATCATACTCTTCCTCCGTATAGTACGCACTGTACGGATCGTTCAATCCCGCAAACAAGCCCTTGTAAATACCTGTCACAAGGTCATCTACATCGACATCCTCATAATAATAGATTCCGATTGTTCCGATCAGGTCATCCAATTTTTCCATAACCTGCTCCGTCATAACATTATTTCTGACTTTATCCCTGTCGGATATCTCTATCACATTCATTCCAAACATTAACGCAAGGGAGCCTGACACAACCGCAAGACTTCCGAATATTCCAAGTATGAGTCCGGCCACAAATTTTTTTCTTGCTACTTTCCGCTCCACATGGCGGCGATAATCCGGTGTGCCGTAATCCCCGAAATCTCTGACTCTCTCCGCCGTATCACCCTGCGCAAGCATATCCCATGCCTGCCGTTCTTCTTTTTCTTCCATAATTATCCTTTCGCCTGCTTTCTATCCCAAATAATTCCACGGACTCACATAGCTGCCGTCCTTCGAAACACCAAAATGCAGATGATTCCCCGTAGAAATCCCGGTACTTCCCACCTGTGCAATCGTCTGCCCCGCACTTACCGTATCCCCTGTCTGAACCATCAGCGCGCAACAATGCCCATATACCGTATATAACCCGCTTCCATGGCTTATCATCACATAATTACCCATACCGCTGTTATACCCGGCATACGTCACCGTTCCGTCTGCCGCCGCCACGATCGCAGCCCCGTAATCCGCACCGATATCAATTCCTTTATGGTCGCTGGACGCTCCTGCCGTCGGCGACAGCCGCGCTCCGTAATCACTCGTAACTCTTGTACTTCCCGGACAAGGCCAGACAAATATACCTCCGCTGTATATATCTGTCGGAATCTGCCCGGACTCTTCTCCCTCCGTCGGCAAACCGGCATCTTTCTTTTCCTGTTCCTTCGCAAGCCGTTCGGCCTCCGCCGCTTTTCTTGCAGCCTCTTTTCGCGCTTCCTCTGCCTGAATCTGGGCAATGATATCCTCCTGCGCCTGAATCTCAGCCGCCATAGCATCCGCATCCGCCTGCGCATCCGACAAATCATTGTTCACCGCATTCAGCTCTTCTTCCTTCGCTGCAAGCAGAAGCTTTACGCTCTGCTGCTCCTGCGCCACCTGCTCCTTCAACTCCTTTAGCTGCGCCAAATCCAGCTCCAGAGCAGATTTGGCATCGGCGACCCTCCGCTTTGTCTCTTCATATTTTTTAAGCATTTTTCTGTCGTAATTTGTTATCTGACGAATATACTCCGTCTGCCCCAGAAAATCTGTCAGACTGTCCGCCGAAAAAAATACCTCCAGCGGAGAAAGGCGCATACTGTTCTCATACATGTATCTTATGCGCAGCTTCATATTTTCATACTGCGCAGCCTCATCGCTTTCTGCCTGCGAAAGCTGCCCTTTCGTATCATCAATCTGGTCATTGGTCTGTGCCATCTTCTTTTCCAGATCCCAAATTCTGCCGGCAATATCCGTAAGGCGCGCATCCAAGTCGCGCACCTTTGATTCAATCCCCTCCCTGGAGTCTTTCAAATCCTCTATCAGCTTTTTTGCCTCGTCAAGCTCCTTTTCAAGCGTCTCTTTTTCCCGCTGCGCCTCCGAAACACCGGATGCCGATAAATTAAGCGCCGGAACTGCCATCAGTACCGCGCTCATTATAATTGCAAAAAATCTCCGCCGTATTTTCATACAGTACCTCCAAAGCTATCAAGAGGGTGCAGGGAACAGCATAAGCCATGCCCCCAAACACCCTCTCTTCTACACCTTCAAATGCTTACGAATCGTTATTCTGCTGCCCGCAAATCCAATACCGACACCCAAAATCAAGGATACCGGAATCAACGTCCTAAACACTCCCCCTGCCGGAAGAAAATTCACCAGACTGCTCAAAAAATGGAACTCCTCTGTCACATAGGCCACAATTCTGCTGTATAAAAGATACAAAAGTCCCAGCGGAATTATGGAGCCAAGAAGCCCGATCACAATCCCTTCCACGATAAACGGCGCACGGACAAGATAATCTGTCGCCCCGATCAGCTTCATAATTGCAATTTCCTCCCGTCTGACAGATATTCCGACCGTAACCGTGTTGCTGATCAAAAAGATTGCCACGCAGAATAGAATCAATATAATTCCCACGGAAATATAGCCGATGAGACTATTAAAATCCGAAAGAGTATTGGCCACTGCCTCGGACTGATGCACCTCGCGGACTCCGTCCATAGACTCCAAATATGTAACAAGCGCCCCCTGCATAGATACGTCGTTTAAGTATACCGCAAAGCTCGCCGAATTGGCAAGCGGATTATCATCCGCAAAGCCTGCCGCCGCTTCCTCGGATCCGTTAAAATAAACCTCCTTGTAAAGCTCCCATGCCTCCTCCGGCGAAGTATACTCACACTTCGTCACTTCAACACGCTTCTCTATTTTCTGTTTCATATCATTAATTTGTTCTTCTGTAATATCCTCCCGGAAGAACACGGTAACGGCAACCCCTTCCTCCGCCGTCTTCACCATATTCTGAAAATTCGTTACAATAGAATAAAACAGGCCAAACAAAAAAATACAGGCCGACATCGTGGCTATAGACGCCAGCGAAAACATCTTATTATGCCATATATTTTTAAATCCCTGCTTCAGGGAATATACAAACATGCTTATCTTCATCGCTGCTCACCCAGCTTTTCATCACTTACAATGACGCCTTTCTTTACGGTGATCACCCGTTTCCTCATAGCCTTTACGATATCCATATTATGTGTAACGACAACTACCGTCGTTCCTCTCTGGTTAATCTCCTCCAGAAGCTTCATAATTTCCCACGCATTGTGCCCGTCCAAATTCCCCGTCGGCTCGTCCGCGAGAAGAATCTTAGGCTGATTGATCAACGCCCTTGCAATTGCGACCCTCTGCTGCTCCCCTCCCGAAAGCTGCTTAGGATACGATTTGTATTTTGCGGCAAGCCCGACCATAGAGAGCATCATCGGAACACTGCTCCTTATTTTCCGCGGGCTCGTTCCGATTACCCGCTGGGCAAACGCCACATTCTCATATACATTCCGATCCTTTAAAAGGCGGAAATCCTGAAACACAACGCCTACGTTCCTCCGATAGCGCGGAATCTGCTTTCTTCGTATCCCGTTCAAATTCCTTCCGTTAATCGTAATAATCCCTGACGTAGGCTCTAACTCTTTCAACAATAATTTTATCAGTGTTGATTTGCCGGAACCGCTGTTACCTACAACAAATACAAATTCTCCCTCTTCGATATGTAAACTGATATCGTTAAGCGCCGGTACCCCGGCCGAATATGATTTGCTGACATGTTCAAGCTTAATCATGCGTTCCTCCTAACCTTTAATAATCCAATGTTTCCATATACTTCATGTATTTTACAACCATAAGGGCAATCTTAAACGTAATTGCATCCTCGAACACCCTTAAGTCAAGACCTGTGCTCTTTTGCAGCTTGTCGAGACGATATACCAATGTATTCCTGTGAATATAAAGCTGTCTGGACGTCTCCGAGACATTCAGGCTGTTCTCAAAAAATTTATTGATAGTGGTAAGCGTCTCCTCATCGAAATCATCCGGTGATTTGGAGTCAAAAATCTCCTTTATAAACATTTTACACAGCGGAATCGGAAGCTGATAAATCAAACGCCCGATACCAAGCGTAGAATATGCAATGATATTCTTCTCCTCGAAAAAAATCTTCCCCACATCAAGCGCCATGCGCGCTTCCTTGTAAGAACGCGAAACCTCTTTGATCTCGCGGACCACTGTGCCGTATGCGATACATACATTGTTATCGGCGCCGGTGCCGAAAACATTCAGTATTACTTCCGCCGTCTTTTCCAAATCCTCATAGCCCTCGCCTTCCGCAAGCTCCTTTACGATAATGATATTTCTCTCGTCTACCGCCGTCACAAAATCCTTAGATTTCCCGCCGAAAATACCCCTAACCTTTTCCAGCTCATTACCGTCCTTTTCACGGTTGGTCTCCAAAATAAACACAACGCGCCGCACCTCTGTCTCAATATGTAGCTTCTTGGCACGGTTATAAATGTCAACCAGCAAAAGGTTATCCAACAACAAATTCTTAATAAAGTTATCCTTATCAAACCTCTCTTTATATGCCACCAACAGGTTCTGAATCTGAAAACCGGCAATCTTCCCGACCATATAAACATCTTCGCTGTCACCATTGGCCAACAAAACATATTCCATCTGATGTTCATCAAAAACCTTAAAAAACTGGCAGCCCTGCACCACCTGAGAATCTGCCGGCGACTCAATAAATGCCATTGCCGGATTGATAAAGTTATCCGCATCCCGGAACGTAGACGCCAACACCTTACCCTCCATATCAATGACGCACAAATCAACACGGGTAATTCCTTTCAAACCATCAATTGTATTCTGGAGTATCTGATTTGAAATCATACTATTGTCTCCTTCTCCATCTAATTTCAAGGCAACTTTCACAAAAAAATACGCCCATTTTGTATAAAGTCCATGTAACTTACTATACATTTTAATGCAAAACATCAAAAAAAGAAAGAGGAAATACTAATATTTTTATGCTAATATTCCAAAAAACCTTCTCCCAGCACTTCCCTTGCATCTGTCACAATTACAAAAGCCTCTCTATCAATGCGGATTACAATATCTTTTAACTCTACAATCTGTTTTTTCGACACGACGCAATACAGCATATTCTTCCTCTCACCGGAATACATTCCCGTTGCGCCGATTCCTGTCACACCCCTGCTAAGCTCCTGCATAACCGCAGCCGCCACTGCCTGCGCTCTATTCGATATGATAAACACCGCCTTAGAATAATTCAACCCCTCCATCAGCGCGTCTGAAATCTTAGATGTAATAAAAATAGCGGCAACCGCATACAGCGCCGGCTTAAGCCCAAATGTCGCCACACCGGAAAGTACAATCAAGCCGTCCAAAATCACCATGATCTGCACTACGGAATAATAACGAAGATATTTTTGAACCAACGACGCCACCATATCCGTTCCGCCCGTCGTGGCCTTTCCCATCAGAACAAGCCCAAGCCCCGCTCCTGATATCGCGCCGCCGTAAAGCGCCGCAATCGTCAAATCGCCCTCTGTCAGGTTCCACTTCGGCAGTATATACAGCCAAAACGACAGAAGAACAGTGGCTGCCGCTGTTCTTCCTACAAACTTTTTCCCTTTAATCTTTAGCGCAATGAGAAATACGGGAATATTTAACGCCAGGTTTGTAAGCCAAAGCGGAATTCGTCCCGACGTGATCTGTTTCACAATAATCGCAATACCGGTAAACCCGCCGACGACAAGCCCTGCCGGGTCATAAATACACTGAATCGCCAGCGCCATTAATCCGGTTCCCGCTAACATCAATAAATAATCTCCCCATACCGGTCTTTTGAATGAAACACTCATCTAATCGTCCTCATTTTCATCATGATACTTATGTAACAACAGCTGCAGCTTTTTTCCGTGTATCAGCTTCCCCGCTATCTTTGACAGACGAACCAATCCCGAATGAGTCTCGTATGCGCCCCCGATGCCATACCAGATTTTTACATCCAGCTTTCCCTTATTCTCAAGGAGAAAAATTTCCTGCTCCGGAGACGGCAAAATAGAGAGTATAACATCCGGAGACACACTGTTGATTTCATTTACCACGCCCTCAACATCTCCCGCCTTCTCATCCAGTGCACATCTTCCTCCGATTATAAGCTTTTCATACTCTTCCTCAAGATACTCCTGCAGCTTGTCCACATCCTCCTTAACCTGCCCCAGCAAAAAAACACTCTTCCGATTACGGATAATGCGCTTAACAAACTCCTTAAAAAAATCAAACTCCACTGTCTCCCGGATGCGCTGGTTCGAACGCACCCCCGATGCCGTCAGAATTTCTTTCTCGCCAATCACGGCCAGATCGAGCATTCCAATGCACTCCTTTACGCGCGGCTCATTCACCGCCAAATCAAGCATCTTCATCGTAATCGTCTCTACCGTATTCATGGCCGTACCATCCAGATATCCTTCCACCTGCATAATTGCTTCTCTTACAGTATAATTGTCTATCTGCATTCCAAGAATATCAATTTTTTTTAACATATCTACACCATCTATTTTGCATAGCTTTCTGATTTTTATGCATGTAGTATAGCAAAATCGTTCGGCTTTTTCAATGAGTTTTCACATAATCCTTATATTCTGTACAGTCGTTTCACGGCGTACATAACGAAACTATAAATGTCAATAGATATTCTCATATTTTTCTCAAACTTATCAACTTTATCATTTCTACACAAAACAATTGTTCTTATTTTTCCCTATGTAAACCTGTATTTTTATCCATATTTATGTGGATAATGTGAATAACTCGGTGTATAACTCATTTTTTTCGATATTTCCACATTTTTCATTGTGGATAACTTTTCCCATCATTTTCTGATTATGAGGTCTATTTTTCGACATCTTTCTACATTTTGTGCACTTTGCTATTTTTCACTTCCCGGCATCTTCCTCTCGTGCTAAAGACAGGGTAAATAAAAAATATTTATTCGGCCTCAACAACATCATCATAGGAAAGTCATAAACCTTAACACTTCAAAGCAACAAGGGCTTTCCTATATGGATGATGTTGGGGTCAAATAAATAAAAATATTTTGCCCGTATTTGGTCAGCACC
>CANOCV010000012.1 GCA_947564465.1 uncultured Roseburia sp. | reverse complement strand
TTGATACGGGAAGTAACCCGTATCTGCAAAAAATGCGGTATTCATTACAATATGGTAGGAGGAACTATGTTGGGGGCGATTCGGCATGGTGGATATATTCCATGGGATGATGATGCAGATATCGGTTTTTTGAGAAGCGAGTATGAAAAGTTTCGGGAAGCATGCAAAAAAGAATTAGACCACGAAAAATATTATATGCAGGATTTACGTGATACAGACGGATATCGTTGGGGATATGGAAAATTACGTAGAAAAAATACAGTGTTTGTAAGGTTAGATCAAGAATTTATGCCATATGAACAGGGGATTTCAATTGACTTAATGCCATTTGATAATGTTCCTGACGGTTGGTTTGCAAGGCGTATTCATTTTTTTCGTTGTTTTGTATACCGTAAATTATTCTGGTCGGTGGTTGGGTGCAGAACAGATAAGAGTTTTTGGAAACGCAGCATTTATAAGATTATGAGTTGGATACCGATGAAAATCATTTTACATAGTTATGAAAAATTTATTGATAAGGGGCAGAAGAAAAAAACAAAACTGGTTCGTATTTTAACATTTCCAACGCCAAAGGGAATATATGGATATGACAGAAAGTGGTATACACAATTAGGAAAGTACAAGTTTGATCAAATGATACTTCCGGGAGCGAAAGATTATGATGGATACTTAAGCGTAAAGTATGGAAATTATATGGAACTGCCGAGCATTGAGAAACGTAAGACACATCCGGTTTCTGAATTAAAATTACTGGAGGAATGATATATGTTGGAAACAGGGCGGAAATATAAAATAGGGTACACAGATGGGGTATATGACTTGTTCCACATTGGTCATTTAAATATGATTCAAAGTGCAAAAAAAAAATGCGAGTATTTGATCGTTGGGGTTCATGGTGATGATGTGGTTGAAGAGTACAAGCATCACAGACCAATTATTAATGAGGTAGATAGAAAGAGAATTATAGAATCAGTGAAAGGTGTAGACCGTGTGGTGATCAATCAGTTCCGAGATAAGTTAAAGTTGTGGGAAATGTATCACTTTGATGTGATTTTTATCGGAGATGATTGGAAGGGGACGGACCGATGGAATCATTTTGAGTCTGTGCTTGCGGAACTAAATGTTGATGTTGTGTATGTTCCATATACAAGAGGGATTTCCACTACGGAAATCAGAAAAAAAATTATGGAAGAGTAGGTCTTATAGATGAACGAGAGCAGAATTAGGATTGCTATTACAATGGGAGATCCGGCGGGAGTAGGACCAGAAATTGTTATAAAGGCATTAAACCATGCTGAAGTTTATGAAAAGTGTATACCTGTGGTAATCGGCGATTATGATGCGTTAAATGATGCGCTACGGTTTTGTGATTTGCCGCTTCGGCTAAATGAGCAATCGGATGTATCAGAGGCAGAGGGTGTTTTTGGAACGATTGATTATATTAATTTGAATCAGCTGCAATATAAAAGTTGGGAATATAAAAAGAATAGTGCAATTTGCGGAGAGGCTTCTTTTCAATACATAATATATGGAATAAAGCAGGCATTGGAGAGGAAAGTGCAGGCAGTTGTGACTGCACCAATCAATAAAGAATCCCTTCATATGGCGGGATATCATTACAGCGGGCATACAGAAATTTTTGCGGATTATACAGAAACAAAAGATTTTGCAATGTTATTAGCGAGTAAATCGCTTCATGTAATACATGTTTCCACGCATGTGTCTCTTCGTGAGGCATGCGATTGTGTAAAAAAAGAGCGTGTGCTAAAAGTCATTTTATTGGCGGAGCGCGGGATGAAAGAATTGGGATATCCGTCACCAAGAATTGCAGTGGCAGGTTTGAATCCGCATTCTTCCGAAAACGGATTGTTTGGAACGGAAGAGCAGAACGAAATTATTCCTGCGATTGAAGAGGCAAAGGCGTTAGGAATTGATGTGGTAGGACCGGAACCGCCGGATACTGTTTTTATAAAGTGCAGAGATGGACAGTATGATATCGTAGTTGCCATGTATCATGATCAGGGACACATTCCATTAAAGTTTAGTGGGTTTCAATATGACATGGCAAGTAATAAGTACGAATCACTCAGTGGAATTAATTGTACAATAGGATTGCCGATTGTCAGAACGTCTGTGGATCATGGAACAGCTTTTGGGAAAGCAGGTGAAGGACGGGCGAATGAAGAAAGTATGTTAGATGCAATTTATGCAGGGGTTAAGATGGCAGAGTATAGGAGTAAATACTATGAATAGATTGAGCGAGGAATGGCTGGAAACAGATAAGGTAGTACTATATGGCTGGGGAAATATTGGTGAAAAATGTTTTCCTAAGTTTATGGAGGATTTTAATATTGTTTCCATTATTGATAATGATCCTCGTAAACAGGGGGAATATAATGGCATATCTATTATAGGTGCGGACAGCGCGCGTTCTATTTTACAGTCAAATAAAATTATTGTATTGACCGGTGGGAAAGTATACAAAGATATAGCGGACAGTTTAAGAAAAATGGGATTGCAGGAAAATATAGATTTTTGTTCCGTAGAAGTATTTATTTCGGAGTGGTATTGGAACAAAAAGGGGCAGAATTGTTTGCTGGAAGTACATACGGCAATTACAATGCGTTGTACATTTCGGTGTAAAAACTGCAATATGCTTGTCCCGTATTATAAAGAGAAGGTCGACTATTCATTCTCTGAGATGAAACAAATGTATGATTTGTTTTTTCAATATGTAGATTATGTCTTTTGTATTGCATTGTTAGGTGGAGAACCGTTTCTTAGTCCTATTTTAGGTGAGCTGATTGATTATCTGGGGGAAAATTATTCGGACAAAATTGACGTTATTAATGTTGTATCGAATGGTAGTGTTGTGCCGGATGATAAGACAATAGAAATAATGGCCAAAAATAATGTTTTGGTTTATCTCAGTGACTATTCTTCTGTTATTTCGTATCAGCCGAAATTAATGCAGACCGTAGAAAAACTGCAAAAAAATAATATCAAATGCGTACTGCGTGATATCGGAGAATGGAAAGATTTTGGGTTCCCTATTGCAAAACCGGTGATTAAAGGAAGTGATATGGTAGAGCATATGAAAACATGTGCGCCGATTTTTCATGGGCTGAATGATAATAAGTTTTATTATTGTCATGTTGCATGGAGCGCGGAAAAAGCAGGATTATATAAGCTGAGAGACGGTGATTTTGTTGGTTTGGAAGATCTTGCTTTAACAGAGAAAAGAAAGCTGACAGAACAGGCTTTGGGAGAGATGGAGAGCGAATATGTTAGTTTGTGCAGATTATGTGGAGGATGCGGAGAGGATAATCTAAGCATTATTAAAGCCGCAATACAGAAAGAATGAATCATTATGAAGAAGAAAAGATAGAGTTTGAATTGCACTTTAAGGAATTCCGGGAAAAACGTATTGTATTGTATGGAATTGGCAGGTTCACCGCAACATTAATCCCATTATTGCATGATTGGAATATTGTTGGATTAATGGATAAAGATCCAGAAAAAGTTGGTACTTTTGTGTATGGATTACCGATTGTGGATTTGCAGGAGGCAGAGAGTAAAGCGGATGTGATTATTATCAATACATCAGGAAGTTACTGGGATGTAATTTATCAAAGAATTAAACATACCAGTATTCCGGTTTATTATCGCAATGGTGTAAAAGCAGAATATGTAGGTTTTCAGGAGAAAACGCAGTATTGGAATTCCTCTTATGAGCAGCTGAAAGCCAATATTGATGCACACGAAATCGTTTCTTTTGATTTTTTTGATACATTATTTTGTCGTAAGTTGTATATGCCTGGTGAGATATGGGAGTATATCGGCGATAGTTTTCATAATTCTTCGGCAAAAAAAGAATTTTTGCAGGCAAGAAGAAGCGTGTATGTAAATATAAAAAGTAAAGTACCAAATATATGTGATATTTATGAGAACATTTTATTCGATGCAGTAACGGAAAACGGGCAGACGTTGATGCAGAGGGAAATCGATTTAGAATGTAAATTTATGGAACCAAGGCGTCCAATGCTATCATTGTTGAGGTATGCGATAGAAAAAAAGAAGAACGTATACATTATTAGTGACATGTATCTTATGTCAGAGTTTTTTATAAAAGTACTGGAAAAGCACAATATTTATCTGCGAAATGAGCAGATATGGATTTCATGTGAATGTGGAAGTACAAAAAAAAGCGGAGAATTATGGAAGAAATTTCAGCGAGATATCGTGAAAGAAAAAAGTGCTCTGCATATAGGGGATGACTGGAAAAGCGATATAAATAGCTGCAAGCAGTATACAGATATGAATACTTATTTTGTTATGTCAAAAAATGAGATGATGCAGAAATCTTCTGTCAGGACATGCTTGGATTATGCGACTAGCAGCTATCATAATATCGTGCTTGGATTATGCGGGTCAAGATTATTTCGTAATCCATTTATCTTATGTAAAACGAGAGGTAGGGTAGAAATAACGGATAGAAAAGATTTTGGTTATAGTGTATTTGGTCCTGTGATCTTTAGTTTTACTTTCTGGTTATCGAAAATGACAGAAAAAGACGGTATTAATCATTTGTGTTTTTTAGGACGAGACGGATTTTTTCTAAAACAGGATTTTGAATACTTGTATTCTTTGCTTCATCCATCAAGTCGGTTAAAAATCAGTTATCTGGAAGCATCGCGGCAGATATTGATGTGCGCAGGAATTGAAAATGAAAATGATTTTATGGAATATATGAAGATGCCTTATGAAGGGAAATTATCGGAATTTTTTGAGGACAGACTGCAAATTAGTCCTACTGTCGAAGAGAAAAAAAGATATTCGGATGCAGAAATATGTATGCCACAGGATTATGAAAAAATAAGAGAGATTTTATATGATTACAGAGAAAAAATTACAGATTACATAAAAACCACAAAAAGTAATTATAAGAATTATTTAAAAGATCTTAATTTAAATGAAGGTGTAGCTGTTGTCGATTTGGGATTTTATGGGACGACCCAGCATTACTTGTCAAAGCTTCTTGGCAGAGAATTTATTGGTTATTATATTGTGGCAAATAATGCAGATGACAATATTATGAGCAAAAGACATGTTTTAAAATCATGCACGAGTATCAAGTCGGATAAGAGTTGTAAAAGTTCGTATATCCATAGTATGGGTTTAGCGATAAAAAGTTTTCTGACATCACCTCATGGTATGGTGAGAACGATTCGTTCAGACGGACAGTTTTTATGCGCTCCTGATACGAATAACCAGAAGTTCTTTGTCGATAAAACAGAAATTAATGATGGAATACAATTATTTATGAAAGATATTATAGAGCTCCATCAAGATAGATTGGATGGTTTAGATATCCATATTGATGACTTTATAGATAATTGGTATGGAATTATGGTAAAAAATATTATTTATTCTGAAGAGATTAAGCGCAGTTTTTATAATGATAACGCGTTTATTCACCGCAGACAGGAGCGGATTTTTGATACTGTATAAATTAGTGTGAGGTAATTAGAAGTGAAAACATTATATATTTGGGGAGCAGGAGTGATTGGAAAGAGGTTGCTGCACCACCTGAGTGATGAATGGTCAATCACTTTTGTAGATTCAAATAAAAAACTTGCAAACTCTTTTTGTTGTGGGAAAAAAGTGATCAGTGTTGAGAAGTATTTAGAAAAACATTCGGATGAATTTATACTGATAGCTCATTTGTATGAAAGAGAAAGTATAGATATTCTACGTGAAAATAATATTATTAATTACTTTATTCATTGTGATTACCCCGGAGAATTTCATGAGCCATATGCAAGGGACAATTTGAAAAATTATATCATTCGTTATTTAGGGAATAGAAATGATTTTGTTCTATATGGTTTAAATCTATATAGCATAATCATTGATGAGTGGCTTGTTCAGCAGTACGGGATTCATCCTTACATTTTAGTACAGGATAATCTGCCTGTTGAATATGTTGAAAAGATAAAGAAGCAATATGAGGGATTAAATCTTGTAGATGAGGTTTCTCAGTTAAAGAATATCACGGAAATATGTGTCTGCTTAGATAATTACAGTGCATTAAGGCAAGATTCTAATTTTAAAGAATATCAGTTAACGGATATTTTTGATTGCTCTGACAAGATCGATAGTTACCATAATACAGAAATTGAGAAGTTTCATAACATACATAGTGGAAAACGGTGCTTTATTGTAGCCACGGGGCCAAGCTTGCGGATAGAGGATTTGAATTTGTTGAAAGAGAAAAATGAAATTTGTATTAGTATGAATGAAATTTTTCATATTTTTGACAAGACAAAATGGAAACCACATTATTACCTGATGGATGATTGTCGTGAACTCGTAAAAAATAAAGATTTGATAGATACATGGGAAGAGATTAAAGCAAAGTTTGTGGGGGATACATCTGAGTTGTTCTGGGATATGCCGCATGAAAGTAATGTTTACTGTTATCATAAACATTATGAATATTATCATGACAGATTGCCGAAGTTTTCAAGTGATTTTTCAAAAAGAAGTTATACGGGAGCCACTGTGACCTATACGTGTATACAGTTAGCTGCCTATATGGGATTTCATGAAATTTATTTGCTGGGTGTGGATTTTTCATATGGTGATGCAGAGTCATGCCAGGAATACCTGCATTTTTTTAAAGAAGAAAAATCTGCGTTAGCAAAAGGATTTGTGAAGCAGGTAAAATCAGCATATACGATGGCGGAAAAACATGCAAAGGAAAGTGGAATTAGAATATATAATGCGACTCGCGGAGGTAAATTAGAAATTTTTGAAAGAGTAAATTTTGACACACTCTTTTAAAAGTTTAAGAGATGAGAGTGGATCGAGAGAAAACAGTTTTACAGTATTTGGGAGGAAAAGGATGAGAGTTTTGTCGTATGCGTGGTATATTTATGATCCATATTTAAAGCCATTTAATCAAAATTATACAGGCGGAGGATTGGTTGTAAGAAATCTATGTAACTATATAGGAAAACAGCATGAATCCTATTTGTTTTTAGGACAGGTAATTCAGCCGGAGCTTATGATTGAAAATATAAAAATCATAAAAACAGATTACGATATCACTCAAAAAAATACGAAAGGCGATAATAAAGGATATATTACCTATATGACCGGTATATTCGAAAGGGCAGTAAAGGAGATACAGCCCGATCTCATTAATTTTCATGATTATGGTGATTTGGCAGAATCGATTGTTAAAAATGTATGTGCCAAAATGAAGATTCCTTATGTGATCACGTGCCATTTATATGAAGGAAAAAAAGCAGAATATGCCGAGAATGAAGATGTGCACAAAGTTTCAAAAAGGTTATTAGAGTTGCCGGATATAAAAATTATTACGGTAAGTAATGGGATGAAAAGAAAAATCTTAGAAGATTATAAGGATTATGACGAGAAACGATTAGTACCGATACGAAACGGTACGGATTTTACGGTCAATCGCCAGAATGGTAATTTAAAGAAGGAACTTGGTATTATTAATAAAAAAATCTTATTGTGTGCAGGAACCATAGGTGCCAGAAAGAATCAGATTCAGTTATTACGGGTTTTTGGACAGGATGCCTGTCTTAGAGAAAAGGTATATGTTATATTTTGTGGAAAAATGGCGGTGCATTCTACATATAACATAATAGATGAAATTGAAAAAGCGAATTTAACGGATTGTATGTTATATGTGGGTGTATTGCAGAATGAAGAGATGAAAGATTATTATTCAATATCCGATGCGTTAATTATGTCCAGTTATGCAGAAGGCTTGAGCATATCTGCTTTAGAGGCGATTGCTTATGGTTTGCCGGTCATCATGTATTCTGACTCTGAGTGTGCGGATGATTTAAATGATCCGAAGGTAGTTTGCCTTGCCGATTCCCATAGCGATGCATCTATGGCAAAAGCAATTCATGAATGGTATGAAAAATCTTGGGACAGTGAATATATAAGAAATTACTCAAAACATTTCACTATGGAGGAAATGGCAAAGAATTATTTGGAATTTTATAAAAAAACAATATCAGAAAGGTAGAATGCCATTTTTTATGGCAGGGAGGAAATATTATGCTGAACGGAAAAACAGTACTGATTACGGGAGGAACAGGATCCTTTGGGAATCATTTTACGGAATATGTTTTAAAACATTATAAACCAAAGAAGATCATTATTTATTCCAGGGATGAATTTAAGCAGTTTAACATGGCGAATAAATTTAAACAGCATGAAGACATTATGCGTTTTTTTATTGGAGATGTCCGCGATAAGGAGCGGCTGCTTCGGGCTTTAGACGGCGTGGATTATGTTATTCATGCGGCGGCATTAAAGCAGGTTCCGGCTTGCGAATATAACCCGATTGAGGCGGTAAGAACAAATATAGACGGTGCGATCAATGTAGTGAATGCTGTTTTAGATACGCCGAGCGTAAAGAGAGTCGTTGCATTATCTACCGATAAGTCGGTCAACCCGATCAATCTGTACGGTGGAACAAAACTGGTATCGGACAAGCTTTTTATTGCGGCGAATGCATATTCGGGGGCAAAGGATGTCCGCTTTGCAGTTGTTCGTTACGGAAACGTGGCGGGAAGCAGGGGTTCCGTGATTCCGTTTTTCAAACAGATTATTGAAAACGGTGAAAAAGAGCTTCCGATTACTGATTACCGCATGACGAGGTTCTGGATCAGCTTGGAGCAGGGAGTGGAGCTGGTCATTAAGGCATTGGAAGAGGCACGAGGCGGCGAGACATTTATTTCAAAGATACCATCCTTTAAGATTACGGATCTGGCACAGGCAATGCTGCCGGGATGCAAGATGCCGGAGGTTGGAATCCGTGAAGGGGAAAAGCTGCACGAGGTTATGGTGACGCGGGAGGATTCTGCGACAACATATGAATATGAAAAGCATTATATTATCTACCCGCACTATAACTGGTGGGGCGAAGAGAAACTGATCCCGGGCGGAAAGAAAGTGGAAGAAGGGTTCGAGTATAATTCAGGTAATAATTCGGTGTGGCTTGGTGTGGATGAGATCCAGGCGCTGCTCGGCGGGATGTGACAATAAAGACATTTATGTATGAAATATGATTGACAAAAAAGAGAGATGATGAACTATGGCAGAACTTTGTTTGGGGACAGTTCAGTTTGGCATGAAGTATGGGATAAATAACACACTGGGGCAGCCGTCAGAAAAAGATGTGTTTGAGATGTTGGATACGGCGATTGAAAACGGGATTAGGATAATTGATACGGCGCGTGCTTATGGAACAGCAGAGATTGTATTGGGGCGCTATTTTGCATCCAAAAAAAATTCGGATTCCGTAAAGCTTATTTCTAAGCTTCGCCCAAATGTAATTGAAGAGAATGAGGCAAACATCTGCGGTGCGGTCAGGAGAGAGTGTGAGGAAACGCTAGACCGGCTTCATGTGAAACAATTAAACGGTTATCTGCTGCATACACCGGAATATATTTATCAGCCAGAGATTATAGAAGCGTTAAGGGCATTGAAAGAAGAAAAGCTTGTGGAGCATATCGGGGTATCCGTCTATGAGCTTTCGGAAGGATATGCGGCGTTAAAGACAGAGGGGATTGACTATATTCAGCTGCCGTATAGCGTTCTTGACCAGAGGGGAATGCAGCAGGGCTTTATACAGGAGGCAAAGAAAGCAGGTGTGACTGTATTCACGCGGAGTGCATTTTTACAGGGATTATTCATGATGGAGAAAGAGAAGATTCCAAAACATTTGAATCATGCAATTCCATATATGGTTAAGTTTGAAAAGCTTCTGGACAAGTACTCTGTAAACAAAGTGGATGCCTTAATACAATTTGTGGGGCAGGAGAGCGAGATTGATTATCTTGTATTCGGTGTAGATACCAAGGAGCAGCTATTGCAGGACATAGGTGTGCATCAGGGTAACAGTGTTCCAAAAGAATTCATAGAGGAATTAAAAGAAACGTTTGTGGATATTGAAAAGAGCATTATATTTCCTAGTTTGTGGTCAAACGGAAGAAAGGCTGAGTAGAGGGTGTCAATATGAAATATGCGGCTATGATTCAGGCAAGATGCGGTTCGTCACGACTGCCAAATAAGGTGTTAAAGGATCTGTCGGGGAAGACGGATCTTCAGTGGGTGATTGAGCGGGTGCGGCGGAGCCGGCTGATTGATGAGGTGATTGTCGTTACCTCAATCGAAAAGAGTAACCTGCCGCTCATTAAGCTATGTGCAGAGCTGGGAGTGCGGGTTTTTGTCGGTTCGGAGGAGGATGTACTTGACAGATATTACCAGGCGGCAAAATTGCTAAAACCCGAATATGTAGTAAGGATCACGGCGGACTGCCCGTTGTTTGACTGGCGGTATCTTGATATGGCGATTGAACAAATGGAAGAGGATACAGACTATATGGCGGAGATGACGGAAAGTTTTCCCGACGGAGAAGATATCGAGATCGTAAAGTATTCGGTACTGCAAAAAAGCTGGAAGGAAGCAAGGCTTGCTTCCGAGAGAGAGCATGTCACCATGTACATCAAGAATCATCCAAAACAGTTTCGGATACAGAATCTGGAATGTCCGATCAAGGGAATCGGAGACAAAAGATGGACGCTTGATGAGGATGAGGATTATGAATTGATCAGTGCCATTTACCGTCATTTTATTTCCCAGGGCAGGGAAGATTTTGTGACGGAAGATATTCTTGCATTTTTGGAGGAACATGAGGAGTTGGAGCAGTTGAATGCAAAGTATATGAGAAATGAAGGATTATTAAAGTCCCTTGCAAACGATAGGGTCGTACAGTTGGAGGAGAAGTAAAATGGGACGTGGACAGGAGCTTTATAACAGGGCAAAAGAGATTATACCGGGAGGCACGCAGCTTTTAAGCAAGCGGCCGGAAATGTGGCTGCCTGACTTGTGGCCGACTTATTACAGCAGAGCAAAGGGCTGCGAGGTATGGGATCTGGATGACAATCATTATTATGATATGAGCATTATGGGGGTAGGCGCGAATGTGCTGGGTTATGCATTTGACGAAGTGGATCAGGCGGCAAAAAAAGCGATCGACTGTTCCGGAATGTGCACTTTAAATGCTCCGGAGGAGGTGGAACTTGCCGAAAAGCTTCTGAAGCTTCATCCATGGGCAGATATGGTTCGCTATGCGAAGGCCGGTGGGGAGGCAATGTCTGTGGCTACGCGTATTGCAAGAGCTTACACAAGGAAAGATATTGTACTGGTCTGTGGATACCATGGATGGCATGACTGGTACCTTTCGGCGAATCTTGTCAAGGGAGATCCGCTGGCAGATGTTCATCTGAAAGGTCTGGAACCTGCGGGGGTGCCAAGAGGACTTGCAGGAAGCAATTTGATCTTTCACTATAATGATATTGAAGAGTTTAAGAAGCTGGTGTCGGAGCATGAGGGGGAGATCGCTGCCGTAATCATGGAGCCGATCCGCAATGATGATCCAAAGCCCGGATATCTGGAGGAGATCAGAGAAATAACGAGAGAGAAGCAAATCGTGTTGGTATTTGATGAAATCACGGCGGGATTTCGTCTTTGTGCAGGGGGAAGTCATCTGGTATTAGGAGTAGAGCCTGATATGGCGGTTTTTGGAAAGGCTATGACGAACGGATATCCGGTTTCTGCCGTTATAGGCAGAAAAGATGTGATGGAGGCGGCGCAGGATACGTTTATAAGCAGCACATTCTGGACAGAGCGAATTGCATTCGCAGCGGCAGTGGCATCCGTTAACAGTTTTCAAAAATATCAGGTGGATAAGCATTTAAAAAAAGTCGGCGAAAAGGTGCTGAAGGGATGGAAAGAGCTTGCGGAGAAAAGCGGTGTAAAGATTCGAATTACAGGAATTTTGCCATTAAGCCATTTTGAGTTTGAATATGATAACCCTTTAGCATATAAGACATATTTTATACAGGAAATGCTGGAGGAGGGATTTTTGGCGATAAACGGCTTCTATGCATCTTTAGCTCATACGGAGGAGATTGTCGAGGAATATTTAACGGCAGTCGGAAGAGTTTTTGAAAAAATTGCAGAAATTAAAAACAAAGGCGGAAACATTGCAGATTATTTGAAAAGCTCTGTATGTCATGCGGGATTTGAAAGATTAAACTAAAGCATTGGCAGTGAAAATCGGATATTATTTGCGGTAAGATGATAGGAAGATGAAGAATGGAGAAAAAAGTTTATATAACCGGAATAGCAGGCATGTTGGGGAGCAGCATTGCAAAAAGCTTACAGAAGGATTTTGTTGTTACGGGTGCGGATTTGATAAAAATTGATATGCACGGCATAGCGTATGCCGTGTTTGATTTATGTGACAAACAGGCATTGTTACACAGTATAGAACAGGCCAGGCCGCATGTGTTGATACATACGGCAGCGATGATAAACGTTGAGCAATGTGAAGCGGAACCGGAAAATACATATCGTGTTAATACGGAGCTTACAGAGATGCTTGCGCAAATTTGTACCGAAAAGAAAATAAAAATGATTTATATTTCTTCAGATTCTGTCTTTGACGGCGAAAAAAAAGGAATGTATACGGAGGAAGATACGGCAAGACCCTTGAATGTTTACGCAAAAAGCAAGTACGAAGGAGAATTAGCAGTATCTCATTGTCCGGACGGTTTAGTATTGAGAACAAATATTTATGGTATTAATTTGCAGGATAAAAAGAGTTTCGGAGAGTGGATTGTGGATTCATTAAGAGAAGAAAAAGAGCTTTTTATGTTTGACGACATATTTTTTTCGCCGATCTTGGTTACCGATTTAGCAGAGGTTATATCGCAATGCATTAAGCAGAATTTATCTGGCTTATATCATGCCTGCGGAACAGGCTCTATCTCGAAATACGATTTCGGGATGGAAGTAAAAAAAGAGTTTGGTTATGTGAATGGAATTATAAATCAGGCTTCCAGTCAGAGAATGAATTTTAAGGCGAAACGTCCAAAGAATATGGGAATGTCAAATGAAAAAATAAGTAAGGCTCTTGGAATAGACATCCGAACACCGAAAGAAAGCATTGTGGAATTTCATAGACTATATATGGAGAAGTCGGAGGTATAAAATTGGAAATCAAAATTGGAAATGATATTATCTCAGCCGATGGCAAGCCTTATTTTATTGCGGACATTGCGGCGAATCATGATGGTGATTTACAGCGTGCCTATGAATTGATTGAGTTGGCAAAGGAAGCGGGAGCGAATGCGGCAAAATTCCAAAATTTTAAAGCAAGAACCATTGTGAGCAAAAAAGGGTTTGATGATATGCCGCAGATGTCGCATCAGGCCGCGTGGAAAAAGTCGGTATATGAAGTATACGAGGATGCCAGTATTGATGAGGATTGGACCTGTAAGCTGAAAGAAAAGTGCGACGAAGTAGGAATCGAATACATGACAAGCCCTTATGATTTTCAATCAATTGATATGGTGGACAATTATGTCAATGCATACAAAATCGGTTCCGGGGATATAACATGGACAGAGATTTTGCATTATTTCGGAAAGAAAAAAAAGCCGATTTTACTGGCAACAGGGGCATCTTCCTTACAGGATGTAGAACGCGCGATGGAAGTGTTGGGTCAATATACGAAAGAGATTGTGCTCATGCAGTGTAATACAAATTATACGGCACAATCCTCCAATTTTTCTTATATTAATTTAAATGTGTTGAAAACATATGCGGAAAGATTTCCCGATAGCATTTTGGGTTTATCCGATCATACATATGGACATACGACCGTATTGGGCGCCCTCGCGTTAGGCGCAAGAGTATTTGAAAAGCATTTTACGGATGATAACAGCCGGTCAGGACCGGATCATAAATTTGCGATGAATCCGATTACCTGGAGAGAAATGGTAGATGCTGCCACAGAATTGTATGCTGCGCTCGGAGACGGGGTAAAAAAAGTTGAAGAGAATGAAAAAGAATCCGTTATTGTGCAGCAAAGGGCTGTATATGCAGTGCGCAATCTGCCAAAAGGCACTGTGCTGACAAGAGAAGATGTGTTTCCGTTGAGGCCGCTAAAAAACGGATGCGTATATCCTTATGAAATAGAGAAAATTATAGGATGCAGATTGAGCCGGGATGTGAAGGAAGATCAATGTTTGACGTGGGAGATGATTGAAAGTGATTAAAGGAAAAAAAGTATATCTATCATCAATTGAAGAAAAGGATTTGGAGAGCCTGCGGTATTGGAGGAACCTGCCGGATTATCGGAAGTATTTTAGAGAATACCGGGAGATCAGTTCGCAGATGCAAAAGACATGGTATGAAAAGGTTGTAAACGGCGATAAAAACACCATTATGTTTGCCATTCGCTCGATAGAGAATGATGAGCTACTGGGTTGCTGTGGATTGTGCTATATCAATTGGGTACACCGCCATTCCGATTTATCTTTATATATCGGAAAAGATGAGGTGTATATTGATGCTGAAGGGATTGCGGAAGAAAGCTGCAGACTGCTGTTTCAGTACGGATTTGGAGAACTAAATTTAAATAAAATTTGGACAGAGATTTATGAGTTTGATGAAAAGAAATATCGTTTATATAAGCAGTTGGGTTTTCATGAAGACGGAAGATTAAGAAAGCAGTATTTCTACGGTGGAAAGTGGTGGGATTCCTATTTGCTTTCGTTGCTGCAGGACGAATTTGAGAATGGAGAACAGGTTCATGTGTAAAGTAACAGTTATTTTAACCACATATAATCGTAGAGAGTTTTTAGAAGAAGCTTTGAGAAGTATACTGAATCAGACTTTTTTGGATTTTCAGCTGATTATCTGGGACAACGGATCTACGATTGATATTTCTGATATCATCGCCAAATATGATGACAAAAGAATTCGCTATATAAAAGAAGAGCAGAATAATGTTTATAAGACGGAGTTTATCTCACGGATTTTTGATGCGTGTGAGACGGAATACTTTTTGTGGACGTTTGATGATGATTTCTGGGAGGAACGGCTGCTTGAAAAGGAAGTGGAAGCCATTGAGCGTGACGCGGACATAGCGGCGGTTTCTTGCAATGCAAAAATTGTAGATAAATACGGGAAAGAGCAGGATTATCTTTTTCCATTACAGGAGAAAGACATTCTTTTTGATCAATACGAATTTATCAGAAATTATATGTCCAGAAATATTAATGTGAAGTTTACAACAGGGGCAATGTTGATTCGAAACAGTTATCTGAAGAAATTAGATCGCAGTTTCTTTGATTTGTTTGAGTCGCTGCAGGGCGATACATACTGGCACATGAAGCTAAATGAGTTGGGAAAGATGGCTGTACTGAAGGATGCATTATATAATCACCGGGTATATGCAAAGGGAGAAATGACAGTACAGGCAACGGCAAACTATGCTGCTGTATTTGACGCGGTTTTAGTGTCCGTTCCGCTTTTGAGAAAGTATTGCCCTAAGGAGGAGTGTGATGCTTTTGAGCTTAAAATGAACAATATGCGAGGCGCTGCACAAAAAAGCGCTGCCTTAAAGAGCATCATGTTAAAGGAAATAGACGGAAAACTTGATGACATTGAAGCAGAATATAGGGACGAGCTATTTCGCAGAGGATTTCAGGCGAATGACTATAACCGGATAGAAATACTGATACGAATTCAGTATTTAAGAACATTATTTGGTGGCCGTCAGAAGAAGTATTTTATTGTGACTGCAGCGGAGGATGCGGAGGCTTTGGGCGTAAAGACAAGGGAAATCTTTACAGCGCTTCTGCCCGGGTTTGAATTTAGAGAGTTTATTTTGGATGAGGACATACTGCAGAATAGGATACCGTTATCCAAAGAAGATTACTATGTCATCGCTTCAAAAAACAGGTGTAACGATTGCGCCCAAAAGATGGATGAAGAGGGATTGAAAGTATTAGAGGATTACATTTGGGGATTAGGCATTTATTAGACCAAAATATCTCACATATTTGAAAGGAATGGAGAGGAATATGAAAAAAATCGGAGTAGTCGGGACAGAAAATATGTTAGATCTGCTCGTTCGTGCGCTGGAATATTTTGAAAGTGATTATAAGATAGAGCAGAGGGTTTTGGTTGATGGGGAATGCAGGGATACGGAGAAGATTCATGAGATTGTAATGATGTCTGATATGGAGTTTCTTGTAATTGCGTCGGATAAAGAAGACTATTTTTTATATGAAGATCTGGTAAAAAGGGCGGCAGATGCTAAAGAGAGGGAAGTAAAGATTAGATTTTTGCATCCATATCTGAAATATATTCATCATTTTCATCTGTTTGATTACGAAAAGCTGTTTTTGGACAGAGAAGATTATGCGAATTCGATCGACTACCTGGAATTTCATGTTACTGACAACTGTAATCTGAACTGTAAGGGTTGTGCGCATTTTTCCAATATTGTTTCAAGGAAGAAGAATACGGATTTTCATTCCTGGGAAAAGGACATGTTAAGGCTTAAGGAGCTGGTGGATAATATATATACGATTCGTATTATGGGTGGAGAGCCTTTTTTGAATCCGGAGTTGGGAAAATTCGTGGCGAAGACAAGAGAGATATTTCCACAGTCGATGATTCATGTTGTGTCGAACGGAATGCTGTTACATAAAGTGAGCAAGGATATTTTTCAGACGATAAGAGCAAATGATGTAACCATTGACATTTCTTATTATCCGGAAGTGGATCGGGACAAGGTGGTTGAGATTTTGGAAGCAGAAAACTTAAAGTACAGAGTTTCAACCGTTTCGACAGATGAATTTTTAAAATATATGAATCTCAAGGGAGATTCGGATATCAGCAGGGCATATGCATGCTGTGATTTTAAGGAATGCCATTTCTTGTATGAAGGAAAGGTGTCACCGTGTGCATTTCCATTATTAGTAAAATACTTTAATGAATATTTTCATGAGAGCTTGGATATACGCTGCGGTATTGATCTTTATAGTCCTCAGTTGGAAAAGGGAATGCTGAGAGAATTGCTCAACAGGCCGGTGGATGCCTGCAGATATTGTGCAATAGATAAGGAGCCAATTCCATGGGAGGGACACTGTCTGGATGCAGACCGGTCGGATTGGTGTGTTGAGGGCGAAAAGACATGGAAAGGGTAATCATTACAGGGGCGAACGGATTTATTGGCAGACATCTTGTGCGGGAAATAGTGCGGCAGGGAGCAGAAGTGACCGCAATCGTCAGAAACGGAAGCAGGTTTAGTGACTGCCTGGATGGGCATGTTGTGATAGTGGAGGCTGATGATTACGAACGGGCAGATTTAAAGCACAGCGGTTATGATGCGTTTTATCACCTTGCGTGGGGCGGAGTAGACGCACGGCAGAAAAAAGATTTGAGTCTTCAGCTTAATAATATTTCTCTTGCAGTCAGCGCCATGCAATTGGCAAAAAGGTGCGGGTGCAGAAAGTTTATAGGAGTGGGAAGCATTGCAGAATACCGTTTATACGATCACCCGATAGATTGTTCTGAAAAGCAGACGCCTCTCGATTTCTATGGTGCGGCAAAGGCAGCAAGCTGTCATATGCTTGATGTATTGGCAAGGCAGATGGAGATGCCGTTTATATGGGCAGTTCTTTCGAGCGTTTTTGGGGAAGGCAGCGAGGATAACAATATCATTATATATACCATAAAAGAATTGTTGGCGGGAAGAAGGCCCCGGTTTGGTTCGCTTACACAGATGTGGGATTTTTTATATATTACGGATGTTGTCAGGGCATTAAGGCTGCTGGGGGAAAAGGATGTCGAAGGCAGGGTTTATGGGATTGGCAGCGGCAGCTATGCGCCGTTAAGAGAATATATAACGAAAATACGGGATATGATTAATCCGGAACTTGAACTTGGAATAGGTGAAATGTCGGATAACAGGAATGTCTTAGGCTCCTGCATGGAAACGTATTATTTAAAAAGGGATACAGGGTTTTGCCCGGAAGTGCCATTTGAAGATGGGATAAGAAAAACGATAGAGTTTTATAAAACAGTGGGAAACAGTCTGTAGCAAAATAAGGAAAGTGGGACAGATATGAAATTAGTTATTTTGGCGGGAGGTCAAAGAAGTACCATAACCGGAAATGAGGAAAATATACCGAAGCCTATGATAGATATCGGTGGAAGACCATTGCTGTGGCATATTATGAAACATGCGTCACTATGCGGAATCAATGATTTTATTATCTGCGGGGGCTATAAGATTGAAAATATTAAGGAGTATTTCAGAGACTTTTACATATATCAATCGGACATAGCCGTAAATACGAAAACCAATCGCATAGAATTATTAAAGGACTATTCGGAAGACTGGAACGTGATTGTTGCGGATACCGGAGTAGCCTCGTATCCCATAGAGCGGGTTAAAAAAGTTTTAAAGTATGTCGGAGATGAGCCGTTTCTGATCACTTATGGAGATTGCCTTACAGATTTACCGTTTGATAAGTTTATGCTTGATTTCGTTTCGTCTAAGACGGATTTCGCTGTTGCGCTTGCACATCCCCTGGGAAGAAAGATGCCTATTTCTTATAACTTATTGGGTGATTCAAAGAAGCATGAAAACGATGTTTGGACAAGCGCAGGCATATTTGCTTCGAACAAAAGATTTTTTGCTCAGTTAAATTGCGATGGCGTGATAGAAGATATCTTAAGGGATAAAAGAGAGAGCGATGTTCATTTGTACAAGCATGAAAGTTATTGGAATACAATTGAAACCTTAAGGGATAAAGTGGCATCAGAGCAGATGTGGGAAAAGGGCGAGGCACCATGGATATAAAAAATATGACTGCAGTGATTCTTGCAGGGGGAAAAGGTACGCGAATAAGTGAGGAATCCGCTATTCGTCCAAAGCCAATGGTGACGATAGGAGGAAAACCGATCCTGTGGCATATTATGAAAATATATGCTTCTTTTGGAGTGCGTCGTTTTATTGTTTGCTGCGGGTATAAGGGTGAATTAATAAAAAAGTATTTTATGAATATGAACATCAGCAATAATGATATTGCATTTCATCTGGAAGACAATACGATTTCTTCTGTTTTGCCGGATACACCAATTGAAGATTGGGACGTTATTCTTGCAAATACGGGTCTTAATACAATGACTGCCGGCAGAGTTTTAAAGGTCAGAGAATACCTAAAAGATGACGAGGAGTTTTTTCTGACATATGGAGACGGCGTTGCTGATGTCGATTTGAAAGCTTTATTGGATTTTCATCACAAAATGAATAAGACCGTGACAATCTCGACAGCACAGCCGGAGGGAAGATTCGGCGCTGTAAAGATATCGGATGACGGTATCATTGAGAGCTTTCGAGAAAAGGCGAGAAAAAATCAGTCGTTTGTTAATATTGGATTTATGGTTATGAAACGAAACGTATTTGATTATCTTGGGGACGGCTTGGATATGCTGGAGAAAGAACCATTTGAGAAAATGGTTTTGGAGCGGGAGATGGCGTCATATAGACATACAGGATTTTGGTCTCCTATGGACAATATTAGTGATAGGGCGCATCTTGAGAGCTTGTGGGAGAAAGGCGCTCCGTGGAAGATATGGCAGGAGGGATTAAGCGATGAAAAGTGTTGATGAAAAGAATCTGGCAAAAGAGAAGATTTTAGAGCAGGTCAAACTGTATTATCGGAATTTTATAGATGAAAAAAAAGCATTTGAACCGGGAGACAAAATTCCTTATGCGGGAAGAATGTTTGACGAAAATGAAATGGTGAATCTGGTTGACAGCGCGTTAGAGTTCTGGCTTACATCCGGCAGATATACGGTTGAATTTGAGAAACGTCTGAGCGAATACCTTGGTATAAAATACTGTTCCGTTGTAAATTCAGGATCATCAGCCAATCTTTTGGCGTTTATGGCGCTAACCTCTCCTCTTTTAGGGGACAGACAGATTAGAAGAGGGGATGAAGTCATTACGGTGGCGGCCGGTTTTCCGACTACGGTGGCGCCGGTCATACAGTATGGCGCGGTGCCGGTTTTTGTGGACGTTACTATTCCGCAGTATAACATTGACGTCAGTGAACTTGAAAATGCCTTGTCAGATAAAACAAAGGCCGTGATGATAGCCCACACGCTGGGCAATCCATTTGATTTGAAGGCGGTTAAAGAATTTTGTGATAAGCATGGATTGTGGCTGGTTGAGGATAACTGTGATGCATTGGGTACAATATATACTTTAAACGGAAAGCAATGTCTAACGGGAACAGTGGGCGATATCGGAACGTCGAGTTTTTATCCGCCTCACCATATGACTATGGGCGAGGGCGGCGCCGTCTATACGGATAATCCATTGTTAAATAAAATAGTAAGGTCATTTAGAGACTGGGGAAGAGAATGTACTTGTTCCTCCGGAGTAGATAACTCATGCGGACATAGGTTTGACGGACAGTTTGGTGAGCTTCCGGCAGGCTATGATCATAAATATGTATATTCGCATTTTGGATATAATCTTAAGCCGACAGATATGCAGGCAGCGATAGGCTGTGCACAATTAGACAAGCTGCCTGATTTTGTAAACAGCAGAAAAAAGAATTTTAAAAGTTTGCGGGAAGGAATGGATGATCTTTCAGATAAGTTCTTTCTACCGGAGGCATGTGAAAATTCAGATCCAAGCTGGTTCGGTTTTATTTTGACATGCAAGCAAGAGGGTAAAAGATCTGAAATCATTAATACCTTAGAAAAACATGGAATCCAGACTAGAATGTTATTTGCAGGTAATTTGATAAAGCATCCTTGTTTTAATGAGATGAGAAACAGTTCGGAAGGATTTCGTGTTATTGGAGAACTTAAAAATACGGATTATATCATGAACAATTCTTTTTGGGTAGGAGTATATCCGGGTATGACGGATGAAAAAATTAATTATATGATAGATGTTTTGCATCAATGTGTGTAATGGGGCGAGGTATGACTATGAATCTGGATTTTTATAGGAATAAAAGAGTGCTTGTAACAGGACATACGGGATTTAAAGGATCGTGGATGTGCGCGGTATTGGTCGAATGCGGGGCGAATGTCCTGGGATACTCTCTGGAACCGCCGACAGAACCAAGTTTGTTTGAAATGCTTCGTATCGCAGAGAAAATGGATTCGAGAGTCGGAGATATTCGAAATTTACAGTGTATGATAGAAACGTTCAAAGAATTCAAGCCGGAAATAGTGATACATATGGCTGCCCAGCCAATCGTCAGAGAGTCATACATGAATCCGGTTTATACATATGAAGTAAATGTGATGGGAACCGTGAATGTATTGGAGGCGATACGATGTACAGAGTCTGTAAAGTCAGCGGTTATCGTGACAACAGATAAGGTGTATAAGAATAAAGAATGGATATGGGGATATCGTGAAGATGAGGAATTAAATGGTTTTGATCCATATTCAAATTCGAAATCCTGTGCCGAATTAGTAACAGATTCTTATATTAACTCTTATTTTAAGGAACAAAGAGTCGCAGTTTCAACTGTCAGGGCGGGGAATGTTATCGGTGGCGGAGACTTTGCAACAGACAGGATTATTCCGGATTGTTATAGGGCGGCAAGCAGCGGATGCGATATTGTCGTCAGGAATCCATATTCGACAAGACCGTATCAACATGTACTTGAGCCGGTCATGGCATATTTGAATATAGCGGCGAAGCAATATGAAAATTATAATTTGGCTTCTGCATATAATATTGGGCCTGATATTGAGGGATGTCTTACAACGGGAACATTAGTAGATTTGTTTTGTGAATCGTGGAATACAATATTTAACGCTTCCGTTAAGCAGGTTGAAAGGATGGAGGAGGGCGCTCCTCATGAGGCAAATTTTCTAAAATTGGATAATTCAAAATATAAAAACACATTTGATTGGGTACCTACATGGAGTATTACGGAAACGATAAAGAGGACCGTAACACTATATGCTGCAATATACAATCATGAGGATATATGGACATGCATGCAACAACAAATCTATGATTTCATGAAAGAGAGGAATCAGTGAATGACGAGGCTTGGTATAGTTGCGCTATATGATGCGGATGGGAAGATATATTCATATCTGGAATATTATTTATCTGAGTTAAGAAAAGTTGTTCACGATATGATTATCGTTTTTAATGGC
Source organism: uncultured Roseburia sp. (assembly GCA_947564465.1). Classification (GTDB taxonomy): domain Bacteria; phylum Bacillota; class Clostridia; order Lachnospirales; family Lachnospiraceae; genus Roseburia_C. Next base: position 43,542 of record CANOCV010000012.1, on the reverse strand, counting down.
ACATTACAGATGGGCGAAAGGGATAAATTGCAGTGTTTTACAGATAGGGTATACGAGAGGGAGAATATCGGATTTGATGCCGGAGCATATAAGTATGCGTTGGGAAAGTGCATTTCTCAAGAGGAGTGGGAAACTTTCGATGAGGTGGTATTAACAAACGATACCTGTTTTGGACCGTTATGGTCATTTGAAAAAATTTTTGCGCAAATGGATCAAAAGGGAGACTTTGATTTTTGGGGAATGAATGCCATAGATGTCGGTCTGTTTCGATATTTACAGTCGAATTTTCTTGTTATCAAAAGGGCAGCATTTGATTCTCTAATAGATCATTTTGATAAGTGTGTAAATGAATATACAAATAAACTTCATGACGTATGTATACAGTTTGAAACAGGGTTATATGTTAGATTCATAAATGATGGATTTCGGGCTGGTTCCTATGTAGAATTTAATGATTTAAATCCTTATAATGCGTCGTACTATCTTATAAAGGATTATGGTTGTCCGATTTTCAAGAAAAAAGCGGATATTGCTCAACATAAGGAAAATCTGTTATATCTTATAAAATATACAACAGAAAGTACAGATTATGATTCATCTTTAGTTGAAAACTATTTTCGAGAAAAGTGTGGTATTGACTTAAGTGATGAGATCTTAGGCACATTGCCAGAATGTATACATATTAGTTACAACAATATAAACGAAGATGTGATCAGAAGATTTGTGAATAGCCATGAAGATATTTATATATACGGGGTTGGGAACATGGCAGATTACTTTTTATTGTATTACAAAAAACAAATTTCAAATTTAAGGGGATTTATTATCTCTGATGACAGAAGCGGTCCGGATATTTTTGATCAACATAAAGTATATAGGATATCACAGGTTGAAGACAAATCTGTGGGAATTATTGTAGCGCTAGACAGTAAAAATACGAGTGCAGTAAGAGGGAATCTTGTATATTACGATAATGTACTGTATTTATCACAATGATCGGAGTAGGAACATGAAGGCGGTATTGTTTGGGCTTGGTAATTACTATAAGAATAGAAAACAGAAGATTAACAGTATAGAATCTTTAGAGATCATGGCATTCTCTGACAATAGCGAAAAGTTATGGGGGCAATATATTGATGGGATCAGAGTCGTACCCCCTGATGAGTTATTGGAGTTACAGTTTGATAAAGTAATCATCACAAGTTTGTATACAGCGAAGATAAGAGAGCAGCTATTGAATTTAGGAATTGAAGAAGCAAATATCATATTTTGGGGAGATTATTGGTCGGAACTTGTCAGCGGAACGTTGCAAGTGTATTGTGCAGATAGTAAACAGTATCAGGAAAATAAGAATGTATTGATTATATCAACGGATTTGAATTATAACGGAGGAACGCTGGCTGCGGTATATGCCGGAATGGCATTGAAAAAGAAGGGTTATTGTGTGACTTTGGCTGCACCGGAAGGAAATATGAAACTCATTCATGAGAGCGTCCAACGTGGTATTACGGTAGCAGTTTGTCCGGCGATTCCGCATATAAAGGCTAAGGAAATAGAATGGATAGCCCAGTTTGATATTGTTTTAATAAATATATTGGGGATGATGCGATGTGTAAGCGCGCTTAGCGGATTCAAACCTTTGGTTTGGTGGATTCATGAATCCACAGGCGGATATTCATTGTTGGAAAGCGAATTTGACGGTGATATGGGTAAGGATAAATTATCTAAGGTTCAAGTTTGCGCTGTCAGTACAATACCGCAGAATTTATTTAATTCGTACATAGAAAGTGGGATAGATGATGTATTGCATTATGGGATACCGGACAAAAGAAAGACACAAATGCAAGACAGAAATACAAACAAAATTGTTTTTGCGATTATTGGCGGCGTGTGTGTTACAAAGGGACATGATATTTTTATAGAGGCGATTAGGAAAATAGAGCAAAGAAAAAAAGAGAATGCGGAGTTTTGGATCATAGGAGACAATAATATTGACGAATTCTCACAAAATATTGTGGAGCAGGCGTTAATGGAACCGACAGTTAAAGTGCTTGGTGAAAAAACAAGAGAAGAAATTGAGTTCTTATATTCGAATATTGATGTTGTTGTTTCTGCATCCCGATTCGATTCACTTCCTATTACAATGACGGAAGCAATGATGTATGGAAAAATTTGTATTGTATCAGATATTACCGGAACCGTGGATTACATAGAAAATGGAAAAAATGGATTTATAGTTCAACATGAAAATAGTGATGATTTGTATCAGAAAATGGAATGGGTTATAGATCATTCGGATCAATTAGATGAGATTCGAAAAAATGCCAGAAAAACATATGAAAAGTATTTTACAATGGACAAATTTGGAATACAGTTAGAAAAAATGTTCAATATAGCAAAGAGGAAGCAAAAGAGTAACAATCATGTAGCGGACTAAATGTTCAATCAGCAGGAGGTGGTTATCATGAGACCAACAGTATCTATTATTGTTCCAATTTATAATGTGGAGAAATACTTGGAAAAATGTCTGCAAAGCTTATGTGAACAGACATTAGATGGTATAGAAATTTTGTGTATTAATGACGGTTCCACGGATTCCAGCGGAGAGATTATAGAGTCCTTTTGTCGAAAGGATCCTCGAATAAAAATGGTAAATAAAGCAAATACCGGATATGGAAATTCTATGAATGCGGGACTTGATCGGGCAGAGGGAAAGTATGTTGCAATTGTTGAGAGTGATGATTTTGTTGAGCCGGATATGATGAAAAAGTTATATGAAAAAGCAGAGGAATATAAGCTTGATATCGTAAAATCAACATGCTATTTTTATACACATTCGGATGTGGCAGAGGAAAACCGATATGTAAATATTTTTGATGATCTGGTTTTAGAAGATGTATTTCGTCCATTAGACAGAAGCGAGCTTTTTTTAAAGCTGCAGACGATATGGAGTGCTTTATATAGAAAAGAGTTTTTGATGGAATCTAATATTCGGTTTAACGAAACGCCTGGTGCTTCCTATCAGGATGTGTCCTTTGCTTTTCAGGTATATGCCTGTGCGGATAGAGTGATGTTGTTGCCGGACGCATTTTATCATTATCGGATCAATAATATCAACTCTTCTGTGAAAGCTCCTGACAAAGTGTTTTGTGTATGCGACGAATTAGAGAAAATTAACGCTTTTATTATGGAGCATGGAAGTGATGAGGAACAGCTTCAGGTTATTGCAAGCCGTTTGGGGTATCGTATCATGTTGGAGACGTATAGTAGTCTGGCCGAGGCGTTTCAGTATGCATTGTTCTTAAAAATGACAGAGTATTTTAGAAAGTATAAAGAATTGAACCTGATACGCGGGGAGCTATGGGACAAGGAGTCAGTTGAGAAGTTGAATAAAATTCTTGCGGATCCACAAGGGTATTTTATGTCTACGGCAAAATCGTTTCAGGATGACAGGCTGCTGATGTCGGATCTTTGTGCAAACAGTAGAATCTATGCAAAGGAAATATTGAAACAGATCTTGTTGGGAAAATACATTGTGATCTATGGAGCCGGAAAAATTGGAAAGGAATTTTTGGCGTATTTACAGAGGATCGGTTATGACAAAGAGAAGATTTCATTTGCAGTGACAAATATACAGGAAAATGAGCCGTTTGTTTCCGGAATTCCAGTACATCCGCTGGAATTTTATCAGGACAAGAAAAATGGTGTGACTATTGTTCTTGCAGTACGGGAACAGATGCAGTTCAAAATAGCGGAAATGTTACAGAAACAGGGATTCATAGAGGTTTTTTCGTTGGATGGTGCGATTAGGAGATATCTGCAAAAATCCGAGATGATTTTCCAACAAGATGATGATTGTAGATTGTAATGGGAGGGTGTTGTGCAAAAGATATCGGTTATTATTCCGTGTTTAAATATGGTGAAATATATTAGGGAATGTTTGGAAAGCATTGTAAATCAAACATTGCATGAATTGGAGATATTATTAATAGATGCGGGATCAGAGGATGGAACACTGGACATTATAGACGAATATATAAAAACAGATAAACGAGTGCGTGTTATTCATTCGCTGAAAAGGAGCTATGGCTATCAGGTCAATCTAGGGATGGAAGAAGCGTTGGGTCAATACATTGCTATTGTAGATGCAGATGATAGAATTGCGGTGGATATGTATGAAATTCTATATGAACATGCGATTCAGTCAGAAGCAGATTATGTAAAAGGAACTGCAAGAATGTTTTTTTCTATATCAGAGAATGTGACATATCACAGGCGGCTCCGACAGTTCGCCAATCGTGAATACACGGATGGAAAAAAGGTACTTGTGCCGAAGGACAGACCAGATTTATTGACAAGGGATAATTTTCTTTGGTATGGAATTTTTCGCCGGGACTTTATGACAACAATTAGGTTACACGAATCACCTGGAGCGGCATTTCAGGATTTTGGTGGTTTATTACAGACGCAAATCAAGGCAAAGAAAGCGGTTTATTTGGAGCAGCCGTTTTATGAATACAGGCAGGACAATATGACGGCATCCGGTTACAACCCGAAGGGCTTTCAATTCCTGTGGGAGGAATACACATGGGCGGAGCAGTTTATTCGGGATGTGTCTTTAGAATGGAAAGCGGCTTTTTATAGAAAATTATTTTTGCATACATTGGATCGGTATACAGCGATGTCTGTATCTGATGAACTATGGGAAGGTGCAGCGAGTTATATAGAACGTATTACAAGCAAGCTTAGAGCTGTTTTGGCGGATCAAATCATTAAAGAATCCGATTTTACCGCAGGCGAGTGGAAAACATTGCAATTACTTCTTGTTGATCCGAATATAGTACATAAAGAATATCATATGCAATATGTAGCAGCAAAACAGCAGCTGATAGACATGGCGAAGGACATAGAGGGCAGGGAGGTTGTGGTTTTTGGTTGTGGTGCATTCGGTCAATTTGTACATGCTCAAATATTGCAGCATAAGATGGGGAAAGTTGTTGCGTATTGTGATAACAAGCCAGATATAAAAGAAGCTTCTTTGGATGGGATTCCAGTTTTCACTCCGGCAGAGGCGGTCAGAGTGTTTTCAGATGCATGTTTTATCACTGCCGGTAAAAATTATTGTGAGCAGATGAGGGAGCAGCTCATAGAAATGGGAATCAACCAAGAACAGATTTTTGGATATACGGCTGATCTCGATATGAAGCTATTTGGAAATTTGACCTAAAATGCGCGAAAGTGGCGCAGAAATGAGGAAGTTATGCATTATAAACAGTTTGAAAATGCCGAACATATATGGATCTATGGCGCAGGAGTTTACGGCAGACAGGCAGTAGAGCTTCTTACAAAAGATTTTTTGCATTTACCAGTGAGGGGCGTTGTTGTCAGCCGAAAGGCGGGGAATCATAAAAAATTAGGAGATTATGATATCTTTGAGTTAAGAGAGGTAGATACACCAAATGAAGGTACAGTTTTTGTGATTTCTGCTTCTTTAGCATATCAGGAGGAGATGATCACGGAGTTAAAACAGGCGGGATATTCTAATTATGTCATATGGGAACCACATGGTAAGAGATATCTATGGAATCTTGCAGAATACAAATTTGAGAACCGGAAAAGAAACAAAGAAAAAGCATGTTTTATCCTCAGCGGCTATAAAGAGATTTTATGGGATGATGTATTTGGCAGGCTGAAGGAGTTTGTGCCTGACGACGTAGATGTCTGTATTTTATCATCCGGATTGTATGATGACAGGCTTTCAAAGATTGCCGCTGACAACAGTTGGTCTTATCTAAGTACAGAGTTTAATGATCTGACAATGATCCAGAATATTGCAATAACATTATTTGACCGTGCGGAGTGGATCTATAAGATGGACGAGGATATGTTTTTGACAGAGGGCTGCTTTGAAAAGCTGTTTGAAACGTGGATGGATCTGGAAAAGACGGCATCTTATCATGTCGGTATTGTGGCGCCGTTAATTCCGGTAAACGGTTATGGATATATCCGCATTTTAGAGCATATTCGCAAACGTGATCTGTATGAACAGCGTTTTGGAAGAGCATATTATGGCGGAAATTCTAAGAGTATGATAGAAAATAGCGTGGATGCGGCAAGATTTATGTGGGGATATGGGGGCGATATGCCACAGTTGGATGAATTGAACCGTTTACTTGCTGAGAACAGACAGCACAGTTATTGTAATGTACGTTTCAGCATAGGTTTTATTTTGTTCGGGAGAAAGCTTTGGGATGACATGGACGGATTTGAGGTAACGGGGTGTAAGGATCTTGGTGTAGATGAGATTCAGGTATGTGAATACTGTATGATACAGTCGCTGGCGCTGGCGATTGCCGAAAATACGGTTGTCGGACATTTTTCTTTTGGACAGCAAACCGCCGGTATGCAGGAATTTTACAAAGAACATCCGGAATTGTTCCGGATCAATAATTAGGAGATAAGATGAAGAGAGTCGGTATTTTTATTTGTAATTTTAATAAAGCGGAAATGGTTGTGAAATGTGTGCAGGCTATAAGGAACCAGACGTATCAGAACTTTGATGTTTATGTAGTTGATAACGCGTCTGACGATGGTTCGGTGCAGTTGCTGCGCCAGACCTATGGAGATACAGTTACAATCCTGCAGAATGAGACAAACTTGGGCGGTTCCGGCGGTTTCGGCAGGGCAATCCGCACGGCACTTGAGATGGATTATCCGTACTTTATGCTGGTTGATAATGATGCATTTTTGGATAAGTACGCCGTGGAGGAGTTGCATAAATATATGGAGCAGCATTCGGATGTGGGTATCTGTGGAGCGGAGACTTTGTATTTACAGGAGCCGTCAAAGATTCAGGACTTGGGCGGAAAGATAGATTATGCGCATTTTCAGTGGGGCGGTATTATTGGCGGAATGATGGAGCTGTCAGGCAGCACTGTTTTAGAGTGTGATTATGTGGCAAGCTGTTCGGTAATGGCAAGAACATCTGCTGTCCGTGTTTTTGGCGGTTTCCCGGAAGAGAATTTTATATACTGGGACGATATTGAATGGTGCACAAAATGCTGGCGTGCCGGATATAAGGTAATTGTAAATGGAAAAGCCAAGACACTTCATGATATGTCCGGAGCCGGTAAGAAAAATATGTTCCTGTGTTATTATTCAAATCGTAACCGTTATAAGTTTTTTACAAAGTATTTACCGAAAGAGCGGCTGGAAGAGTTCTTTTTGTATATCACGGAAGAGTTTTTGAGTCAGAATTATGGTGCGCTCCATAAGAGAATGTATGGTTCGGTATTTACACAATGGAATGCGCTGGATGATTTTATGCATGGTGTAACGGGAGCGGCGGCAGATGGACAGATTGTGCCTTATACAGACGATCAGGACAGATTGGCCGGAGCCATTAAGCAGTGGAATCGGATACTGGTTTATATGCCGGAGCATACACAGTTATATTATAGTGTTTTGAGCAGTCTTTTGCGTTATATTATGGGCCATAATGAGAATGCAGAGGTAATGACCGTATTTACATTGGAAGAGGGTATGGAATCGGAATACGATATGGTGTTTCAACTGTGTGAACATGTGACAAAGGTAAAGGAAAATATTATACCAAGAGTCTATGTGGATAAATGGAGAAATATGATTTTGGACGAAAAGGATTACTTGTATTTCAGTAATTATGAGACTGTGCTGGAAAATTTCCGGAATATGTACCGTCCGCTGTATCAGGAGCGTATCAGGGAATTGAGAGGTCAGGAGGACTAGAGCTTGGAGAAGGTAGTATTATATGGAGCCGGATTAGTGGCAAAAGCGTTGCTGGCAAAAAAGCTGGAGTTTGAGGTTGCGGCGATTACGGACTCAAATGAGAAATTATGGGGTAGTGACTGGGCAGGATATCCGGTTCTGCCGCCGGATGCGGTCGACTTTTCACAATGCGATAAGATTGTGATAGCCACTCTGGATTATTATGATGAGATAAAAGAGCAGTTGGTAAACGAATATTGTATGAAAGAGGAAAAAATAGAGAAAGTCAGTGCATTTTATGCGAGAACGTCTGAAAGTAATAGTTTTCCGCATCAATTAGGTGTGGCAATGATTATCCGTAACGGAAGCGAGTATCTGGATGAATGGATTTGCTACCATATATTAATTGGGATCTCACACTTTTATATCTATGATAATGAGAGCACAGACGGTTTAAAAGGTGTCCTTGATAAATGGATTAAAAAAGGGATTGTTACATATATTTTTTATCCGGGCGATTGCATCCAGATGGAAGCATATAATCATGCAATTGCGCATTTTCAGAATGATGTGAAGTATCTGGCGATTATTGACTCGGATGAGTTCATAGCAGTTACGGACAGAAGCAGGACCTTGCCGGAGGTAATTGAGGAAATCGAGGCAAAATATGAACTGTCCATGGATGAGCGTCTGGGGGGAAGTTTTGGCGGCGTTGCGTTGAATTGGAGAATATATGGCACATCAAATCATAAAGTCAGACAAAGTGGTCTGGTAATTGAGAATTATACATGGCGCGGTAAAGATGATGTGACAGAAAATGCGTTGGTAAAAACAATCTGTAATCCAAGACGTGTGGAACGTTTTCCTAACCCGCATGCACCAATCTATAAAAAAGGCTACTGTGGAATAAGTGAAAAAGGTTCTTTTGTGATTGGCAGTATGTTTTTTGATGGGATGTGCAGTAAGCTGCGAGTCAATCATTATCATTCCAAATCAGAGGAGGAACTACGGGAGAAATTTAAAAGAGGATGGCCGGATCAAGAGCATCATGATGTAGTGGACGCAGAAGTGGAAAAACGGATCTGGCAGGTAAGGAAGAATCATAATGCAGTAGAGGATCGGATTCTGGCAGACTATGCAGATGAAGTGAGGCGGATGATGGAAAGTGTTAAGATTTATTAGGGAAAGAACTTTATAAATAAGATCAAAATGAGATATTGCAATTTCTATGATAAATTGATATCTCATTTTTATTTTCTAAGCTCCAGAGTAATTTGGTGCTTAACACTTTACAGAATAAAAGAATAAAGATATAATTATATCAAAATAATGACATGAGGTGATACGGATGATTATAAAAGCGTCGGCATCATTGAGAAATGATTATGCGACAATTTCTAATATGGCGAAAGAGACAAAAGAGCCGATATATATAACGAAGAATGGTGAGGGCGATCTGGTGCTCATGAGCATAGATGCTTTTGAAAATCGGGAGCAGCTTTTGAAACTTCGCGCGAAGATACTTCAGGCAGAGCAGGAGCGTTTGGAGGGCACCGGGACAGTCGGCGTTTTGGAGGCGAGAGAGCGTCTGCGGGAGAGAATAAATGGCATGTAAAGTGGCAATTCTTCCTACCGCATGGGAGGATTTAAAGCGTATTGAGGACTGGTATTTGCTGCAGTTTGGAGCGGAAACGGCTTTGAAAGTAAGTGACCATATACTAAGTACAATAGAAAAGTTAGAGGATTTTCCGGATATGGGAGCGCTCACACCGGATGAATGGCTGAATCAGCAAGGATACAGAATGGTTCTATGTGAAAAACATGCTGTCATTTATAAACAAATCGGGATAGCAGTTTATATTTACCATATTGGGGATATCCGGACGGACTATACGAAGATATTTTATTAGCAAAGGTGAAGGACATGGGACAGGCACAGGAGATTATCAGAGGAATACAAAGCGGATTATTACAGTGGTACGATTTTAAGCCGGGCAGTACGATACTGTATGTTGGCGGAGAAGAGGACGCGCTGGCAGAGATGTTAAAAGGGCGGGCAGGCGAGCTGGTCTGCGCATCCTGTGAGACAGTCGGTGAAGATAGCTGGCGACAGGCATATAGTGAGGGTTTTGATTATATTATATCCGTGGCGGCATTGGAAAAGCAGCTTTTTCCGGGGCGGCTGCTTAAAGTCTTTCGGGAATTGCTAAAGGCAGACGGCAGGATGCTGCTTGGTATGAATAACCGCCTTGGTATCAAATATTTTTGCGGAGACAGGGATCCTTATACGGAGCGGAATTTTGACGGAGTGGAAGATTACCGCAGGGCATATGCAAAGAAAGAAGATGTGTTTCAGGGGAGGATGTATAGTCAGGCGGAATTAAAGGAGATGCTAAAGAGTGCGGGCTGGGATGCGTACCGTTTTTATGCGGTTCTTTCGGATTTAGAGAATCCGACACTCATTTATGCGGAGGATTCTCTGCCAAACGAAGATCTTGCGGGAAGACTGTTTCCGACATACCACTATCCCAATTCCGTATTTCTGGAGGAGGAGTGCCTGTATACGGATCTGGTTGCAAACGGGATGTTTCATCAGACGGCGAATGCGTATCTCATAGAGTGCTCCCCGGACGGTAGTTTTTCGGATATCAGCCATGTGACAGGTTCGATGGAGCGCGGCAGGGAGCGCGCAATTTTTACGGTGATACATAAGTCCGGTATTGTGGAAAAGCGTGCGGCGTATCCGGAGGGGCAGGCGCGTCTGGAAAAAATGGTTGAGCACAGGAATGATTTGGCGGCGCACGGCATTCCGGTAGTAGAGGCAAACATGGAAAACGGTATTTATGTCATGCCTTTTATTGAGGGCGAGACAGGACACGCATATCTGAAGCGGCTTCTGCTTGAGGATGTAGATGCATTTTTACAGAAGTTTGATCAGTTTCGTGATTTGATTTTGCAGTCATCCGAGATTGTGAGAGAGGATTGCGGGGACGGAGAGGGCGCGATTCTGCGCCGGGGATACGTGGATATGGTTCCGCTGAACAGCTTTTATCTGGATGGGACATTTGTGTTTTACGATCAGGAGTTTTGCGAGGAGAATTATCCGGCAAACGCCATCATTACGCGTATGATTGCGACATTATATGCCGGAAGTTTCGAGCTGTTGAAAAGGCTGCCTATGGAAATACTGTTTGAGCGGTACAATCTGACGAAGAAGCTGGATTATTTTCGGAAAATGGAATGGGATTTCTTAGCGGATCTGCGGAAAGAGAAAGAGCTCCGTGAGTATCATAATACCTGCCGGCGCAACGGGGAGATCGTTCATTCTAACCGTCAGCGCATGAATTATTCACAGGAGGATTATGAGCGTCTGTTTGTTGATATTTTCCGAAATGCGGATACGCGCAAGCTTATTTTGTTCGGTTCCGGAAACTTTACGAAGAAGTTTCTGGCGTTGTATGGGCAGGATTATCCGGTGTATGCGATTATTGACAATAGTGAGGATAAATGGGGAGAGGAGCTTGACGGCATTGGGATCCAGTCGCCGCAGATTTTACGGCAGATGCGTCCGGGGGAATACAAGGTATTAATTTGTATCAAAAATTATCTGTCGGTTATGAAGCAGCTCGATGAGATGGGGGTGACGGAGTACAGCATTTTTGATTCACATAGGGATTATCCGAGGAAGCGGAAGCCGATTGCGGCGGCAGGCATGCCGGATGGTGAGACGGGCAAGGAAAAGAAGAAGTATCATGTGGGCTATATTGCGGGCGTTTTTGATCTTTTCCATGTCGGGCACCTGAATATGTTCAAGCGTGCGAAAGAACAGTGCGATTACCTGATTGTCGGGGTCGTGACGGATGAGGGTGTGCGGAAATATAAGGAAGTGGAGCCGTTTGTGCCGTATGAGGAGCGGGCGGAGATGGTGCGTTCCTGCCGGTATGTGGATGAGGTAGCAGAGATTCCGCTTAATTTCGGCGGAACAAGGGACGCGTGGAAGCTGCACCACTTTGATTGTCAGTTTTCGGGAAGTGATTATGTCAATAACCCGGATTGGCTTGCGGAAAAAGAATTTTTGGAGAAGCATGGAGCGGAGATGGAATTTTTCTCATATACGCAGAGTACGAGTTCGACAAAAATTAAGGCGCTGATTGATAAGAAACTTATGTAGGCGGAAATCAAATGCAAGGCATTATATTTTTGGGAGGATAAACGAGTGGAAATCATATGTTCCCCAAAGGGGATTATTGATAGAAAGCGTCCGGGGCAGGGCGTGATGGATATTGCGGGAGCCGGGTTTGGCAGCATTCTGTTGGATTTATCTATGGGCTGCTCGGAATACGAGCTGGAAGCCATGGGAAAGAAGCGCGCAAAACCGCTTCCGAGGGATACGATTTTAGTTTCAAAGCATCCAAAAGAGCTTTATCATGTTTTAGAAGGTATGGTAGAGAAGTGTCGGGCACAAAATCTGGATGTTCCGGTGGCGCGGGCGCCGTTTCTTTGCCGGGATACAAAGCATCAGGATTTGGATGAGTTGATTGTAACGCTCACGGAAGAGAGCATAAAAATTTGCGGCAGGGTGGGATGCGGCGCGCTGATTGTCAGACCGATATCAGAGGATTTGAATTTTTACCTTGGATTTGCGGATTTGGCACGGGAGAATCATGTGATGATTCTGCTTGAAAATGAGTGCAGGGACTTCAACGGACATCTTATCAGAGGATTTTTGTCGGATCCTTCTGAGGCGGCAGAGTGGGTTGATGAATTAAATAGAAAAGCAGGCGAGGAGCGTTTCGGTTTTTGTATGGATGCAGGGACTTGCAGCCTGTGCGGGCAGGATATGCAGCAGTTTGCCGCGGTAATGGGAAGCCGTATGAAGGCCGTAATTGTGCGGGACTGTGACGGACACAGTGAGAGCTCTATGCTGCCTTTCACAAGTGTATACAGGGGACAGCCGCAGACGGATTGGCTTGGTCTGATTCGGGGCTTGCGTGAAAACGGTTTTGACGGTCGTATGATATTGGATATCAGCGATACGGCGGCTGCATTTTCGCCGATTCTTCGATCGGGACTGCTAAAGCTTGCAAAATCTATGGCGGACTACTTGAAATGGCAGATAGAGATAGAAAAGACGATGGAAAAATATTCATCCATTGTTCTTTTCGGTGCGGGAAATATGTGCCGCAATTATATGAAGTGCTACGGAGAGGCGCATCCGCCGCTTTTTACCTGCGATAATAACCGTTCGTTATGGGGCAGTAGGTTTTGCGGACTTGAGGTAAAGCCTCCGGAGAGTCTCCTTGATTTGCAGGAGGATTGTGCGGTTGTGATCTGCAATATCTATTACCGTGAAATTGAAAAGCAGCTGCGGGATATGGGAATTAAAAATCCGATTGAATTTTTTAACGATGAATATATGCCGGACTTTTATTTTGACAGGCTGGAGGACAGATAGAGATGAAGGGAATTGGAGTTCAGACAAAAAATGTGGTAGATGACAAGTGCCCGACGGAGGGATTTGCCATGTTAAAACGCGCGGGATTTTCCTGTGCGGATTTCAGTTTAAATTCCTACTTGCTGAATACAAATATTTACCGATCCGAATTAAACGAGTTTTTCAGTCGTTCAATACACGAATTGACGCAGTTTTTTGCGCCGCATAAAAAGGCGGCGCAGGAAGCCGGAATTACCGTAAATCAGATGCATATGCCTTATCCCATCTATGTACCGACAGGGGACCGCGAATTAAACGATTATTTGTGGAACGAGGTGGCGCCGAAGAGTGTGGAGCTATGCGCGTTTTTCGGCTGTCCGCATCTTGTCGTTCATGGATTTAAATTAGCGCGTTTTCTCGGATCGGAGGAAGCGGAGTGGGAGCGCACGCAGGCGTTTTTGGATTCGGTTGCGCCGCGCGCAAAAGAACTGGGCGTCGTTTTGTGCATTGAGAATTTGTATGGCGGGATCGGCGGGCATATCGTGGGGGGACCTTGCTGTGACGCAAAGAAGGCGGCGGAGCGGATTGACCGGATGAATGAGAAATATCACGCCGAGGTGTTGGGATTTTGTTTTGACACCGGACACGCGAACCTTGTGGGGCTTGATTTTGAGCGTTTTCTTAGTACGCTTGGCGATCGTCTTAAGGTTCTGCACATTCATGACAATGACGGGATATCGGATCTGCATCAGATACCGTTCACATTTGCAAAAACCCGCGAAAATAAATCTTCTACGGATTGGGACGGATTTCTGCGGGGACTGAAAGGTATCGGTTTTGACGGTGTGTTAAGCTTCGAGACGGCTCCGGTGCTGACGGCGTTTCCGGAGGAGCTAAAGATGGAGGCGTTGGGGCTTATAGACAAAATCGGGGAATATTTTGCGGGGGAGCTTGGGAGGTAATTGTTTATAGATTTTTATGATATGCTTTGCGAAAAGATTATGTTGAAGAACATGGGGAATGATTAGAAGCCACTGTTAGTATAATGCCGGAAAACTTACAGTTATATAGAGCCTTCCCTCCCGATAGTCCGCCGAAATGGTTCCGCCCATGCGTTCGGTCAGAAGTTTGGCAATAGAAAGTCCGAGACCGGTAGAATGTTTCCCTGTTTCCACCGTATAAAAACGGTCGAAAAGTCTTCCGGCCGTAACGGCGTTTAATTCTCTCGCGGAATTGGAAAACACAATCGTCCCGTTTTCATGCATTTGCACTACAAAATCACCGTCGCTGTATTTCAAAGCATTGCTGATAATATTACTGAAAATACGGTTTGTGGCGGAAGGATCTAAGAGACGTTCTATTTTCTGTTGAGGAATGGAAATATCCGGTGCGATAGATTTTTGCTGCATAGCGCCGTAGAAGGAAAGCAGGCTTTCCTCCAAAATTTGAGCAAGATTTACAGGTTCCGGCCTGGATTCCTGTACAGATGCGGCGATGGAGTAGACAAAGAGTTCCTCGGTCAGCTGCTTAAGAACTTCGGTGCGGTTTTGGATCATGGACAGATAGCGCTGCACGGCCGCCGTCTTATCCTCACGCTCAAGCAGATCCAGATAGCCGCAGATTGCGGTTAAAGGGGTGCGCAGGTCGTGGGAGATATTTGTGACGGCTTCTTTTAGTTCCAGATCGCCGCGCAGGAAACGGCGGCGTTCACAGCGGAGCGTGCGCAAGTGTATATTCAGGCCTGCGGCCAGCTTTCGCATACAACCGTCGCGGCTTGAAATATGAATCAGGGTATTAGTTTCGGTCAGGAGCCAATCGGCAAGCTCCGTTTCGATTTCACGTGCGGCCTTGCGCATGAGAAACAGCTTGACCGAAAGGGCAAGAACCGTGATGCTAAGAATACCTATAACAATCCATAATCCAAATTCCATACAGCCTCCTTTTAGAACATCTCTATTTTAAATCCTTTTTTCGAAAGAGAATCAGACCAAATCCGGTAGCTGCAGCGGCGATACAGACAGAATACAAGGACATGTTTATCGGATTTGGAACTATCATGTTTGACAGTTTGACAGCCTGGCAGCCTGGGAGAAAGTCGTAGAGAAATTCATAGACATCACGCTTGGTCCCGCCGATATAATAGGGATTAGGTTCCGATTCGACGGATACGTTCTCACCGTTGACGGTATATGAGTACGCGTCGTATGTTTCCGGTTCGTTAAGTCTTGCCTGAATATAAATGCCGATAAAGAGCAGCACGAATACGCCTAATATGCTAATCACCGCGATGGCGGCCTTGCTCTGATTGAGCATGGCAATCATAGTAAAGATTGCGGAAAATGCAATGGTCATTACAAAAATACACAGAGCCGTAAGCAGGATGGTCTGAATTTCAACTTCAAAAAAGCCCAACAACGGAATGCCTACGATAAGGGCAGGTACAATATATGCAATACAGATTAGAAATCCGGCCGCTATGCAGACGAGAAGATTTGTGAGATAAATGTCGGTTCTCTTATGCCCGATAATAATCTTATTGCGAATTGTTCCGTCGCTGTATTCCGTGCCTATAAAGAGACTCGCAAAAACGGATAATACGATCACGGCATAGAGAGTGTAGTTAAAAAATCCCGTATCTAAAGAGATGTGAATGCCATATTCTTTTGTGCTAATATAGCGCATTACTGTCATATAAATCCCCATAACGGACATAAAAATCATGCCAATCCAAAAAAACTTGTCTTTGATTAAGCGGGTGAAATTCGCGGATAACAGTCTATTCATGGTGTGCGCCTCCAATCAGATTAATATAATAGCTCTCCAGGCTTTCATCGTGCTCCTGCAGAGAAAGTATCTCACAATGTGCATCGTTGAGAGCCAGCGCCAGCTTTGTAATATTTATTTTGGCGTAAATGTCCGCCTGTGTATTCGAAAGAATATTGTATTCCAGTTTCATATGATCCATAGTGCGGGCAAGCGCCTTCGTGTCGGTGACTTCCAGACGGATACATTTGCGGCACGCATTTTCCAGATCCTTGGCGCTGATTTCCCGAACAATCTGACCGCTGTCAATAAATCCGTAATGGGTGGCAAGGCGGGAGAGCTCATCTAAGATATGGCTGGAGATAAGCACGGTAATCTGATGTTCGCGGTTGAGCTTTAGGATAAGCTCGCGTATTTCTACGATACCCTGTGGGTCAAGTCCGTTGACCGGTTCGTCCAGTACAAGAAAATCGGGGTCTCCGGCCAGGGCAACGGCTATGCCGAGTCTCTGACGCATGCCGAGAGAGAAGTTTTTGACCTTCTTTTTTCCCGTATTTTCCAATCCAACCAGTTCCAGGAGTGCAGGGATTTCTTCAAAGGACGGAAGCCTGAGTATCCGGTACTGTTCCTTTAAATTATCCTCGGCAGTCATGTTTAGATAGATGGACGGGGTCTCTACAACGGCGCCCATCCGGCGTCGGGATTTTATGATATCCTTTTGGCGGCTGTCGATCCCATAGAGAGAATATCTGCCGGAGTCAGGATTTGAAAGGCCGCAGATTAAGCGTATCAGCGTCGTCTTGCCGGCGCCGTTTTTGCCGACAAATCCGTAAATTGCCCCTTTTGGGACATGCATGGAAACACCCGAGAGCGCTTTAAAGTGTTTGTATTGTTTGGTCAGCGCGTCGGTGGTCAGAACATAATCCATAAATATATTGCCTCCTTATCTTTTATGCACACAGCCTATCACGAAACGGTAAAGACAGCGGTCAAGAAAAGGGTAAAAAAACCGTAAAGATTAGTGTTCCATAAGCTTAAATCCAATCCCCCAGACTGCCTCAATATAATCTCTGCCGCCTTTATCGCGCAGCTTTTTGCGAAGATTGCTGACATGCTGTTTGAGAGAGCTGTCCGTGCAGTCGGGCGTATCTGCACTAATGCGTTCAAGGATTACGGATTTGGCGATGACCTGATTAGGGTTCTGTATCAAAAGCTTTAGAATGGCATATTCGGTTTTGGTCAGCCGAACCGGCTCGCCTAAAACAGTGACCTCATGGGAAAGGCAGTTCAGACTCAAATCACTGACAGAAAATACGGAATCCGTTTTCGGCGTAAAGGAGTTTCTGAGCTGCACCGTAATCCGTGCGAGAAGCTCCTTGGTATCAAATGGTTTTGTGATATAGTCGGCGGCGCCGCCAAGAAGCAGGTGAACCTTGTCCTCGACGTCCACCCTCGCGCTCACCACGATAACGGGAATTCCGGAAATTTTGGCTAAAACCTCCTCGCCTGCAAGCCCCGGAAGCATTAAATCCAGCAGAATCAGATCCGGTTTGTTTTCGGAGACAAGATAAAGCGCCTCCGTGCCGGAATAGGCGCGCAGCGTGCCGTAGCCCTCCTGCCGCAGAATTTCTTCTAAAACATCTCCTATATGAATATCGTCGTCAATAATTGCAATTGTTTTCATGTTGTACCCCGCTTACTTCGTTTTGTCGCTAATTATCAGTGATACAGTACACTAAGTATTTAAGAGTTATTTTACCTAATTATATATATAAATATTAAAAATAGCAACGAACGGTTAGCAAATGAATCCCTTCTTGACTTTTTGCCGGCTTCGTGTTATTTTAAAAACAGGTTAATCGGTTAACTTTCGGGCGCAAATGGGGGTATTTCCTTGGACTGGAAGTTAATGAAGATAGAAGGATATTGCCAGAATTTAATTCCTGCACAAAATCTAAACGGAAATTTCAGTTTCGATGAGGAGGGGTGGAGGACTTTTTTGCGTACGCCGAATGTTTATATAAAGCTTTATCATGAAAGAGGAAAAACATATGGAGTATAAATTAAAAATGCAGCCAAAAGCAAATGCGGGCGCGGTCTGTGCGGGAGAGAATTATCGATTTACAGTGCTGACCTCAAGATTGATCCGCATAGAGTACAGTGAAGACGGAAACTTTGAGGACAGGGCGACACAGATGGCTATAAACCGCAATTTTGACGTGCCGGATTACCGCGTGGTTCAAAATGGGAGCGGATTGGAAATTATTACGAAGCATCTAAGGCTTGTATACAATGGAGGAAAATTTGAGGAAAACAGCTTGAGTATTCATCTGCGCGGAAACTTCAGCGCATATCACAGCGTTTGGTATTACGGCGATAAGATTTCTACACTGGGTGGAACGGCGCGTACATTGGATGAGGCTGACGGAGCGATTGAGTTAGAGGAAGGACTTATCTCATCAAACGGCTTTTCCGTAATTGATGACAGCAGATCCTGTATTCTTTTAGAAAACGGATGGGTAGAACCAAGGGAACAGGGCGGAGTTGATCTCTATTACTTCGGTTACGGCCGGGAATATAAAAGCTGCTTAAAAGATTTCTTTCACTTGAGCGGAAGAACGCCGCTGCTTCCAAGGTATGTCCTTGGAAACTGGTGGAGCAGATTCCATCCGTATACGGAGGAGAGTTATCATGCGCTGTTAGAACGCTTCGCCGCGGAGCGCGTGCCGTTTTCTATCGCTGTTTTGGATATGGACTGGCATGTGACCAAGATAGACCCGAAGTATGGGAGCGGCTGGACAGGGTATACATGGAACAAAAGATATTTTGAGAACCCGAAGCGTTTCTTAAAGTATCTGCACGATAACGGTATGCACGTTACGTTAAATGTACATCCGGCGGAAGGGGTACGGGCCTGTGAGGAGGCATATGAGGAGATGGCAAAGGCCCTGGGAGTGAATATTGGACAGGAAGAGAAGATAGATTTTGATGTTTCCGATCCAAAGTTTTTAGAGGCGTATTTTAAGTATCTGCATCATCCGAATGAAGAAATCGGTGTGGATTTTTGGTGGGTAGACTGGCAGCAGAAGGGCGGAAGCAAAAAGAAGGGATATGATCCGCTGTTTATTTTAAATCACTGTCACTATCTTGACAGCGGCAGGGACGGCAGAGTGCCTCTGACCTTTTCGCGCTATGCGGGATTGGGCAGCCACCGCTATCCGATCGGATTCTCCGGCGACACCTTTGCAACCTGGGAATCGCTCGATTTTCAGCCGTATTTTACGGCGACGGCAAGTAATGCGGGCTATGGTTGGTGGAGCCATGACATAGGCGGGCATATGCACGGGACGAAAAGCGACGAGATGTTTGTGCGCTGGGTACAGTTTGGCGTGTTTTCGCCGATTATGCGTATCCACAGCTCCGATAATCCGTTTTTTGTCAAAGAGCCATGGGCGTATAATTCCCATATAGGGGGAATTTTGAAGCGTTATCTCAGACTCAGGCATCAGCTGATACCGTATTTGTATACGATGAACTACCGCTGTTTTCATGAGGGAGAAATGCTGACAGAGCCAATGTATTACAGAAATCCGGAGTGTGAAATGGCATATCGGGTAAAGAATGAATATTACTTTGGGACAAATCTGATTGTATGCCCCATTACAAAACCGATGGATGAAGAAACACGTCTGGCGGAGTTTGCAGCCTGGCTGCCGCAAGGGACATGGTACGATCTGTTTACCGGGGATGTGTATCGGGGGAACCGCAGTTTAAGCTTATATCGGGGATTGGAAAACATACCGGTTCTTGCGGCTGCGGGAAGCATACTTCCGCTTACGGCAGAGGCTTGTATTGAAAACAGCGCCGCAAATCCGAAAGCGCTTGAGGTATGCGTATTCAACGGAGCATCGGGTGAGTTTACGATGTATGAGGATAATCTGCTTACGGCCGGGATGGAGGAATGCAGCAGCGCCTTTACGAAGTTCGTATTTGAGGCGGGGGCTAAGGCAAGGCTAATCATTACGGCGGAGGATAGAGATCATATACTGCCGCAGGATAGGAAATATACGCTGCATTTTTACGGAGTAGAAAGGCCGCGGCAGCTTCAGGCGCTATGCGGCGGCAGGGAGGTTTCCTTCCGTCAGGCGTATGATGAGAAGCGGCATGTATTTACGTTAAGCCTGGATGAGGGAACGGGGCGTAAGGACATAGAGATATGTTTGGAATCATCGGGTGAAATTCCTTCCGATAAGGTTTCGGAGAAGGTATTTGAAATTCTGGACAGGGCGCAGATTGCGTATGATTTGAAAAAGGAAATATATGAATTAGTCAACAGCAAAGATAAGACATCGGTTATTCTGGGAGAACTGCATACTCTTGGATTAAGAAAGGAATTGACGGGAGCGCTTTTAGAGGTATTCATGGATTAACATTCCAAAGAGAGAGAGGCGTTGGATTTGAAGAAAAAGAAAAACAAAATACGGTCAAAAAACCATCTGGGTATTCACAGCATTCAGTTTAAGCTGCTTATCGCATTTATGGTGCCGGTTGTCTGCATGGTATTGCTTGGGATTATCAGTTACACAAGAGCGTCGTCCATTGTAATCCAAAACAGTGAGGAGAACATGCGCCAGACGCTGGATATGATGTCGGCATATTATCAGTCGGAGTTTGGGGCGGTTGAGTCGCTGGTGGACGAATACTATACAGACGGGGATCTTTCGGACTATCTGGGAGGAATCTATGCGCTTTCAAAGACAAAGGAGGTGCAGTATTTTAACGCAAAAGTGACGGAGACGAAAAAGAAGGTCTGGACAGATGAACGTTTAAATGATTTGTATATTATTTCGGGAGACAACAAGTCGATTTCCACCGTGGAATTGGCGGAGGAAGGCGTATATGAAGCGTTCATCGAAGCGTGGGAGGGACAGGCGCTTTTGGCGGATAAAGAAAAGTATCACTGGTTCGGAATGGACAAAGAGAGTGACGCACTGCTCGGCGATAAGGAGAAAGAATACATATTTCGGGTAGGAAGGGCGTTTTCGGACAGCAATACGGTTGTTCTTGCAGATATCAGTAAAAAAACAGTGTCTTCGGTTTTGGAGAGACTGGATTTCGGAGACGGGAGCCTTGTGGGGATTGTCTCAGAGGATGGAACGGAGCTTGTCTATAACGGGGAAAGCTTTATCGAGAATCACGGTATTTTTTCGGAGATAAAGCAGAGTGAGGACAGCGAGGTTGTTTACCAAAAATATGAGGGGGAGACCTGCCTTGCGATTACGGCTCCGGTGGGAGAGCTTGGAATCCGTGTCTGTACGCTGATTCCGAGAGATAATTTGACGAAGCAGACGGCCGTGATAAAAAATATTACGATAGCGTTGGTCTGCGTTGCCTGCGTGCTGGCAATTTTTATCGGAAGCATCTTTGCGAGGAGCATAGGAACAGGCATTTTTCGGATTAACAGGCAGTTACAGAAAATTGCCGCAGGAGATTTGACAATTTATCTCAAAAGCAGGAGAAAAGATGAACTGGGAATCCTTGCAAAGGAATTAAACCACATGACGGAGAATGTGCGCGGTCTGATTGAAGAGGCGCGAAACGTGGGTAACGAGCTGCTCCGTGACGTAAACGATGTGACGCTTGCCGTCGGAAAATTCGTGGATTCCACGGAAAGTATCCGGTTTTCGATTAAAGAGATTGAGGCGGGGGTAGAGCTTTTAGATGAAAATTCCAGCAACAGTCTTTCACAGATGCAGATCTTGTCCGGTAAATTTGCAAGCGTCAATGAAAATACGGCAAGTATCGGGAATGCCACGGATTGTACAGTGGGCGCAATTAATGCGGGAATTTCAACGATGCAGAGCTTAAACGACAGAACGGGCGAGACAACGCAGATGATGAGTCAGGTTACCTTAACGATGCAGCTTCTCCAGGAAAAAATCGGTGATATTGGGCTGATTATTGATACCATAGATGATATTGCGGGACAGACAAATCTGTTATCCCTGAACGCGTCCATCGAAGCGGCGCGTGCGGGGGAAGCGGGAAAAGGATTTGCGGTAGTGGCGGATGAAATTCGCAAGCTGGCGGATCAGTCGATGCAGTCGGCGGGAGAGATCCGTGATATTATCGGGGAGATTACCGCGAAAACCGTACAGGCATGTGAGTCTGTGGACCAGGCGTGTGAAAGTGTGTCGCAGCAGCAGGAAGCGGTCAGACAGACAGCCGATTCTTTCCGGCAGATGGATCATCAGACCGGGATTTTGATGGCAAAGGTAAAAGAAATTTTAGAATACATAGAGAGTATGGAGAGCGCGCGCAATACAACGGAGGAGGCAATTATAAGTATTTCTTCCGTGTCCGAGCAGACCAGCGCCTCGTCTTCGGAAGTTTATCAGACCACGGAAAACCAGTCGTCGGAGGCAAGAATATTGCATGAAGCATCGGAGGAGATGCTGTCGCAGGCCGAGAAATTAAATGCCGCGATCGGAAGGTTCGTGGTAGAGACTGACCGCCAAGAAAATATGCAAAAGTACACAAAAAGAAAGAAAAATATTTTCGCAAATTAACGAAAGTGTCAAAATTGGTTGACAGAAACGGCTGCACAGTGTATGCTAAATATAGTTAACCGGTTAACATACAAAAAACCGGATTATTTTACCACTGATAGTTAACCGATTAACCAAAGAATTAACTACGAGAAGGTAATAAAATCAAACCGGTTAACAAAGAGTCGATATATTATGGTATAGTTAAACAAGGAGGATCTTTATGATGAAGAAGAAAGTTTTAGCTTTGACAATGGCATTGGCAATGACTACGGCAGCCCTGGCAGGGTGCGGAAGTAACAATGGGAATGATGCGAAGGCAAACAGTGACGCCAAGGCAAACAGTGATGACAAGGAAAATAAGGCATCAACCGAAAAAGACGGCGGGGATGAGACGACGGATGTAGCCTTAAAGGTATGGACGCCGGAGGAGGAGCAGGATGTTACAAAGGAGATGTGTGACATGTTTGCCGAAAAGCATCCGGAATACAACCTTACATTTGATGTTTCCGTTATGGGCGTGGATGATTCTATTGATGCAATGAAAAAGGATAATACGGTGGCTGCGGACGTATTTCTCTATCCGTCAGGCGGTATTGCGGAGCTGGTGGAGGCCGGATTGATTTACCCGATTACCGTGGATGCAGATGCAGTGAAGTCGCTTCACGGCGAGGGCGCCGTTAAGGCGTGTACGCTGGGAGATGAGCTGTATGGAATTCCGGTAACGCCGAATTCCTGGTTTATGTATTATGACAGCAGTAAATATACAGAAGATGACGTGAAGTCCTTAGATACCATGATGGCAAAGGATTTGGGAGACGATATGTATAATTTCTCCTGTACAATATCAAATTCCTGGTACATAGAGGCATTTTTCTATGCCAACGGCGGAACGCTTTACGGAGAGAATGGAGATGATCCGACAGCCTGCTCATGGAATGATGAAAACGGCTTAAAGGCGGCGCAGTATGTTTTGAATCTTGCGAACAATCCGAAGTATGTTGAGGATTCCGACGGACTTGCAGGTTCCCTTGCTTCCGAGAGCAAGCTTGCGGCTTTCTGTTCCGGTACATGGTCGGCAGAGTCCGCACAGGAGTATTACGGTGAAAATTACGCGGCATGTAAGCTTCCGACCATTAATATTGACGGGACGGATTACCAGTTAAGCAACTTTGCCGATTACAAAGCATACGGCGTAAACAGCGCGACCGCGCAGCCGAAGGCTGCACAGGAGCTGGCAGAATGGCTTGGCGGAGAAGAGTGTCAGTTATTAAGATTCCAGAAGGTGAATTCTACGGCGCCTACAATTCCGGCATTGACGGAGAATGCGGATGTAGCGGCGAATAAAGCAGTGGCAGCCCTGGTATTACAGACAAATTATTCTACACCGAACCCGACGACTTCTCAGCTGAATGCGTATTGGGATCCGGCCGCGGCTTTCGGTGCGGGGATTATCAATAAGGACATTACGGAGACAAATCTTCAGGAGAGCTTAGACGCAATGGTGGAAGGATTTTTGGCGACAGTTGCTACAGGAGATACAGAAGAGTAATGTTACTGGTGCAGCAATGAAATATGGAGCGGAAAGGATACGCCTTTCCGCTCCTCATAAAAACTTCGTCCGGAGGGACAGATATGAACAAGAGCAAAGAAAAGAAAAATTCTGTCGTTCACATTTTAAGGGAGAGCGACACAAAGACGAGACTTTCCTGTCTTATTATGGGTTTTTCGGACATGGCGAGGGGAAGGCTCGTAAGGGGATTTATTTATCTGTTGTTTGAAGTCGCTTTTATCGCGTTTATGATTGTAAAGGGCGGCGCTAATCTTGCAAATTTTATTACATTGGGAACGAATCAGCAGGGAATGGTTTTTAATGAGGAAACCGGGATTTATGATGTGTCTTTGGGAGATAACTCTATGCTGATGCTGCTTGGCGGAGTAGTGACGCTTTTTGTGATTGCCGGTTTTATCATGGTCTGGCTGTCGAATCTTTATTCCGCATTTGAGGCTCAGCGCTTGAAGGAAAAGGGCGCTGTAATACCGGGGGTTATTGAGGATATAAAATCGTTATTCGATTCTAAAATACATAAATTGCTTTTGACGCTTCCGCTTTTGGGAATTGTTATTTTCACAGTTGTGCCGCTTGCCTATATGATATTGATGGCATTTACCAATTATGACATGGAGCATCAGCCTCCGGGAAACCTGTTTGACTGGGTTGGATTCGGTACGTTTGTGAAGCTGTTTACTTCTAATAACGGGATGTCTTATACCTTCTGGCATGTGCTGGGCTGGACGCTCGTATGGGCGGTGTTTTCTACCTTTACCTGTTACTTTGGCGGGATGATACTTGCAATTATCATTAACCGCAAGGGAATCAAGGGAAAGGGATTCTGGCGGACAATGTTTGTCATCACAATTGCCGTTCCGTCCTTCGTTACATTGATGATTGTGCGTGTTATGCTGGCAAAATCAGGTGCAATCAATGTTCTGCTTGAGGATCTTGGATTTATTACCTCGCCGCTTCCGTTTTTGACGGAAGGCACTTGGGCTAAGGTAACCATTATTATCGTAAATATGTGGATCGGCATACCGGTCACAATGCTGATAACGACCGGAATTTTGACCAATATACCGTCGGATTTGTACGAAAGCGCTGCAATAGACGGGGCAAACAAGTTCCAGACATTCGTTAAAATTACGCTGCCTTATATGCTGTTTGTGACAACGCCGTATCTGGTAACGAATTTTATCAGTAACATCAATAACTTTAATGCTATTTATCTGTTAAATGACGGAGGTCCGGCGACGCTTGATTACTTTAAGGGCGCGGGAAAGACGGATATCCTTGTAACATGGCTTTACAAACTGACGATGGACAGCAGAGACTACTGTTATGCGTCCGCGATTGGTATTGTAATATTTATCATGTCGGCGGTATTATCGCTGATCGTTTACCGAAATACAGGTGCATACAAAAATGAGGAGGGATTTCAATGATGAGAAGAATTATGGGTTTAAACGAAAAAGCATTGAAAAGACTTCCGGTTATCAATTTGCTTATGATGCTAGTCCTCCTTTTTCCCTTTGTCGATTTGCCGGGAACCGGGAAGTTATCCGGCTATCGCTTCTTAGCATCTATGTACCGGTATTGGGATCATGGGCTGCCAATCGTTATCGGTGTAATCTATCTGGTATTGCTGATAGCAATGGCAGCGCTGGTGGTTCTTCTTTGGAGATTTCCAAGCCGCGCTGCGGTAAGGGTATCCTTTGGCGTTTATCTGTTTCATGCGGTAGCGGCGGTGGTGGCGCTTTTTACCGGAAAGATGTTTATGGACGCCTCCTCGTTTGTAATTGACGGCGGTTTTCTTGTGAAATACTTTGGCGCAGCATACTGGCTGTATCTGATTCTTGCATTTGTCGGTCTGGCACAGTCCATGCGCACTATGAAGATAGACACGGGCTACATTGTCCTGGTTATCATGATTGTTATATGGCTGTTCCCGATTGCATGGCTGATTATGATATCCTTCCGCGAGGAGAGCGGTTCTTATACAGCGTATTTCTTCCCGAAAACGTTTACCGTCAAGAATTACGTGAAGCTGCTTACGGATACAAGCCGGTTCCAGTTTGGACAGTGGTTTATGAATACGCTGTTAGTGGCCGTTTGTTCCTGCGTCATATCAACGTTTTTGGTGCTGTCGACATCCTATACGCTTTCAAGAATCCGGTTCGCAGCGCGAAAGCCGTTGATGAATGTTATGTTGGTGCTTGGAATGTTTCCGGGCTTTATGTCAATGATTGCAGTGTATTATATTTTAAAGGGCATGGGCTTGTCCCAGACGCTTGTGGCTCTTGTGATGGTATATTCGGCAAGTGCGGGAATGGGGTATTATATTTCCAAAGGATTTTTTGATACGATACCGAGGGCGTTAGACGAGGCGGCGATTATAGACGGCGCCACAAGATTTCAGATTTTTACAAGGATTACGATACCGTTGTCAAAGCCGATTATTATCTATACGGTGTTGATGTCGTTTATAGGTCCGTGGGCAGATTTTATCTATGCAAAGGTGATTCTCGGCGATGATGTGGAGCATTACACAGTCGCGATCGGTTTGTATACGATGTTAAGCCGGGAAAATATTGAGACATGGTACACGAGATTTGCGGCGGGCGCGGTCCTGGTATCTATTCCGATTTGTATCCTCTTCATCTGTCTGCAGAGGTATTATGTAGAAGGACTTGCGGGCTCCGTAAAGGGTTAAAAAAAAGGTTCACAAAAATTTAATAATAAAGTATTTGAATAAATACAAAAAAAACGCTATAATATCCAATGTTTAAACGGTTAACATTTGGAGGTGGGTTATGGCGCAGAAAGTGACGATCCGGGATGTCGCAAAACGGGCAGGAGTATCGGTTGCATCCGTATCGTATGCAATTAATAATGTAGATAAAATTAATCCGGAGACAAGAACGCGGATTATGAAGGTGATTGAGGAATTAAATTATAAGCCGTCTCTTACGGCGAGGTGTCTGTCAAACGGGAGCTCAAAGTTGATCGGGATTACGCTCCCTCTGACGGAGACGGGGGATATGCCGGGCTCGTTATTAAAGAATCCGTTTTTTGGAGAATTTATAAGCGGAGTGGAGAGCATCACAAGAGAGCAGGGGTACGATATTTTGTTTACGGGTGTAGAGACCGATGAGCAGTGTCGGGACTGGATACAGCGGAGGAAGTTAGACGGCATCATTATGCTTGGCGTTTATCCGAAGAGTTTTTTTGTGGAGGTGAAAAAGCTCGGCGTGCCGATTGTCTTGATTGATGCCTATGAGGATTATGCGAGGGAATTTAATCGTGTGATGTTAGAGGATGAAATTGGAGGTTATCAGGCGACGAGATATCTGATTTCTAAGGGACATAGAAGAATTGCCTTTGTCACAGGCTCTATAAAGCACAGCCGCTTGAACTACAAGCGTTATAAGGGATATCAGCGGGCGTTGAAAGAAGCGGGGATCAAAGAGAGAGCCGAATATTACTTTGAATATCCCGTTAGTTTTCAGGGCGGTTATCGTGCGGCGATAGATATGATAGAGAAAAAATGTGATGCGACGGCAATTTTTGCGATTGCGGATATCATGGCAATCGGTATGCTCAAGGCGTTCCGTGAAAACGGCAGGGATGTGCCGAAGGATTATTCGATAATAGGATTTGATGATATTCAATTTGATGAGTATGTAGCGCCGGGATTGACTACAATGCATCAGAACAGTATGCAAAAGGGAAGTATTTCGGCCGAGATGATCCTTGGGGATATCCAGCATGGGAGAAGCGAAGGCAGGACGGTCGTGCTTAAGCCGGAGCTTGTAGAGCGGGAATCCGTAAGACAAATCTAAGCTTTCAAAAGAAATAATAATATAAAAACAGGTGAAAAAACGGGCCAATATATTTCGAAAAATATATTGGTCCGTTTTTTATCGGCTCTTGAGATATTATACTTCATGCCTGCGGTACACGAGATGTCCGCATACAGTAAATATTGCAATATAAATCAGGAAGCAGACAAGGCAGCGGATTGCGGTATCGGAAGGTACGAAGGTAGCAGCGATTTCGGTATAGCAGCTGTCCAGCCAGTATTCTGACAGGGAAAAGGATTCGCTGTTAATAAAGGCATCAATCATAGAGACAATCATTACAACGACCAGCGGGGCTATAATACCTACGGCGATGGAACCGCCTGTTCTTTTCAGTAAGGCGGAAATCATAAAAAACAGGGAGGTATAAGCAAACGAAGCCAGAAGCTGTAACAGCAAAATTCCCAAAAAGCCCAAGGCTGTTCCTTCCTCGGGAAGGCTTCCCACACCCCAGAAGGCGGTTCCGGAAAGAAAACCGGTCAGCCAGCAGACGCATGTAAGGATGGTTGAGGCGATCAGGGATACGATATACTTGGAGGCATAGATCGCAGACCGTCCATAGCCCTTCGCAATGATATTTTTCAGTGTGCCGTTATTGTGGTCACTGCAGACGAACAGCGCAATGAAAACGGCCAAAACAATAGAAAAATCGCTGCCTGACAGCGCCGATGTGAGCATATACAGGCCTGAGAATACGGAGTCTTCCGCAGTCATAGCGACGGTAATGCCGTCGGCGCTCACGGCTGCATCCTGACTGAATGAGAGAAGCAGGTTCATGGTAAATGCGGAAAGAAGAATCAGACCGACTAAAACACCACCGCAAATGTAAAAACTTTTTTGACGAAATAATTTCCGAAATTCAAATTTAAATAACCGATTCATATTAATCACCTATCCGTTTCATAAAATATTGTTCCAGACCGTCTGTCTGTAACTGAATTCCGCTGACTGCAATATCGGATTGTACCAGCAGACGATTCAGTGAAGCCGCCTCATCCATGTGGGAAGATAGGACAATCTGTCCGTTTTCTGCCTGAATCTCGGAGGAAGGCACTATGGAGGCAAGTGCGGCAATTGCTTTTTGGGTGTCATCCACCGTAAAAGTGAGTTTTTGTCTGCATCGCTCTTCCAGATCTTTTGCAGATACCTCTTCCACCAGAATGCCGTCGTTGATGATTCCGTATTTTGTTACAATCTTGGATAATTCGTCAAGCAAGTGGCTGGAGATAAGTATAGTAACATTTTTTTCATGATTCAGTTTTAAAATCAGATCACGGACTTCCTTCATTCCGGCAGGGTCTAATCCGTTGACCGGCTCGTCTAAGATAAGAAATTCAGGATCGCCAAGAAGTGCGATGGCGATACCAAGGCGCTGCTTCATGCCGAGAGAAAATTTACCCGCTTTCTTTTTCCCGACGCCGTCTAAACCTACAAACTTTAAAATTTCGTGAATTTCCTCTTCAGATCCTCCGTATATCAGGGAAAATTGCTTTAAATTTTCATAGGCAGTGCAGTTCTTGTAGAGTCCGGGTCCTTCAATCAGGGAGCCAATCCGGCGCCTTGCTTTTTGGGCAGGCATTCCGTCAAACAGAGAAACGTTTCCTTTGGTCGGAAATGCCGTACCCAGTACCATCCGCATAAATGTGGTCTTACCGGCTCCGTTTTTTCCGATAAAGCCGTATATATCACCGCGTTTAATTGTCATGTTTACGTCATTTACTGCTAATTTCTTACCGAATTGTTTGGTAAGTCCGGTGGTTTTTAATATTGTATCCATAGCAAATCCTTTCTGTGACATTTGTATTACTACAATAATACAATGAAGTGGAAATGTCAAGAACAATATTTTTGAAAATTTGAAAGATTTTTATTTTGGTGTTACAATTTTAAAATAAACAATATAAAAATGAGGGTGATAGGATGAAAAATAAAAATATAACCGCAATCGTCTACGCGCTTGCGGCAGCGCTTTTTTATGCAATCAATGTGCCGTGTTCTAAGCTGCTGCTTGAACATATACCACCTACGTTTATGGCGGCCTTTTTGTATCTTGGCGCAGGTCTTGGCGTGAGTGTCATGTATTTATTTCACCGGAAAGACGAAAAGCGAAACGAGCGTTTAGACAAAAGCGATCTGCCATATACAATCGGCATGATTGTGCTTGATATTATCGCTCCGATTTTGCTGATGGCCGGAGTGAGTATCGGCAGCTCCTCCAATGCGTCTCTGCTTGGGAATTTTGAGATTGTTGCCACCACTGTAATCGCACTTTTTCTTTTTAAGGAGAGGGTTTCTAAATGGCTGTGGTCTGCGATAGGGTTTATTACTTTGTCCAGCCTTATATTGTCGTTTGACGGCGGCGGAAGCTTAAAGTTTTCATTCGGTTCGCTGTTGGTACTTGGCGCAGCGGCCTGCTGGGGACTTGAAAATAACTGTACACGGAGTATTTCCGAAAAGAGCGCTTACCAGATTGTCGTAATGAAAGGATTCTTTTCAGGCGCAGGTTCCTTTGTAATAGCCTTAAGCTTAGGTGAAAGTTTTCCGGGATTAAAGTTTGTCCTGCCGGCCATGGCGCTTGGCTTCGTGGCCTATGGATTGAGTATTTTTGCATATATCAGGGCACAGAAAATTCTCGGCGCCGCGAAAACAAGTGCATATTATGCGACCGCTCCGTTCATAGGAGCGTTACTGTCGTTTGTGCTGCTTCATGAAGCGTTGGCAGCAGGCTATGTTGTCGCCTTGCTTGTTATGACAGTCGGAACCGCATTTGTCGTTTATGACACTCTTGTGCACAGCCATTCACACGAGCATGCACATAGCTTTGTCCATACCCATGATGGGGTGACGCATACGCATACGGTTATCCATAGTCACAGGCACAAGCATTATGTTAGCGAAAGTAGGCACGGGCACAGGCATAGCGTGAAAATGTTGGAAAAGATTTGTTAGGTATCAGGAGAATCATAAAGAAAGTATAAATATATTAAAATTTAAGAAAGAAGTCGAAAAACAATAAATGCCTGTGATATACTAAGAAAGTATATGACAGAATAATGCTTTGTAGAGGGAAATATATGGATGAAAAATTTGTCCGGACAGGTCTTTTGATCGGTGAGGACGGACTTGAATGTCTGAAGCGTTCCGGTGTGATTATATTTGGCGTGGGCGGCGTAGGGGGGTATGTGGCCGAGGCGCTTGCCAGGAGCGGCGTGGGACGCATCGCGTTGGTGGATAAGGATGTTGTCAGTGTGTCGAATATTAACCGGCAGATTATAGCGACGGTAGAGACGGTCGGAAGAGAAAAGACTGATGTAATGGCGGAGCGGATACATGCGATTAATCCAAAAGCCCTCGTGGATGTTCATCACTGTTTTTATCTGCCGGAGACGGCGGATTTGTTTGATTTTAGGGAGTATGACTACGTTGTTGACGCGGTGGATAATGTTACGGCTAAAATTGAGCTTGTTTTAAGGGCGCAGGAGGCGAAGGCGCCTGTGATTGCCAGCATGGGAGCCGGAAATAAGCTGGATCCGACAAAATTTGAGGTGGCGGACATCTATGAGACGTCTGTTGATCCTCTGGCGCGGGTGATGCGCCGCGAGTTAAAGAAGCGAGGCGTAAAAAGGCTGAAGGTAGTTTATTCGAGAGAGGAACCGATGAAAAGCTACGTCCTTGGTGAGGACGGACGCAGAGGCACTCCGGGGAGCGCCGCTTTTGTACCGAGTGTGGCGGGGCTGATTATAGCGGGCGAGGTGGTAAAAGACCTTGTGGCAGCACAAACTGTGATGGGGTTGTAAGATAAGGACAGGGAGGCAGACGATGTCCCGAAATAAAAGAAAGAAAAAAAAATACCGTGGTTTATGGATTTTTATCCGGTTACAGATATTGCTGATCCTGCTGGCGGCGGGCGGGCTTGCTTACTATTTTCTCGGCGGATATGCAGAGCAGGTGGGGAAGCTGTCGAAGGAGGCAAAGCAGCTGGTGCGCGGTTCCAGTGAGGAGACTTTTCGGGCTTCTCTTACAGGAGTGGTTTATGATACGCACGGCGAGCAGATCTCTGTGCTGAAAGGGGAAAAGGATGTTTACTATTTAAATATAGAAGAAATGCCCGAGAATGTGACCGCAGCAATGATCAGTATTGAGGATAAAAAGTTTTACAGCCACAGCGGAGTGGATTATAAAGCGATTATACGCGCCGGACTTGCGATGATTAAGAATAAAGAGGTGACGCAGGGCGGAAGTACGATTACGCAGCAGCTTGCGAGATGTATTTTTCTAAGTCAGGAAAAGACGTGGCAGAGAAAAATGGAAGAAATTTTCATTGCGACTGAGTTGGAGAGAAAATACAGCAAGGATCAGATATTGGAGTTT
This sequence comes from uncultured Roseburia sp., assembly GCA_947564465.1. Taxonomy (GTDB): domain Bacteria; phylum Bacillota; class Clostridia; order Lachnospirales; family Lachnospiraceae; genus Roseburia_C. Next base: position 11,265 of record CANOCV010000012.1, on the reverse strand, counting down.
TATCTGAATAATATTTATTTCGGAAACGGATTTTACGGGATACAGGCTGCAAGCCGCGGTTATTTCAGCGCGGACGTAGAGAATCTGAATCTCTCGCAGATTGCATACTTGTGTGCGATTCCTAACAATCCTACGCTGTATGATCCGTATACCAATTCCGACAATACGATAAAGCGCCGGAACAGAATATTGGAGAATATGGCGGAGGACGGCAAGATTACACGGGCGGCCTGTCAGCTTGCGAAGGCGGAGGATATCACGCTTAATCCGTCTAAGACGTCAAAAAACAACTATGTAGAGACATATGTCTATTACTGTGCCGCACGGGCATTGATGGAGAACCGGGGGTTTGTGTTTCAGAATGAGTTTGAGAGCGAACAGGAGAGAGAAGAGTATGAAAAGGCCTATGGCGAGCTGTATCAGGAATGTGAGAGAAGCCTTTATACGGGAGGATACCGTATTTATACTTCGATTGACCTGAATATGCAAGATATGCTGCAGAGGGCAGTGGATGAGAGGCTTGCCGATTATACGGAGCTTAACGATGAGGGGATCTATACCCTGCAGGGTGCGGCGGTATGTATTGATAACCAGAGCGGATGCGTGACTGCAATTGTGGGAGGGCGAGAGCAGGAGTATCACGGATATACTCTAAACAGAGCATACCAAAGCTACAGGCAGCCCGGAAGCGCGATAAAGCCGCTGTTGGTATATGTGCCGCTGTTAGAGCGGGATTATACGCCGGACACCGTTGTGAGGGACGAGCCGGTCGAAGGAGGACCGACGAATGCGGGCGGCGGCTATGCGGGAGATGTGACGCTGCGCTATGCCGTGGAGCGGTCAATCAATACGGTGGCGTGGCGTCTGTTTGAAACGTTGACACCGCAAATTGGATTATCCTATTTAAGGGAAATGAATTTTGCGAAGCTGGACAAGGGAGATGCCAATTTGAGTGCGGCGCTGGGCGGATTTACTAACGGGGTGTCCCCTGTTGAGATGGCAGCCGGCTATGCGGCGATTGAAAACGACGGCAAATACCGCACGCCGACCTGCATCGTAAAGATACTGAGCGCGCAGGGGGAGGAGATATATGTATCGGGCCAGGAGGAGAAGGTGGTTTATAAGGAAAATGCGGCGCGGACTATGACCGATATTTTGCAGGGGGTTTTGACGAGAGGAACTGCGGCGGGACTTTCTTTGGAGCAGACGGCGAGCGCAGGAAAGACAGGGACTACCAACTCGAATAAGGACGGATGGTTTGTCGGGTATACGAAATACTATACCACAAGCGTTTGGGTCGGATATGATATGCCGAGAGAGCTTCCGGGACTGACCGGTTCCGGTTATCCGGCGGAAATATGGCATACTTATATGGAGGAGCTGCACAACGAGCTGCCGTATGCCGCGTTTGTTGCGCCGGCAGGTGAAAATATGCTGCCGGAGATTGCGACAGAGGGAGAATAGCGGGAGAAAAGAGAGAGCGAAAGGGAATAGAATGGAAAAAAAAGCAGATTTTAAGGCAATGAATAAACGGGAGATCATGGGATTTGTATGGGATTATTACAAAGGTCCTATTATTGTGGGGCTGGTTCTGATTATTTTTGTTGTCAGTCTGGTGCGTCATTATATGAACTATCAGAAGCCCATCGTGCAGATTGCGCTGCTCAACTGCAATACGGCCCGGATGGAAGAAGAGGGTGAGCCGGATTTTACGGATTTTATGGAACAGTACGGATACAATACGAAGAGAGAAAAGGTGACGCTGCTGACGAATTTCACAGTCGATTTGAAGTCGAACAGTACAACGGATATGTATCAGTTTCAGTCGCTGGTTGCGCTTATTACTGCAGGAGGCGTTGATTTGCTTGTGGCGAATGAAGAGGCATACGAGTTTATGGTGGAGTGTAATTCCGTAGACAGCTTAGAGGAGCATATTTCGGAGGAGCTTATCAAAAAGTATGAGGAGGAGATTGTCTATCTTCCGAATCCCGATACCGGAAGGATTTATCCGGCGGGAATTAGGATACCGGAGAATGATTTTATGACAGAGAACAGGTTTTATAATTCGGACTGTATCATAGGTTTTGGAAACGGAAGTACAAAGGATGAGGCGGCGGAAAGAATGCTTTGGTATATCCTTGGAGAAGAGTAGAAGGGACTTTGATTCTCATTGACATCGAACGGGAAGTTTCATATACTGAATATAAGAGAGCCTGTCCCGCGCCAGTCGTATATGAACCTTAGCGGGCAGAGAGATAAAGAAGGAGAAAAGGTATGAAGAAATATGGTTTTGGCGTAGACATAGGAGGAACAACGTGTAAGATTGGTTTTTTTGAGACGGACGGAGCTTTGCTGGACAAGTGGGAGATCAAAACCAATACGGAAAACGGCGGGGCGTCGATTTTGGATGATGTGACGAATTCTATCAATGATAAGCTTGCGAAAGAGAATATCAGCAGGGACGACGTGCAGGGAATCGGCGTGGGTGTGCCGGGACCTGTGACAGCGGACGGAACGGTTCTTCAATGTGTGAATCTCGGATGGGGTGTACTTAACGTTGCAAAAGAGCTTGGAGAGAAAAGCGGATTCCCTGTAAAAGCCGGCAATGACGCCAATGTTGCGGCTCTGGGCGAAATGTGGCAGGGCGGCGGTAAGGGCTATACCGATGTGGTTATGGTAACGCTTGGAACCGGTGTCGGCGGAGGAATTATCGTAGACGGTAAAATTGTAGCGGGAGCAAAAGGAGCGGGCGGTGAGATCGGGCATATGCTGATGAACGAGAACGAGACGGATGTCTGCAACTGTGGCAAAAAAGGGTGTTTGGAGCAGTATACATCCGCGACCGGCATCGTGCGCATGGCAAAACATAAGCTGGCAGAGGACAGCCGTGATACAACGCTGCGCGGCATGGATCCGCTTACGGCAAAGGATATATTTGATGCGGCGAAGGAAGGCGACGCATTTGCCATGGAATTGGTGGATGAGCTTGGAAAGGTGCTTGGGACTGCACTTGCGGCGATTGCGTGTGTGACGAATCCGCAGGTATTTGTTATTGGCGGTGGCGTATCAAAGGCGGGACAGATCATTTTGGATGTGACGGAGAAATATTACAAAGATCGTACATTCCATGTCTGCCGCGATACAAAATTCGCCCTTGCGTCCCTTGGAAATGATGCGGGAATGTATGGCTGCGTTCAGATGATTTTGGATTAACAATAGAAAAAGTCTGTTTGACAGGCAGGTGTAAATCTTTATAAGGTTTGCACCTGCGTTTTAGTTGCCATGCATCTGGAGGAAGCTGCCGGTGGCAGGTTCCGTAAGTGTTATGGAAAGATATTATGAATTAAAGGCTTTTTTTAATACTGGAGCGTCGGTTAAGCTTCGCTTCATACAAGAGCTTGTCGGATTGCTGGATAATGTCGTTTAGATCCACATGCGGATTGCAGCTAAAACCGAATATACCAATGGATAATTCCACATAAAAAGGCTTGCCGCTAGACGCGTTAAAGGTGTTGCCGGCATTTTTTAATGCGCGGATGATCTGCTGGCTGAAATCAGTTTGAGAGGAAAGAATGAGGGATATAAACTCGTCACCGCCGATTCTTGCAGTTATGGCATTGTCAGGGAGTGTATCTCTCAGGCGGTCGGCAGCAGCGCGAATGGCAAAATCACCGGCTGCATGTCCGAAGCTGTCATTGATTTCCTTGAGGTGATCAAGATCGCAGAAAATAAGATACGCCTGTTTTCCGACATTTTGACGGCATGCCTGAAGCGCGCGCTCCATAAAACCGCGTCGGTTTAGAAGCCGGCTCATTTCATCGTATTCGGAAATAAAGCTCAATATATGATTTTGTTCTTGAATTACTTTCAGTGAGTTTTTTAGTTCAAGCTGATATTCCTGCTCTAAGAGATTAAGCGCCTGGAGGTGCAAAAGTGAGCCGAGCTGCATACTGCATATCTGCAGAAAAGAAATGTCGCTTTGTTCAACTTCGCACAGCATAAGGCCATACTGCTTTTCGCCGGAGAAGAGGATAAATGATGTAAGGCAGGCAGGATGGGATTGTGAGATTAAAGTGGAGCAGCCGCAGTCTGATGTGACGCGCGGTCGGTGCGGCGCATCATAGTAAATCATCTCCGTTTCTGTGAAATAGGCAGTCAGAAACATTTGATTTGGATAGGAAACCGGAGAATGAATTTCATGAAAAACAGGCGTCTCAAAAAGGTAAAAGTAAGCGCTGTTTACTTTCATCATTTGGAGGCGTTTCATAATATGCGTCATGGTATGGTTTAAGTCGCTGTCCGAGGTAAGGGTTGTTAAATCTCTTGTAAAGGAGGGAACAAACCATGCCTTTCGGGTGGAATCCATAATTTCCTGTTCAAGCTTTAGGACATCGGCAGTGTGAATATACTGTTGTGTTGTCGTCAATATTGATGTGAGGATCTTTCTGGCATCATCATTTTCTGACTTTAGGGTCATTAAGCGAAGCAAATTTGCAAAATGCTCCAAAACGAGCCCGCTGGAAACATGCGGGTATGAGGTGAACTGCTTTAGGATTCCAAGCAGATAACTCATATGAAAGGAAGAACGGTGGCCCTTAAAGACTGTCATATAAATGTAGTTAAAAAAGCTTGATATTAGTTTGCCAAGGCGGTCCCGGTCTTTTTTGTACGGAATGTCGGAGAGCAGGTCGTCCGAGATATCCAAAATGCACTGTGCGAGCATGGTATCTATGTCTTTTGCATGGTTCTCCTGTTGGCCGGAGGGATGAATCATGCCGCAGCCGCAGGAACAGCGTCTGCGGAATGTGACAGGCATCCGTCGCGAATCGGGTCTTTGGCCGTTGCACAGCGCGATCGCATGCTTGAGCGCCGTGTAGCTGAAATTAAAGATGTTATGCGAGATACTTGTCAGCGGAGGCTCCATGGTCCGGGCGGGTTCCACATCATCGAATCCGGTGACGGCAATGTCACTGCCAACGATTAAGTCTCTTGCGCCGCAGACGCTGTAACACGCTTTGGCCATGCTGTCGTTAGAGCATGCAATTGCCTCCAGATCCGGATTATTATCAAGCAGATATTCTACTTGTTCACTGACCTGTTCCGTGTAATCGCCGTATGCGATCATCGTATCCGTAATTGTTATTTGATATTTGCGCATAACGGCCAGGTATGCGTTTAGGCGTTCGCAGGCATCTCTGTTGTTTTTAGGACCGCTGAGAAAGGCAATCTTTGTATATCCGTGATCCCTGATAAGATGTTCTATACACGTATACATTCCGTTATAATTGTCTGCAATCAGATAAGGCGCGTCGTTGCTGTCCGGCTTATCTTCTAACAAGAGGTATGGAATATCTGCGTACGCGTCCAGAAATTTTTGTTTGTCCTGAGTATTGTGAAAGGTTGACAGGGAACCGTATGTAATAATGAGAGCGTTCGGCTGAATGAAATGTGCATAGTCATAAATTGTGTCAAACTGATAATTATAATCTCCTTCAATACCACAGGTAAGAATATCCATACAGTAAGGCGGCATCTGCGGTCCCATCATAAAAATAATGTTTACATTTTCTTCTCTGGCACAGGTGTAAAAACCGCGGAGCAGCTCCTCGGAATAGTCTGACTGCGTGTCACCGATCATAATTGCAATAGTATTGCGTTTGGAATGTGTGTCTGCCATAATGAACAACCTCTCTGCATTTTGAAATAAATGATATCCATACTGGAATTGGGCATTAGGACTCTTTTTTAATTATACCATGGAAAATATCGTAATTGAAAAGGAAAAGGTAAAATTATTTTGAAAATTGGAGAAAATATTTAGGAATTGTCGAGAAATAAAATAAAATCACTAAAATAAAAAAGAGGTACTGTAATACAGCTGGCAATAAAAGTATGATGATTTAAATATGTATCATGAAAAGCTGCCGAAAGGTACAAAAGAAGGGAGATTTTATAATGGAGTTAAAAGACATTTTATTCAAGGAAATTACGGAGAGTGATTTGTTGAAGGATCGGTTGATTGAGACAATCACAGAAGAAAATGAGGTGGCCGTGGAGAAGGTGCCTACAAGCGAGGAGGAACTTCGTCAGTCAATTATTAAATATATGCGGGAGACCGGCATTGAACTGACACAGGCTAATTATGATCATGTTTTAAAGATGTTTAAGAGTAATACTGATGAGAATAATGTATTGCATCAGACGGTAAAAAAGGTCACAGAAATAAATACATTGGAAAAATATTCACAGGAAGAGATGCAGGAGCTTTTGCAGATATGTATTTTAAAGCAGTTAGAAAAGCTGACAATGAGCAAAGATGAGGAATATGAATATGAAGTGGAAAGTGTGATTGATAAGTCAGGCGGTACGGATATTACGCAATTAACAAATACCATTAATTTTTATGCCAAACGCGGATGGCGTGTTATATCTGTCTTTACAAACGAATTGGGGAAAAATTCGTTGTCGATCGCAGGCGCCGGGATAAATTCAACGGTGGATGAGGTGGTTGTTGTATTTGAGCGGAGGAAGCGCAAATAAAGGGAAGCATTATCCTCGTTAAAGCTTTCGGTCGGTCTCTTGCTTCCGGCATTGCTTACATTCGTTTTCACGTATTTTAAGCAGCTATACATAGGAAAACCACCCTTAAACTTTGGCCGAGCAGCGGGGTGGTTTTTTGAACTAACAATAGCGAAATATTAACAGTAAAGGAGAATACGCAATATGCGCAAAGCTGTGAACACAGGCGCAGACAGTCAATACAGAAAAATGACGGAAACGCCAGTAACAAAGTTGATTATATTACTCGGAATACCCACGACGATCAGTATGCTTATTACAAATATCTACAATATGGCGGACACCTATTTTGTAAGCCGGTTGTCGCTAAGTGCCGGGGGCGCGACAAGCATTGTTTTTGGAGTGATGGCGATTCTTCAGGCATTCGGGTTTATGTTTGGTCACGGTTCGGGAAGCAATATCAGCCGAATGCTTGGCAGCAAGCACGTTGAAAAGGCAAGTCAATATGCCTCTACGGGATTTTTATGGGCGTTGTTTTCCGGAGCTTTCATTATGATAATCGGGCTTGTCTTTATTGAGCCGTTGATGAGACTGCTCGGAAGTACCGATACCATCTTACCCTTCGCTGTAAAATACTGTACTTTCATACTGATTGCCGCGCCTGCGATGACCGGCAGCTGTGTATTAAACAATATTCTCCGCTATGAGGGAAAAGCGACGCTTGCCATGATAGGACTTACCACCGGCGGGATTTTAAACATTGCGTTTGATCCGCTGTTTATTTTTAAGTTCAAAATGGGCATTAGCGGGGCAGGTCTTGCCACCGCACTATCGCAGTACATATCCTTCGGAATTCTTTTATCCATGTTTCTGCGAAAAAAGACGCAGAGCAGATTATCCGTGCGCTTTGTTGCAAAAGAGTTTAAAATCATTGGGGATATCGTCGTAACAGGACTTCCGAGCCTTGCAAGACAGGGACTGAACAGCGTGTCGACCATGGCGCTTAATATGCAGGCGAAATTGTTCGGTGACGCTGCCATTGCGGCGATGGGATACGTCGGTAGAACGTCGAACCTGATTTTTAGTGTAGGACTCGGTATCGGGCAGGGCTTCCAGCCGGTATCGGCATTTAACTATGGTGCAAAGAAATATTCAAGAGTCAAAAAGGGAACACTGTTTACTCTTTGGTTCGGCGTAATGCTTATCGGTGTTATCTCCGCAGGCTGCTTTGCCTTTGCACCGCAAATTATTTCGCTTTTCAGAAAGGAAGCTGAGGTTATGCTGATCGGAAGCGAAGCTTTGAGAATTCAGTGCGTATTTCTTTTGTTTCTTCCGGTGTCGGTAGTGGTTACGATGCTGTTTCAAAGTATCGGAAAAAACATTCCCGCACTGGTATTATCCTGTCTGCAAAGCGGATTGGTCTTTATTCCTCTATGTTTGATTTTACCGAAGTTTTGGGGAATAAAGGGAATTGAACTGGCACAGCCCTTAACTTTTTTTATAGCCGCAATTATCTCACTGCCTTGTATGATTGTATTTTTGATGCGCTTACCGCAAGACGAATAAAGTGACATTGTGGCATAACTGTTGCCGATTAATTGAGATTCCTGCGAAAAAAAGCTTGCCTATCCGGTAAAATTATGTTATTATTTTAACTCGTGATATATTATAAATTCCTTGCTTCCTGCAAATCGGGAGGCCAGAGACCAAAAGGAGGTAAATCTAGCATGAACAAATATGAATTAGCGCTTATTGTTAATGCCAAGATCGAAGACGATGTCAGAACCGCAACCGTAGAGAAGGCAAAAGAGTATATTGCCCGTTTTGGCGGTACTGTAACAGAGGTTGAAGAGTGGGGCAAGAAAAAGCTGGCTTATGAGATTCAGAAAATGAGCGATGGCTTCTACTACTTTATTCAGTTCGAGGCAGCTTCTGATGTGCCGGCTCAGTTAGAGCAGAATGTTCGTATCATGGACAACGTACTTCGTTTCTTATGCGTTAAAAAAGATGAGGCATAAATAGAGCAAAGGAGAAAGTGGTATGAATAAAGTTATTCTTATGGGACGTTTGACAAGAGATCCGGAAGTTCGTTACTCCAGCGGAGACAGTCAGACGGCAGTTGCGCGTTATACGTTGGCAGTAGACAGAAGATTCCGTCGTGACGGCGATTCGCAGACGGCAGATTTTATCGGGTGTGTTGCGTTCGGACGTCAGGCAGAGTTCGCCGAAAAATATTTGCGCAAAGGTATCAAAATTGCGGCAACCGGAAGAATTCAGACCGGAAGCTATACAAACAAGGATGGTCAGAAAGTATATACCACTGATGTTGTGATAGAAGAACAGGAATTTGCTGAGAGCAAGAGTGCTTCCAGTGAAAATGCGGGCTTTGTCCCGGCGGACCGCCCGTCGCCGAGCAGTGCGGCCGGAGACGGGTTTATGAATATTCCGGACGGAATAGACGAAGAGTTACCATTTAACTAAGACAGGAGGTAATAGTCATGGCTTTTAATAAAGCAGATAAAGGCGATGCGCCGATGAGAAGAAGAGGCGGTATGCACAGAAGAAAAAAAGTGTGTGTATTCTGCGGCAAAGACAATGTAATTGATTACAAAGATACAAATAAATTAAAAAGATATATCTCTGAGAGAGGGAAAATTCTTCCTAGAAGAATTACCGGAAACTGTGCAAAGCATCAGAGAGCGCTTACGGCGGCAATCAAGAGAGCGCGTCATATCGCGTTAATGCCGTATGTTCAGGATTAAGTTTCAGTAAAAATATCTGTTATAGTAATTAATTATTCTTTGACAAAACGGTAGAATTTAATTATAATAACATAGTCGAGTGGCGAAAGCGTAAATCCAGATAATGGGTTTACGCTTTTTCTGTTGACATGCATCTGGAGGAAGCTGCCTGTGGCAGGTTCCGTAAGTGGCGCCATGTATCCAAAGGAAGGCAGGTTCCGCAGATGGTCGATAAAAATATGGTTATGGCAGCTTTCCGAAAAAGTCTCCTGAGAGTTTCCTGCTGCATTTTATATCATAGAAAAAGGAACAAAAGCTGCGCCTTCGAGGGAATTAAACGTGGAAGTGAGTGAAGCGCACTTTTGTTATCACGGGCGGGCAGCAGGTTACTTGAAAGAAATGGAGGAAAATTGAGTAAAGAAGCAGTGACAAACAAGATGGGGACAGGTGAAGTCTCTAAGGTTATGTTAAGCATGGGGATACCGATGATCTTATCAATGGTACTGCAGGCCTGTTATAACATTGTGGACAGTATGTTTGTGGCGAGGATATCGGATTCTGAGGGTGTTATAAACGCAGGTGAATATGCGGTAAACGCATTGACTCTGGCATTTCCCGTTCAGATGCTGACAGTGGCATTGGGAATTGGCACAGGCGTGGGAGTGAATGCCCTGCTTGCAAAAAGTCTGGGGCAGGGGAATGAAGAAAAAGTGGCAAAGGCAGCGGGGAACGGGATATCTTTAGCGTTCATTATTTATATGGTGTTTTTGTTATTTGGTTTGTTTGGCGTAAAAGCTTATATTGGAAGCCAGACAAAAGATGAAGTAATCTTTGGGATGGGCAGCGCCTATCTTTCTATCTGTTCGGTTGCTTCATTCGGCATCGTCATGTTTTCTATTTATGAAAAGCTGCTGCAGGCAACGGGGAAAACAGTCTATTCCACTGTCGCGCAGGTGGCAGGCGCAATTGTGAATATTGTTCTTGATCCGATTATGATTTTTGGTTATTTGGGACTGCCGGAAATGGGAATTCGCGGTGCGGCTTATGCAACCGTGATTGGACAGATGGTATCAATGCTGGTTGCCATGTATTTTCATTATAAGAAGAATGTGGAAGTAAAGTCGGGAAGAAGATATCTGAAATTGGAAAAGCGCATCGTAAAGGAAATTTATATGATTGGGTTTCCGGCAATTATAATGCAGGCGCTGATGTCCTTTATGACTTATGGCATTAATCTGATTTTCGGTGCGGTATCGCAGGCGGCAGTAACGGCATACGGTATTTTTTATAAAATTCAGCAGTTCGTCTTTTTCGCCGGGTTCGGGCTTAGGGACGCCGTTACTCCTATTGTATCCTTTAATTATGGGATGGGAGATAAGAAACGTGTAAAGCAGGGTGTTTTTTTTGGAATTCTGTATATTGAGATTATTATGCTGGCCGGGATTATCGCTTTGGAGCTGTTTGCAGGCTCGTTAATCGGATTATTTGCCATGTCCGAAGAGACGGAAGGCTTATGTATTATGGCAACGAAAATCATTGCGTCAGGTTTCCTGTTTGCAGGAGGTAGTATTGCAATACAGGGGGTATTCCAGGCTTTGGGCTGCGGTCTGGAATCGCTGTTTGTTTCATTGCTCCGGCTGTGTATTGTTGTGCTGCCGTTGGCTTGGATGTTTGCAAGGCTTGAAAATGCGATTTATATGATATGGTGGGCATTCCCGATTGCAGAACTCGTGGCTTTTGCAATAGCAGTATTGTTCATGCTGCGGGCGAACAAGAGGATTATAAAACCGATGAAGGAGAGGGAGTTACAAGAGAGCTTTAAGGAAAATATTTTATTGGTGTAATCTGACGAACGCCGGTCTAAAGCCAAACGCTGTCTTAAAAGCAATGTTTGACTTTGGGCTGGCGTTCTTTTTTTATATCATAGGAAAGACCTTGTTATTGTGAAGGGCTAAAGTCTATGACTTTCCTATGATATAAAAAGCCCTCCGGGCAGGATCGCCAT